>DASZCH010000108.1:0-25630 GCA_035943235.1 Candidatus Acidiferrales bacterium
GATGAGATCCGGGCCGTAATGGGCGACATGAGAAATGAGGAGGAGGGAATCCGTAGGATGCGGGTCCAGGAAATCGGTGCAGTAGGCACGGAGACGCGGCGCACCATCGTGGTCGGCTACGTCTTCAGCCTGTCTCTGCTCGTAGCTGTCTTTTTCCTTCTGGGCCGGGAGTTGTCCGAGCGCAAAAAAACGCAAGATGCTCTGGAGAAAAACGAAAGGTGGCTCTCGACGACACTCGGGAGTATTGGCGACGCCGTGATCACCACCGACATGAACGGCGCCGTGACTTTTATGAATTCCGTCGCCCAGTCCCTTACGGGCTGGAGCTTCCAGGAAGCCCGCAGCAAGTCTATGGACCTTGTGTTCGATATCGTCAACCGTGAGACGCGCCGCCCGGTGGAAAATCCCGTCAAGAAAGTCTTCCGCGAACGCAAGGTGGTGGGACTCGCGGACCATACGATCTTGCGGGCGAAAAGCGGCAAAGAATTTGAGATTGAAGACAGCGCTGCACCTATCTTGACCGACTCCGGCGAGGGTCTCGGCGTCGTTCTTGTGTTCCGCGACATCACCGAAATCAAACAGACTCGCGAAGAGCTGGACAGATATTTCACCCTGTCCATCGACATGTTATGCATCGCCGGCAGCAACGGTTACTTCAAGCGTCTCAACCCAGCCTGGCAGAAGGTGCTCGGATACTCCGTCGAAGAGCTGCTGGCCAAGCCCTACCTCGACTTTGTGCACCCGGACGACCGCCAAGCCACGATTGAACAGGTCGAGCAACAGAGCCGCGGGGCTGAGGCGATTTCCTTCGAGAATCGCTATCTCTGCAAGGATGGCTCGTACAAATGGTTCTCCTGGAGCGCAAGCCCCATGGAGCAGGAACTGATCTACGCCGTCGCGCGCGACGTAACCCAGGTCAAGAAGTCCGAACTGGCATTACGCTTGTCGGAAGAGCGCTACCGTCTGCTGTTTGATAGTAATCCTCATCCGATATGGGTCTATGACCTCAAAACCCTCGCCATCCTCGACGTAAATGCGGCGGCGATTCGCGGCTACGGATATTCGCGCGATGAATTCCGCAGACTGACGATCAAGGATATCCGCCTCCCCGAGGATGTCCCTGCCGTGCTGGATAGCGTCGTGAAATCCGGTTCCGAGGCGGAACACGACCAGGTCTGGCGGCACCGCAAGAAAGATGGCACGTTGTTTTTCGTTGACGTTACCTCTCATCCCCTCACATTCGCCGGCAAGAACGCACGCTTGGTTGTCGCCACTGATGTCACCGAACGCAAACATGCCGAAGATGCCTTGCGTCTCAGCGAAGAACGCTTCCGGCTCCTGGTGTCGGGCGTCAAAGATCACGCGATATTCATGCTTGATCCGGAGGGGCGGGTGGCGAGTTGGAACGCCGGGGCGGAGCGTTTTAAGGGCTATCGGGCGGACGAAATTCTTGGCCAGCCTTTTACTCAATTTTACACACCCGAGGACATGTCTAAGAACAAGCCCGCCGAGGAGCTGCGAATAGCCGCTGTGGAAGGCCACGTGGAAGAAGAGGGCTGGCGGGTTCGCAAGAATGGTTCGCGTTTCTGGGCGAACGTTGTCATCACTGCGCTGCGTGATGACAAAGGGAATTTGCTCGGCTTCTCAAAAATCACCCGCGATGTCACGGAGCGCAAACAAACTCAGGAAGCCCTTCTGCGCGCGAAAGAAGACGCGGAAAGATCCAATAAGTTCAAGGATCAGTTTCTCTCGACCATGAGCCACGAACTACGCACTCCGCTGAACGCGGTCCTGGGATTCTCTGACCTGTTGAGCGATCAACAGTATGGCCCCCTGAACGACCGCCAACGGCGCTACGTCAGCCACATTCATACAGGAGGCGCGCATCTCCTCCGGTTGATCAACGATATTCTGGACCTATCCAAAATCGAGGCGGGCCGCCTCCAGTTGGCCATTGAGAATGTAACCGTCAAAGCGTGTTTTGCCGAGGTGCTTGACGCTTTGCGTCCGCTTGCCGATAAGAAGTCGCACACTCTGTTGCAGCGCTCCTCGCCCAATCTCAGCGTCCGTGCGGATGCCACTCGATTCAAGCAGATATTGATGAACCTGGTCGGCAACGCCATCAAATTCACACCAGACGGGGGGAAGATTGAAGTAGCGGCCGTGGATCTCGGCGAAGTTGCTCGCGTGGAGGTTTGTGACTCAGGACCAGGCATTCCTCCCGAAGAGCAGGAGCGCATTTTTGACGCTTTTTATCGACTGAGGGAACATACCAAGACCACGGAAGGCACCGGGCTGGGCTTGGCTATTACGAAGCGTCTGGTCGAATTGCACGGAGCGCAACTCGGAATCGAAAGCCGTGCTGGTTTAGGGAGTTCTTTCTATTTTAACTTGCCGACGGTCTCGTCAGTCGAGGCACCGAAAAGTTCCATGATCACGTCGAACTTCCGCGCCGGTGAATGCCCTCGTGTTCTGGTCGTGGAGGACGATCCCATGTCCGCGCATCTCCTCCAGTCGCATCTGGTTTCCGCAGGGTACGACGTGATCTTGTGCGATCAACCCAGTGAACTTGTGGAGATAGCAGCCAAGCTGCAACCAGCCGCCATTACTCTGGATATCATCATGAAGCCGCTCAACGGTTGGGAATTATTGTCAACCTTGAAAAGCGATGCGCGCACATCCAAGATTCCCGTGATTGTGATCACGATCGTTGATCAGCCCACCACCGGAGCACTTCTCGGTGCGGACGAATACATCGTAAAGCCCGTGGAGAAAGGGTCCCTGCTGGCCGCCGTGGAGCGCTGCATGAATCGGCGCGGCAAGATGGGAGAGAGTCATCGAATTTTGGTGGTTGAAGACGACGCCCCCACGCGCGAGTTCGTCACGGAATTTTTGTGCAAGCACGGGTACGCGGTGGCTACGGCCGTCAATGGCGTCGAAGCTCGCGCGCAAGTCGCATCCTTCTTGCCTGAACTCGTGATCCTTGATCTGATTCTGCCAGGGATAAGTGGATTCCAGTTGCTTTCTGAATGGCGCCTCGATTCCCGGACCACCGACTTGCCGGTCTGCGTCTTGACGAGCAAGGATTTGACCTCGGCGGAAGAAGAGTACATTCGGATAAACGCGGGCGCGCTGCTCCACAAAAAGGAACGATGGCAGGAATCCTTGATCCGGGAGTTGCAACGAATGGTGCCTACCGGGCTAGCAGAGAGGCAATGAAGCACCGCATCCTGGTCGTCGAGGACAATCTGCCCAATCAAGAACTGCTTTGCGACTGGCTGGAAGCTCATGGCTTTGAAGCATTAGCGGCTCAAAATCTGGAGCAAGCCTTTCTTGCATTGAAGAATGAACCGCTCCATGCCGTCCTGCTCGACGTGCAACTTGGCCCGGAGGATGGGCTATCCGTGGCCACAAAGATTCGTCGGGACCCGGAATTGTGGTCCCTGCCGGTGATCGCTGTGACGGCGCACGCCATGGTGACGGATCAGGAAAGAGTCATTCGAGCTGGCTGCAATGCGTGCGTCTCCAAGCCTGTGGACTTCAACTCGCTCGCCAAACAGCTCGAACGATGGCTCCAGTACACCGCAAAGCCGCGTTCTTAACAGGACGCGACGCGCATAACCCGCAAGTCTCGCCCACAGCCGCCTAACGTGGGCTTCCACTCAATGCCGTGCGTGCCTCAGCCGGAAACGATCCTTCTGACGCGAGATAAGTTCGAAGGCCTTCTATGGAGAGTAACCAGTCAGAAGTTCTCGATCATCCAGGCGTTGCTGTTAAATGTAGAAATTGTAAAGGCGAGATTCCTGCCGTCGGGTGAGGTTAGCGGCGTCCCGAGATTTGAGGTGTTCGTCCACGACTGGGTAACTCCGCCACCCGCGCTCACATGGAATATTGTGGCCCCGCGTATCGATGAACTCGTGACGAACCAACCATTCCCGTCCGCGGACCAAGTGACTCCCGAGAGGCGTTCCGAAGGCTTCACGGCTATCAAGCGCGAAGCTCCTGTCGCCAGCTTAATTACACGAACGCTGCCCTGATTTTCATCAAGGTTCACGATGGCAACCGCCGAACCGTCCCCGGACAAATCCCACGCTGGCGAACGCGCCGGGTCAGCCGCGACTCTTACCAGTTCGCCTTTCCTGCCTCCAAGAGGATCGACCGCGCTGAAGACTAGCTTGCCGCTTGCGCTGTCTCGCTCACTCAGGATGCAGGTCGAGCGTCGAGTCACACATCGAACCGATGCTCCGCGACTCGCTTCGAGCACGAGCTGAGGAGCTCCGCCCGAAACGGGTACGCGCTTCAAGCTCATTGACGCTAACTTCGGACTCTGGCTCTCGGCATAATCCCAGTACAAGACCCACGAGCCGTCTGGACTAAGGCGAGCTTCGGTTTGTTTGCCCGAACCAACAATAAAGTCTTCAGCTTTTTGCTCCTGCAAGCCTTCTCTAAATATGTTCCACCTTCCATTGCGGTCGGAGTAGAACAGGAGCGACTGACCGTCTGGCATCCAGGCTGAAGGAAAGCTGTTATTCCCCTCCAGCGTCAATCGCCGCGGCTGACCGAGGCTGCCTTGGGCTTCGATCGGCGCCACATAGAGGTCGCTGCGGTATCCGGCGTTAACGAATGCCAGGCGCTTGCCGTCCGTGCTGACGCTTAAATCTGTTAGCGACAAACCAGCCCAGTTCGTGATCCGTCGTGGACTTCCAGATACCGTCGCGCCTGATGAATCAACCGGAAGTTCCCACAGATTCGCGTCCCTGTCGTTCGGCGACTTTTCATTCATCGAATAGATAATGTGGCCATCGGAGGACCAACAAAAACCATTCAATCCCGGAGCCGAAAGGATTGTGGCGTTCTTACCTCCTGACAGCGGCATGGTTTCGACGACCGTTTCTGACACATCGCCTTCCGAGTGCGACTTCAGGGCGGCGATTCTGTCTCCCCGTGGCGACCACTGCAGTTGTAGAAAACGATCTCTCGGCAGTCCCTGAAGCAGCTTTCTTGGGCTTTCGCCGTCGCTGGCCATCACCCATATTTCGGATTCCGCTCTGCCTCCGATGAAAGCAATTTGAGAATCGTCTGGCGAGACGGAAGCGCGTCCAGCGTCGTCCCGGAGCTTTCGCGGCGCGGGCCCGCCACCAAGAATCGAGATAACCCAGATACCAGTTGTCTCACCCGATTCTCCGGGCCCTACCACGGCCAGTTTGGTTCCGGACCGGAACCAGGAAAGGCTCGCTCATCTGAAGCAGAACCTTTCCGGCAGGGGGAAGGAATGTGTCTCTCCCGTCTCAAGAAGTCGCACGAAGACGCCGGTCAAGTCTGCATAGACCAGGTATTTGCCATCTGGTGAGATGGCCGCGGTATAGACGGGATTTTCTGGGGGATTCGCCGTGACACTGCGTTGCACCAACGTTTGCGCCCCGGGACGGGCCGGCTTGAACAGCCACCAAGAGCCAATTACTACCGCGGCGAGCGCCAAAATGGAGATCGCGGCGAGAGTGAGTGCGCGCCTGTTTCGTGGCAACGCTGACGGTTTCTGTTCCGGTGCGGATTGGCCTGTCTGCCGAACATTGGCAGGGTCTGAATCTCGTTTCAACCGCCGCAGATCCGCGCGCAGCTCGCTTGCGCTCTGATAACGCAGTTCACGGTCCTTCTCGATCGCCGTTTCGATAATTTCTTGCAATTTGTGGGGAATGTCGGGATTTAGGGCCGTCGGCGGTCGCGGCGTTTGGTTCAGGATGGCATCGCTTACCGCCTCGGTGTTGTCCCCCGGGAACGCTTTTTTCCCCGTGGCCATTTCGTACAGAACCGCGCCGAACGAAAATACATCCGTGCGAGCGTCCAGTTCTTGCCCACGCACCTGCTCTGTGGACATGTACACGGCCGTGCCCACCACATATCCGGCTTCTGTAAGTTCTTCCTGGATCGTTGCAGTGATGCTGGCGTCGTGCATGTCTGCGGTCGCGGCCGTTTCGGGGGACACCAGCTTGGCAAGCCCAAAGTCCAAAATCTTCGCGTGCCTGTTCGTTGTTACGAAAATATTCGCCGGCTTGATGTCGCGATGGATGATGCCTTTGGCGTGAGCGGCCTCGAGAGCATCCGCGATTTCGATACCCAATTCGATGATTTCATCTTTCGGCAAGGGCCGGCCTTGCATGCGCTGTCTTAGCGTTTGACCTTCGAGCAGCTCCATGACGATGAACTGCTGCCCGTCGTGTTCGCCGACCTCGTAGATAGTGCAGATGTGTGGATGGTTGAGCGCGGCAGCTGCGCGCGCTTCCCGCAAGAATCGTTCGAGAGCCCGCTTGTTTGTCGTCAGTCTTTCCGGCAGAAACTTTACGGCGACTTCGCGCTTCAGAACAATATCTTCAGCGCGGTACACGATTCCCATCCCGCCACTGCCCAGCCTCTCTTTTACGCGGTAATGGGAGATGACGGTGCCAGTCACCGCGGCTCCTCCTAGCGGGAATCTGTGCTGGATAGTAGTCTGGCCATGTGGGCAAGTCAACGCCGGGAGTTCCGGCAATTTTGCTCGCTTCACCCCCGTCGAACTGCTGTACAATCCCCAGCCATGCGGAAGTTATCTCCAACCGCGGTCATTCTGTTTTTCCTGGTCTTGGCATTCTCCACCCCCGCGCAAGTTCTTCCGAAACCGCAGATTGCCTCCTCCGAAGGCAAGCCGGCTCCGGACTTCACGCTAAAGGATCAACAAGGCAAGCCATTCCATCTTGCGTCCATGCGCGGCAAACGAGTGCTCCTGATCTTTTATCGTGGTTACTGGTGACCTTATTGCACTGGCCAACTGCGCGAGTTCGCGCAGCACAAAAAAGACTTCGACGCGCTCCACGTCCGCGTCGTCGCCATCAGCGTGGACGACACGCAGCAAGCTCTTGCCTTCTGGCGGGACGTTGTAAACCAGCAATTCACGATACTCAGTGATCCCAATGCTCAAGTAATTCGCTCCTATGGCCTGCTGCATCCCGGCGCGGGAATGGAGGGAAACGACATCGCGTTGGACGCGACGCTGCTCGTCGATGCGGATGGCCGTGAGCGCTGGCGGCACGTCAGTGAGACGCTCCCCGATCTTCTCACTCCAGAAGAAGCCGTGAAGCGCATCCGCGAAACCCCGGTCCGCTCTCGCGGTTCGAAAAAATAGGCAAGCCTAAGGACGGCGAGCAAGGTCCACAGTGTCGGCTAGCCCGATTGAGCTGCGCGCAAACAGAGCGCGAAGTTTCTGCCGCGCGCCAGTCTTTCGAACTCCAACGCTACTTCGAGATTAATGGCGGAGGGGGTGGGATTCGAACCCACGAGACCCTTTCGGGCCTAACGGTTTTCAAGACCGCCGGTTTCAACCGCTCACCCACCCCTCCAAAATGAACGGGTTGGAACCAGTGTACCTTACGCTCAGTTGTTTGCGACAGCCGGCGCCACACGCGCGCTCAAGCTAGAAGCTTGTGCAGGCATCGGCCTTCGTTGTCGGCAAGCGTTTTTTGCGCGGCGTGCATTTCGAAATTGCGCGTGGCTCACGCACCGACGGCCAACAGAGGATCGGTCTCGTTGATGGCTAATGACGTGACGATGAAGAGCACAACACCATCGGCAGGACTGACGGCGGTTTGCAGGACGCGCCCCTCACAATCCTTCACGCAGCCGAGGTTCTGACCGGCCTTTACGGCTTCGTTCACCGCGACGGCAGGATACCAAAAGCCGGCGTGGTCGCTGCGCAGCCAGAGAAAGCGTTCGAGCAGAGTGACCGAAGCGGGCGCGGGAGCGCCACCGGGAATCATGTCGAGATGCCGCATCAACCGGTGGAGGCCATTCGTATGCAGCGCGACGTCCTCGTGGGTCCAGATTCCCTGCCCGCCCGATTCGGTCAGGATGGATGGAATGCCGGCGCGCGACGCGGCGCAAAATGTGGACCCTGGCGTTTCGCTGCACACCAGAAAATGAATCCCGAAGACCTTGGCCATTTCTAGCGACGTTTTGTCGACACGATCATTGCCCGACCGAAAGAAAATCGTGAACGGAACGAGTGCTTCGATTAAATCGCCGCCGTGCAAGTCCACGTAGTATTCGGCCTGTGAGATTACATTGCGAAATACCCAATCGGCGATCTGCTCGGAAGCGGTGCCCTGCGCATCGCCCGGGAAAACCCGATTGAGGTTGCGGCCGTCGAGAGGACAAATGTAAATGGAGCGGGCCGTGAAGGCGGGCAGATTCATCACCGGCACAACGATGACGCGGCCGCGCAGGTCTTGCGGAGCGAGAGAGCGGCCCAATTCGAGCGCCGCCGCGATGCTTGCGTACTCGGCGGCGTGAACGCCGCCCGTCACAACGAGGGTCGGCCCGTCCGACGAACCATTGATGAGCCACATCGGAAGTCGGTAGGGCTTACCTTGGACAGAAAACTCGTTCACGCCGTACCGTTTCTCTCCAGGTCCCGCCGATAGCGCACCGACTTTCAGCACCTGATTCGACATGAGCTCCTCAAATCACGCTAGTTTGAATTTATTTGCCTCCATCGATCGACAGCGTCTGACCGGTGATCCAGCCGGCGTGCTCGCTCGCGAAGAAGACAACACCGTTGGCGATGTCCTGCGGCGAGCCCAGCCGCTTCAGCGCGATATTCTCAACCAGTCGGCGCTGTCCGTCGGTGCCGTACGACTCCCACTGTTTTTCAGTGGTGGGATTGGAGCGGACGAAGCCGGGCGCCACGTTATTCACGGTGATGCCCCACGGCCCAAGCTCGTGCGCGAGCTGCCGCGTCAGGCCGATCTGCCCCGCTTTGGCCGAGGCGTACGCCTGAATTCCTGTGAGGCTGATGCTCAACCCGGCGCCGCTCGAGATATTAATGATGCGGCCGTAGCGCGCCGCCTTCATCGCTGGAGCGGCTGCCTGGCTACAATAAAACGCGCCGTCGAGATTCACGGCAAAGATAGCGCGCCAGTCGGCGTCGGATATTTCTTCAAGCGGCCGGCCAACCTGGCCTATCACGCCGCCCGCATCGTTCACCAGGATGTCGATGTGGCTGCTGGTCTTCAGCGTTTCGGCAACCATGGCATACACCGCCGGGCGATCGCTCACGTCGAGGACGCGAATCTCGAGGGGCGTCCCTTGTGCTTTCGCCAGCCGCGCTGTTTCTTCGAGTTCGGATTTCAAGATGTCGCACGCGACCACGCGCGCGCCCAGGTTCGCAAAATTCAACGCGATGGCGCGGCCGAAGCCGTGCGCGGCTCCGGTCACGATTGCTGTTCGACCGTCAAAACGGATTTGCATTGAAGATACTCGCGTTCAGAATGCTCGCCTCATGAGGACGAAAAAAATAAGCGTTCAATCGCGCCAAATTATCCAGCGACCGCACCGCCGCGCAAGTTTGCGGCGACGGTTCCGCTAATCGTTTTTCGCGCCACACAAGAGAATGCGAGCCGGCGAACCGCGTCCGCCCGCATTCACTTCCACGGACCCTCCAGGGCCTCGCGCGTCTCCTCAACGCCCACGCGCCACATTTGCATCATCTGCTCGTCGGGCTTCTGATACACGCCGCCGAAATTTCCGT
Source organism: Candidatus Acidiferrales bacterium (assembly GCA_035943235.1). GTDB lineage: Bacteria > Acidobacteriota > Terriglobia > Acidiferrales > UBA7541 > DAHUXN01. Next base: position 9,557 of record DASZCH010000108.1, read on the forward strand.
CGCCCAAGTAGGCGCGCACGCCGGCCGCGTCCATCGTGCGCATGCGCGCGATGTCGATCATGGGCCTCTGGCCGCCGGGCAGCTTGACGTCCGCGAGGCGCGTCCAAGCGAAGTTTTCCATCCACGACGCATGCGATGCGACCGAGTCGATGGCAGCGACGGCGGCGGCAGTCCGCGGCGCGTTCCACCAGTTGTGCCACTTCACGGTTATCCCAGGATGAGCGTTCATCCACTCCTGCAGAATGGAACCGCCGGGAGTGTTGCCGCCGTGGGCATTCACGAAAAGAATGCGCGTGAAACCGGTCCCCGCAAGACTCTCAAGAATGTCGGCGACGATGCGCCGGTAAGTATCAAGGCGAAGGCTGATGGTGCCGGGATAGGCGCGGAAGTAAGGAGTGATGCCGTAACTGAGGACGGGAAAGACCGGCACGCCGAGCGGTTCAGCCGCTTCGCAGGAGACGCGCTCGGCCAGAATGGAGTCGACGGCCAAGCGGAGATATGCGTGCTGCTCGGTGCTGCCCACAGGGACGACGGCTCGGGCATCATGTTTCAGATTTTGTTCGACCTGCATCCAGTTCATGTCAGCGATTTTCATTTGTGTTGTCCCGAAACTCTAAGTCACGCCGAACGGCCTCGTCAAGCGATCCGCCCAAGCCTCAGCGAAGGCGGAAGTTGACGCAAATCAGAGCTGTGTCGTTATGGTTTCCAGTCCGTGCGCGGATGGGCCTGTCTCGACGCGCCACAAAGCGAACGCGCAAAGCACCGCGAGCACCGCAATCACCGTGAACATCAGCAGACCGGCATGGTACCCGGCCGCGTTTTTCGCGCTCGCCAGCCAGCAGTCATTGGCCCAGCCGATCAGGAGATTGATGACCACGAGTCCCAGTTGCTGCACCGAGTCCAACATCCCGTTGGCCAAGCCGAGCCGGGATTTGTCGACGACGTAGACGAGCGCCGGCCACATCACTGCAGGCACGAGCGCGAAAGCCACGCCCATCATCGCCAACGGGATCGCCGGCGGGATATTGGTGAAACCAAGCATGGGAAACACAGGGACGATAAGCAGCGAGCCGAACATCATGAGCCGCGAGCGGTGCCCGTAGCGGTCGACGACCCAGCCGAAGATCGGCATGCCGATCAGCGAGAAAAACGGTTCCATGCCCACGAGCAGCGACGCAGTTTGTGGCGTGAGGTGTCGCGCCTCGATCAGGAATTTCTGTCCGAACGTTTCGAATGGGAAGATGCAGCCGTAAAAGGTGATGCATAACGCCGCAATCAGCCAGAACGAGCGGTTGAAGCGGAACACTTCACCGAGCCGAATCTTCGTGGTTCGTGCGGTGTGTCCCAGGGTGAATCGGCGTTCGCCGCGGACATCAAGCATCCAGTAGAGCGCGACACCGAGGATGCAGAACCCTCCGAAGCCGACGCCGAGCAGAAGAGGCCAGCGCCAATAGGTGTACGCATGAGGCGCCCATGCGGGTGAAACTTGCGCGCTGAGTGAACCCAGCCGAGCCGCCGAGCCGCGGAGGCCGTATGCCAAGCTGAGCTCATTGTGCCAGAACCAGCGGGCCACGCCGACGTTCGCGGTCAGCGCCAGTGCCTCGCCGCCCGAACCTACCAGCAGGCGGCCTCCAACCATGACACCAAGCCGCGGGCTGAGCGCGGTAATGATCAGCCCGATGAAAATAAGTGCGCCAAAAATCGAAAGTGACTTTCGCGTTCCCAGCCGATCAATGATGATGCCGCAGACGAGCATGGCGACGATGTTGGGAAAGCTGTAGACGGCTTGGAGGAGCCCGATGTCGGTATTGGAGAAGTGAAGCTGGCGACTGAGGAGCGGCGCGAGCGGCCCGATGTAATCGAATGCGTAGTAGCCGCCATAGCAGGCAATGCCGATCACCGCAAGGACAATCCAGCGCCGCGCCGGCGACGGTGCCGGCTTCTCGAACACTCCCGCTTCCTCACGAGTGTCGGACATATGCAGATCCTCGCCACGGGCGCCGGGCCCCACTTGCCCCGCGCCCGCGGAATCATCTCATAGAACGCCCAGCTCGTTGCCGGCCTTCGCCCAGGGAGAAGCTGGCGGGTTCACAGTGATCCTTATTAAACTCCCATCAATCGGAGACTGGCTCGTCTGGACATTCGCCAAATGAAGTTTAAGTTTCCCATCCGCAGGAGGAGCAGCCATGAAGCGCCGCTTTCCCGGATTTCAGCAACTCTCGCAACGCGAACGATCAGATCGAATCCGATGGCGATTCACGAACATTAGACGAGGGTACCCAAGCATCAGCTCGACGAAGTGGGGATGCGCGAAGGCGAGAGAGTTCGCGAAAGTGGCAGGCGAGAGGAAAAGCGGTTCGAAGGCGCATCCTGGGCCCAAAAAGCCCGGGCACTATCGAAAGAGGAGTTCCACCACGAGGTCTAAAGAGTTGATTACGGATAATCGAACAAGCACCGGAGATTGCAGGGCTGATGCCGCGACAAATGAATCGCGGGGCTATTACCTGAAGGTGATTTGCGCGGATTTAGTGGCCGGAACGAGCCAGGCCGGTCAACACGAAACTTCGCTGCCTTCGGTAACGATGAACTGCACGTTCGTCAGAAGCTTGTGCAACGAAACGCCTAAGAGCGCAACAGCGAGTCTAAATCGCGGTGAAGCAAACCCTTCGGGACATGCGTGCGAATCAGGTTTCTAGAATGCGATTGACGTTTGGTTCGGGGAAGTTCAGATCGCTGAAGAATGAACCGGACATCAAATCATCGTAATGCTGACCGGTGTGAACGAGAATGTGTCGAATTGTTTCTGGGGGCACTTCATCTTGTTCGGCACTCTGCAAGGCCACCGTGCGGTTGTGCTGATGAATAGCAGTGATGATAGGCGCGGCTTTCATGAAATTTGGCCGCGCACCTACAACCGTAAGAACTTTCATGGCTCAGGTTTGTTTCTGGATATGCTAACTGAGAGGCGTCTGTATTAGGCTTCGCATTTGCGAAAACGGGAATCTGCCGGCGGCATTGAGTGAGCAGACTAGTCGTGCTCTCCAACAACCTGAAGGTGCCTGTGTGTTTCGGTCCCGGTAGCGCCCTCTGCTGAATGGGAGGGTTGGTGCGAATATTCTGGGACAATCTGCTTGATTTTGGCTCGAATCGGCGCCGCTCCATCGATGCTCATTGAAGCGCGAAGCTCATCCAGTTGGTAGCATAACGCCGACCAATTTCTCGGCGATCCGTTGGTTCGTTTGATCTTGGCACAGGATGTGGGAAGTACCTCTTCGTGGTGGTAAAACAGCTCTTCTTCCAGCTTTTCTCCTTTGCGCAAGCCGGTGAACTGAACCTCCACATCTTGCTCGGACTTGCCGCAGAGGCGAATGAGATTCAGAGCCAAATCAAGTATCCGTATGGGTTCGCCCATGTCCAAAACGAGAATGTCGCGATGAACTCCGATGGCGAAGGCTTGTAAGACCAGCGCAACAGCTTCGCGAGTAATCATGAAGAAACGCCTAATCTCCGGATGGGTAACCGTGAGCGGCTGGCCATTTCGAAGCTGTTGCTTCAAAACCGTAATCACGCTGCCGCTGGAGCCGAGGACATTCCCGAATCGCACGGAGACACACCGCATTCCATTTTGCGGTCGAGATGAAAGGATCAGTTCGCAGATTCGTTTGGTTGCGCCCATCACGTTTGTGGGATTCACTGCTTTGTCGGAGGAAATCAAGACGAAATTCTTGCAGCCTGCCTCGTCAGCCAAGTCCAGCAAACCCACCAGAGCCAATACATTATTCTTAACCGCCTCTTGAACATTTGTTTCCATCATCGGTACGTGTTTATATGCAGCAGCGTGAAATATGATTTCCGGTCTGGACTCCCGCAAAATAGACTGCATGCGGACAGCATCGTTTATGTCGGCGACACAAAAGGTCAACCCGGTATCATTCGTTTGTGGCATCAGTTCCAACTGGAGGAAAAAGAGCCCTGTTTCACTCTGGTCGAGGCAGAGAAGCTGCGAAGGATTGCAATCGACTACTTGGCGACACAACTCCGAGCCGATCGAGCCGGCGGCGCCGGTGATAAGCACACTTCGGCCGGAAATCTCTCTCCGGACTGCATCGAGATCAATATGGACCGGCTCTCGCCCGAGCAAGTCTTCCAATTGTACTTCTCGAACCTGACTGACTATCGCTTCCCCTCGAATAATGTCGCGTAGTGCTGGCACGGTCTTAAACGGGAGCTTTGTCTTCTGGCAGGCATTGATAATACGCTGCATCTGCTTACCCGATGCGGAGGGAATGGTAATCAGGATTTCGTCAACGGAATTTTCCTCGACAACAGATACGAGATCTTCCACGGCTCCGAACACTGGCACGCCTTGGATGCGTACACCTTGCTTCGATGGGTCATCGTCGACACACCCGACTGGCCGGTATCCGCTATCAGGGCGAGCAAGTTCTCGGATAACCATTTGCGCAGCAAATCCGGCGCCCACGAGCACGACGCGCTTCAGTGGCGAGGAATCGCGTCGAGCCGTCTCCGCTAAAATTCGCGAAGCCAATCGTGCACCCGCAAGGAAGCCCGCCGTGAGAATCGCTTCGAGAAAGTAAATAGATCGGGGAAATGCTACAACGGCAAAAACGTAGCGATTGAGCGCGAAAAATAAGACTGAGCCCGAAAAAACTGCCTTCAGAATGTTCTGAACATCATTGACACTTGCAAAGTGCCACCAGCCGTGATCCAGCTTAAATAGTCGCAAGAAGACAAGGCGTACCCCGACCAGAAGCAAGCCCGACACAAGAAGAATATGCCTGTAGGGCAGGCTGAAATTGAAGCGCAGGAACCAGCCAAACACGAGGGAGACGAATACAAGTGTCGACTGGAAGAGGTAAACGAACACCGGCCGCTTGTTAAACAAGCTTTGCGTGAGTCGATTCATGTGTTCCACGGGCAGTTACACTAACATTAAGTTGTTGGTTTGTATCGACAATAACGAATATATTTACGTAATGTACATCGGCGCGCTGATCAAAGAAGAATGCTTGGAGAGTTTCGCTATGCCTCAGAACCTTTTTTCGTTTGAGTCTTCGGAAGAGTTGGTCCTAGCACTTTGTCTGAACGCCCTCGACTGCTTCTTGAAGAGCGCTGGCAACTTCATCCACTTGGCTTGCCGCCAATCGATTATGAAAGGGTAGGGCTAATGTTCGCCGAGCAACCGACTCAGTTACAGGCAATTCCCCAATTCGACAGTCGGTTCGCCCGAGGATATACTTCTGCAAATGAATCGGCAAAAAATAACAACGAGACGGAATCTGACGTCTCCCGAGCTCCTTCACGACTGCATCGCGGTCAACTTCTTCGTCCAGGGTAATGACATATACAAACCAGCTCATCCGTACGCGAGGGTCAACGACAGGGGTGCGAAGCTGCGGAAAGCCGCTCAAGCGGCGATTGTATAAATCGGCGACCTGTTGCCGCTGTGCCAAAAATGATTCGATTCGCCTCATTTGGGACGAGCCTAATGCGGCGCACATCTCACTCATCCGATAATTAAATCCCAGACGCTCATGTTCAAGCCACGAACCCATCTCACCGCGCCCTTGATTCCTAAGGCTGCGAGCTATCCGGGCTATCTCAGGATTATTTGTGACCAGCATACCGCCCTCGCCCGTTGTGATCTGTTTATTGGCATAGAACGCGAAGGCGGCAGCATCACCGAATTGTCCCACCTTGCAGCCGTCGTATTCTGCTCCGAGCGCTTCGCAAGAATCATCGATTACTCTCAAGTTGTATTGCTTGGCCACGCGTGATATCACGTCCCATTCGACGGGGTGTCCGAAAACATCCACCACCAATATCGCCTTCGTTCTCGGCGTGATCTTTTCTTCCAACTGGAGTGGGTCGACATTATAAGTTTCGTTTTCGATGTCACAAAAGACCGGCGTTACACCCTCATAGAGCAAAACATTAACACTGGCTGAGAAAGTAAATGACGGGACCAACACTTCGTCGCCGGGCCCGAGTTCGAGCGCCTTCACGATTAAATGCAATGCCGCAGTGCCTGAGCTGACGGCAACTGCGTGTCGAACCCCAATGTACTGGCAGATTGCGCCTTCAAATTCCTCGATCTTAGGCCCAAGGGATAGCCGGCCGGAATGGAGCACTTCAACGACTGCTGCTATGTCCTGCTCATCGAGGTCGGGAGCTGACATTGGGATTTTTTCACTCATAGGGTTTGACACTTAGGGTCCTCTCTATCCTATAAACTTCCAGTCTCACATCCTGAGATAATGAGGCGCCATTTCAGAGTCTTCGAAGAATTCGGGCGGGAACGCCAACGGCCACGATTTTGGCTGGAAGGTCCTGTAGAACAACTGCTCCCGCTCCAATAACAGATTCGGAGTCGATGGTGACTCCGGGCAGTACGACTGCGCCCAAACCCACGTGAGAGAGTTCGCGAATTCGCGCGGCTCCTCCCAAAGATGCGTTAGGCGAAATATGACTATAATCACCCACGTCCACATCGTGTTCGACTACTGCGCCGGTGTTTACGATCACGCCTTCTCCAATTTTCGCGTTAGCATTGACCACTGCGCCAGCCATTACGACGGTTCCCGCACCCAATTCCGCCGAGGTGGCTACTATGGCGCCAGGATGTATTGCGGTGAGAATCTGGATGCCCCATTTAGCGAGCTGTTCTGAAAGCTGTCGTCGGTTGTGGTTGTTGCCTATTCCCAGGACGACGGCTGCTGGGCACTGCGTAATTTTCTGATTCAGCCATTCGCCATTGCCGAGCACGGAATAACCCATTACTTTCGTGCCCACCAACTCTTCCCGATCATCCAGGAAGCCGGCAAACCGTTTTTCTTTCTTCGAAATCAAGATATCGGCTACGACTTTGCCGTGACCACCCGCGCCATAGACGAAGATTCGTCTGGATTTCACGGCTCTGTTCGATCGCCTCTTGTGAATCTCGGCATGGTCGCGTGCCCCTCGTAAGAAATGTTGCTGCGCATGATAACTTGAAATATCGTCCGCAAGAGAATCTGCACGTCGAGGGCGAGGCTCCAGTGCTCAACATACCAACAATCGAGGTTCAGCCTTGCCGGCCATGAAAGAGCATTCCTGCCATTGACCTGTGCCCAACCTGTAAGTCCCGGCTTTACTTCGTGACGCCGAGCTTCTGCGGCGGTGTACATGCTAAGGTATTCCATCAGTAATGGCCGGGGCCCGACAAGGCTCATCTCGCCTTTCAGCACATTCCAAAGTTGGGGCAGTTCATCCAAACTTGATCGGCGAAGAAGGGCACCACACCGAGTCAATCTCTGTTCATCGGGAAGCAAATTCCCCGAGGAGTCGCGCGCGTTGGTCATTGTTCTAAACTTCCATAGCTTGAACGGCATTGCTTGGTATCCGGGACGTACATGCTGAAAGCATACCGGCCTCCCCATTGCGAGATAGATGATTGCCGCTACAAGGCCGATCAACGGAGACAGGACAATGAGAGCAATACCGGCTGTGAAGAAATCAAGAACTCTTTTTACAAAGCGGTTCATCGGGGGATCACCTGCAAGTCTGCGGCAGTGCACGCTGCTGGTACATCTAGACGAATACCCGTGCAGGAAATGTTCTTCTCCTGTAAGAGTCGAACATACGCAGATGCAAGCGCGGACCAAATTCTAGCCGGCTGAAATTCGCGCGCAACGCGATCGAATCCCCTCTGTCCCATCGTCTCTGCCAGCTTGGGATTTGTCAGAAGAGTCGCCAAGGCCTCAACCAACGCCTTTACGTCTCCTACGGGAACCACGATGCCATCAACGCCATCGACGACAGCGTCGACGGCACCCGTTGCACTGCAAGTCACCACAGCCTTCCCTGCGGCATGGGCCTCCAATAAAACATTCGGGAAACCTTCGCGGCGAGTTGGCAGAGCGAGAATGTCCATCGCGTGGTAGTAAGGTGCCGTGTCGAAGACAAATCCGGTGCTAATTATTTGAGGATCCGCAAATACTTCGCTCTGAATTTCTGCGGGCACGGGGTCTCCTTCCTCAAATTTTCCAACCAATAGCAGCCACAACTTGGGAAATCGCTCACGGAGACAAGAAAAGGCGTGGACCAGATCTTGCAAGCCTTTGTCGCGCGTGAACCGACCCACAAAGCCGACGACCGCAGCATCATGTGGGATGTCTAAGCTAGTGCGCAGCCTTGCAGCCTCATTCAACCTCACTGGCGTCGCCCTGAATCGCGATGCATCAACACCATTGCTGCTTCCTGCGCCGAGTACGACTGCCCGATCGGGTGCGACGACGCCGGAGGCAATCGCTGCTCGTCTCAGGCTTTCGCTAACGCAAATGACGCGATGTGCCATCCGACAAGACAAACGCTCGAAGAACAACAGGAACCACCGACGCATCCCGTGACTCGCTTCCCCTCGCAGCCCGCGCAACACATAAACTCTGCATGGTACCCGGCTGAACCATGCAGCTAATCCACCGATGAAGCCTGCTTTTGGTGTGCTTACACTTGTGATTGTGGGGCGGTAGCGCCGGAAGCATTTCCAGATTCGCCAGAGGGAGATCATATCGCGCAGCGGGTCAATTTCTCGGCACATAGGGATGAATTCCGCTCCAACGCGCTCCTCCTGGGCGACTGACTCCAGAAATGGACCAGGTGAACATGCCACGGTGACGTCGAAACCGGTCTCCCGAAGGAATCGAAGTTGCCCGCGCAACAAAGTGAGGCTCAGGTCTGAAGTGGTCAGGACGAACAAGCGCGGTTCGTCTCTATCGACCAAACGTAAATTCCGAGTACTTTTCATTCTATTCGACAAGTAAGGCTATTGAGCAAATGCCGCCGTCGGCACGCGGTCACCAGAAACGGCCGCGCGTCCGTTATTTTCCAGCCACTGTTCGAACATTAGGATGTCCCACAGGTGATGCTGCCAAGCACCGTGTCCTGCCAGATGTTCCGACCACATGCGGCGGATAGGGTGCGGCTCGAAGTACCCTTCGTTTCGTAACCTAGTGGCATCGAGCAACGCTTCGGCCCACTCTCGGAGGGGGCCCCGCAGCCATGAATCCAAGGGAATCCCGAAACCGAACTTCGGGCGGTCCACCAGAGCACGCGGTACGTGGCGATAGAGAATCCGGCGAAGCGGAATTTTTCCTTCGCCACCCCGAACCTTGGTCGCAAAGCCTAAGCGCCAAGCGAACTCGACGACACGAGGATCAAGATAGGGCGCGCGCGCCTCGAGACTTGCGGCCATAGTTGCTCGGTCCACTTTCACAAGAATGTCATCAGGCAAGTACGTCTCAGCGTCATAAAACATCATCGTCTCTGCGTAATTCATTCCTTCAGGAGATTCGGGAAGGTCTCGCGAAAATTCGCGAGCACCCAGGACAACTTTCGAAGGAATACGCCAATGGGAAACCAGCCGCTGATACGCTGAGGCAGGATCGGCTGCCGCCAGGACGTCTGCGAATTTGTGCAATTTGGATCCTGGAGTGCGGTGGCGCAGCCTCCGCGGCACAACGGGACGCAACCGATCGAAACACCGATCCCAGCTTCTGGTCGATATGCGGCAAATGGCGGCCCCCGTCAATCTGCGAGAGAAGCCAGGCGTCACGCGAATCGCCGCTGCGAGCCGGCCGCTCCATATATGGCGGTTATAGCCGCCGAACATTTCGTCTCCACCATCGCCTGATAACCCGACTGTGACAAACCGCCGCGTTAGTTCCGCCAGTAACAGAGTTGGAATCTGCGAAGAATCCGCGAAAGGCTCATCGTAAACGGACGCCAAGCGAGGAATCGTCGCGAGCGCATCCGCTGGCGTCACTCGGAATTCGCAGTGTTCAGTGCCAAGATGACGCGCGACCTCCCGCGCATTCCGCGACTCATCGTATGCCGATTCGGACATCCCAATGGAAAACGAGCGTACGGGACGTGACGATTGCACTTGCATCAGGGCTGCTAAAACCGAAGAGTCAATCCCGCCCGAAAGAAAAACGCCAATGGGCACGTCCGCGAGCATGCGGATCTTGACCGCATCGTTTAGAAGAAATTCTAGTTCGACCGCCGCTTCCTCGACAGTACCTCGGAACGGATTCGCCATGCTGCGCTCGACTGTCTGGCGTAACGACCAGTACGGAACGGCCTGGAGATTCTCATGCGCTTCATGCGTAACGCACATCCACGTTTCTGGAGGGAGTTTCCAAACTCCGCGAAAAATGGTGCGTGGCGCGGGTATGCAGTTGTAACGGAGATACAGAGCGAGGGCATCTCTATCAATCTCTCCGCAAAAGTCCGGATGGGCGCGCAGAGCTTTCAACTCGGACCCAAAAAGGAACGAACGCCTCATCCGCGCATAATAAAGGGGCTTTTCGCCGAACCGATCACGCGCCAAGAATAGCGCTTTGTCTTTTCGGTCCCAGACAGCCAAGGCGAACATGCCATTCCACCGCTTAAGAGACTCTTCGATGCCCCAGCGCTCGAAACAAGCGAGCATCGTCTCCGTATCGGAGCCCCCACGTAGCCGCAACATCGCTCCGGTTTCCTGTTCCAGTTTTCGGCGCAGATCAACGAAATTGTAAATCTCTCCGTTGTAGCTGATAACGTAGCGGCCGCTCTCGGAGATCATCGGCTGATGACCCGCAGGCGACAAGTCAAGGATGGATAGCCGACGGTGCGCCAGCGCAATTCCCGAATCGGAGTCGACCCAGACACCGTCGTCGTCGGGACCTCGATGCCTGAGTGTACGAGCCATAGCCTGAGCCGCAGCGCCCAGCGCCTCAGCCGGCTGCGGGCCATCTAGACCGAGAATCCCTGCAATTCCACACATATGTTTTCCCTTATAGCCATTCACCTAGGGCAACCACTGCCGAAGGCCTAGACTGATGCCCCGCGGCGGATATATCGACCGCGCGCCGCAAACCCCTGGTACGTGAAGCCTATTGACTTACCCAACTCCGTGAAAGCAGTTGTCTCTCAGATACAAGAACTACCCAGCTTGCACATTCCCGTGGGGGTTCGTCACCTGAGGCTGCTGGCACAGTCTAGGCAGCCGGCTAAAAACGGCTGCAAGCCTAGCCTTCCTCTGAAAACCGTAGGACACCTCGGAGAGCGCCAACAGGAGCCAAAAATGCCTTTGCCCTAACCCTTCTCCTCCCTGCATCCAAACGATCATCCCGACTATGCTACAAATTATTCCCACTGAAATAGGACTATCGGGACCTCGGGCGCGCACCACATAAAGGCAGTTTCGCAGTGCCCTCAGTATCACGCCAATGAATAAGCAGAAACCCACAACTCCGGTTTCTACCAGCAACCACAGAAACTCGTTGTGGATTATCATCTCCATTCCGAACTCATGCTCTGACCGAGCCCAAAACGTACCCACCCCAATGCCAGTGATAGGATTTGTCGGACTTTCACGCAGCATTTCCAGTGCGGCCCTGTTAATGTCCATCCGGTCTTCAATCGTGGTCTCACTAAACACCAAGACCCAGAAATCATCGGCCACGTCTGGGGAATACCCGTACCAGTAGGTTACGACTCCAACAGTCAGAACAGTAGCCAGCGCAAATCCCACTAGCCGAAGCATGGCCTTTGTACGATAAAATGCGAGAAGGACGAGCAAACCTCCAATTAACCCTAACAGAGAGCTCCGGGAAATCGTCATTGAGCAGGCAATACCCAGCAGGGCTGCATTTGTGCGTTGCGCCCACCGCGGAAGCCGTAGGAGGGTCGATTCACCAAACAGCAGAGCCAGCTGAATTAACAAGACACACAAAATAAAACCCCCGTACGCACTCGGATTAACCATTAAGCCCGCGAGTCTAATAGAGTCAGTGTTATAGATCATCACATTGGGAATTCCAAAAAAGTACCGAGCAACACCCCCCGCCAAAGCCAAAATGTTCAAAGCAGACCCACTTAGCACAAACGTCCTGACGATGGTATACAGTTTCCCCCGGCTGTCGACGAGTCGAATGATTGCAAAAAAACAAATCAGCAGATCGAGCAACCCAAGGTCTTTGTTGAGCCAGGTCCACTGCGGGATTGTGCCTAAATTGTAGTACGCCACAGCGCCGCCAAGAATGATGAACACAGCCGCGAAGGTCAACATGAGCACGGGAAGTGAACTTCGCGCTTGCCGCGTTTTATTCTTTATTTTTGTTGTAGTAAACAGAAGTGTGAGAGCCAGACTGGGCACCAACAAATCCGAAATTGCCAGCCGCACCTCAGGGAACAGTTCGTATTGAATGCTAAGCGCAGCGACCCATGCCAAGAGGCCTATCCAAGGGGTCTTCAGCCAAAGTACGAGGCTGATAACCCCAAGAGCCGCGACTATTCCGAAGATGGCCGGTACACTCATGGCTTCGATTAACTCTAGTTTCGGTCAAGTGAATGCATCCGAGCCTGACCTGGAGCCGAATCTTACGGCTGTTCAATTTGCATAGAATTTCATCTCTTCTGTGGCAGGATTTGGCCGAAAGCGTACCGAAGAGCCAGCCCGTTGCCAACAGCGTGCACTAGTGTTCCGCACAAAAGTGCCGCTGCGGCACCCATCAGACCGAATCGTGGTGCCAAAACCGCGGTCAGCGCGGCTGTCGTAAGCGTGGCTAGTCCGATCATCGGAACTTGCAATCGGAAGTGCCGCGCCGCGTTGATTCCATAGCCAAGGAAGTATCCGATCGAAGCTAAACCACCAGCCGCCACCATAACCACGAAAACGGAAAGTCTTTGCGCGTACTCCGGTCGGTAGAGGAGGGTGAGCAGAGGACGACCGAAGAGTGCAGCCAGCATCGTTCCCAGGACAAGAACCCCGACGCCGATCCACACCAGCTTGTCAATCACTCTGCGAAAACCTCTGGCATCACCCAGCGAAAACATGCGTGCGAGCCGGGCTGAAGCGGAATCCCCCATAGCGTTGATGACCAGGTATTGCGCCTGCAACACATAGCCGAGCGATGCGAAGATGCCGAGCTTCGCATCTCCGAGAGTTCTTGCCAAAATATAGCGTGGGACATTCGTATTGAGCGATATGAGGGCCATAACCACACCCAAGGGCGCACTCAACACAGCTAGCCGGCGGAGAGTTCCCGGCATAAATCGGAGAAACCTCTCGCCGTCGCGCAGCGCACCAGCCGCGCATTTTAGATCGTACGCGACGAATACGATACTCCAGCTTAAGACGAGAGCGCACACGGCAGCAGTCAGGTTACGCAACACTAGATATGTAATTCCAAACGCTCCGAGCGAGAGTGTTCCTCGAAACACGAGGCTTATCGCCACCTGATGAATGCGTTCAATCCTTTGTAGTAATCCGGCGACCACATCGCCGAGGGATTCGATGGCCTTTGCCACGCCAAGTAGAAAGATGACTAGTCGAGTGCCGACGTCGTAGTTCAGGGACAATGACACGACCGCAACCGTGAGAACCCCCGCAAGGGAAGCGAGTATTCGCAAAGTGAAGTAGTCCGCGAATTCGAAATCGGAGCGAGCATCGGTTGCCTGCACGGCGCGAAGATTCAGGTTCGTAAACATGAACACCGGTGCCGAAATCGCGAGCCCCAAGACATATTGACCCACGACTGAAGCGTTACCTGCCTTCGCCAGGATCGATAGCATGCCCCATTGGCAGGTGACATAAAACACGTTGCCCGCAGACATCCACTTGAAGTTTGAGCGTAGAGAAGGAATTACAGTCGCGCCCACCTCAGGCACAACTGGCTCGCTGATAATCGCTACTCCCACACCAGCATTGGGGCCCCGCCACCGATCAGGTTCCATATCGTATTTCGCGCCAGCAGGCGGCCGCTGGTTAAATGCCCGTTATGATTTTTCGTCGTGTCGTTCATCTCAAATGATTTGCAGTTAACTTCGGGGTTCCTAGAAGCTTGGGGCCACATCCGCAACATCCACATCCACCGCCACCGAACGCTGAATAAGGTTAAGCGACACCACGACCCTCAGACTGTTCTTCCTTTTCTTCAATATCCCCTCAAGTCCTGCGAAAGGGCCTCCCGTAATCCGCACACGCCGGCCCGCAGTCAAGAAAGGATGTGGCTCGGCCCGCAGACCCTGGGAAAGTCCCGCACGTAAGACCTCCATTTCCTCATCGGGAAGCGGTGCGGGCTTGCCGCTGAAACCGACCAGTTGGACGACGCTGGGAACCTCTAACACGCGAAGCCGATTGCACAGCGCGAGCCGTACAAACACGTAGCCAGGGAACAACGGTAAGTCCAATTTCACCCGGCGATCTTTCCATCGCCGCGTGGATGAATACACTGGCAAGAAATGCTCGATGGTCCTGGAATGGAGTTCCGCCGCGACGCGTTTTTCATGGTTTGCGCAGGTGTATGCGGCGTACCAGCGCAGCTCGGGTGATGCCGTAAGCGGCGTAACCGTGCTGCCGTAGTCTGCTCGCTGCCGGTCTGGTATCGTGAATTGTGGGGATGCCATAATATCTCCAGATACAGCTTCGCCCCGTCACTTACAGACTGTTTCTTACCTAACTACCATAATATCAATCAGATGGAACGAAATTAACGCTTCATGCCTTCGGAATCTACGTCTCGGCGCTCAACATCATCTGAGACCACTTTTCTTGTCTCCCCTGCAGCATGCGCCCCGTTTGACGACATCCCTGGAAGCCGCGCTTTCATCGACGCGAAAATCTCACGCGCCAATTGTTTTCCCGGATCGTCAGCAGGTGCGGCTTGCCAGCGCGCCCTGCCCAACACCCAAACCATCGCGAAACTCATCGCCAAGAAGGTCCCCAGGATCATGAGCAGAAGGCGCGGGGGGTACGACTTCCGCTGCGGAACTTCGGGCGGATCGAGAACCCTCACCGTTGGCGTTTCTTTCGCTTCTTCCACCTTCGCCAATTCGTATTCCTTCGTCAGCGTCTCGTATACCGCTTCCTCGACTTTCAACTTCCGGTAGAGATCGGCGAATGGCACTCCCAGAATGGGCAACTGGCGCAGAGACGGATACGTTGTGTCTGTCGACGTAGCGCCGGCATTGTCAGCCGGAGGGGCGCCTGCTGTGCCGCTGAGTTTTTCGAGTTGGCGGCGCAGCTCCGCGATTCGTGCCTCAGTAGCGCGTACGCGCACATTGTTGTCGGTGTAGACTTCCTTGAGTCCCTGAAGTTCGGATTGAGCCGCAATGAGCTGGCCTTCAAGAGTTGCGCCCGCTTCCACCATGGCCTTGCCTTGCTCCGTGATATCAATCGTTCCGTGCTTGCTGGCGAACTGACTGAAATTCTTCTCCGCTGTCTCAAGGTCCTGATTGACCGCACTCAACCGTTCTTCCAGGAAAATCCGTTCTCGGTGAGCCGAAGATGTGGAAAGCTGAGTCATCATCGTATTGAGTTGATCGATATACGCTCCGGCGATTGCTGCCGCACGCTTGGGATCGTGATCGGTCACTGCAACGGAGATGATTCCGCTCTTGCGATCTTCCGAAATGGAAGTATTCTCAGTCAGGTCTTGCCGGGCGGAGACTTCCAAGCGGTCCCCATAAACTCGATTGAGATCAAATCGATTGATAATTCGGTCTTCCACCGTTCGGCTGCGTAGCACGCCAATAAACAAGTCCCCTGTGCTCTGGATCCCCAAGAGATTTCCCGCGAGGCCGCCCAGTAAACCGGATTGACCGCTAAGGGCTGAAACCAAGGCCAGAGAGCTGCTCGATCGAGAATCGGGCGGCATCAACCGGGCCGTGGAGACATAGCGCTTGGGAATGAGAAAAGCGATTGCGGCTGTACAAACCAGCCCCGCCAGAGACGCGCGAAAGAGAAAACTCCGGCTCAGCCAGAGTAACCGGAACTTCTCCATCAGCTGCTGGCGTGCGAGCTTATCTTCAAGCTCCTGGGCATAGATCTGCTCGGCAGTCGGCTGGTCGGCAATCTCCGGTTCAGGTTTGTTTTTTTCCTTGCTCAAACTCAATCGGCCTCAGACTCGGAATCAAAATTCCTTCGAATCATTGCGTAGCAGTCGGGCAAACGCCTATCTGTGCCAGGACTTCGGCCAAAATCCGATCTGGAACGACGTCGTCCAGTCGGATTGAGGCGTAGTTGCGAGA
>DASZCH010000109.1:0-6148 GCA_035943235.1 Candidatus Acidiferrales bacterium
CTCTTTTCCAGTTCCTCCGCAATCTCCGGCGCCTCCGTCTCCGCCCCAAACGTCACCGCCGTCCCAATCGTCACCTTCACCGCTCCCCGTTTCACGGGTTTCAGCCTCGACCACGGACTCGCCTCCCGCTCCTGCGCCAACTCCCACAGCCCGTCAATCCGCACCGGAACCACCGGTAAATTTAGCTTCGTCGCCAGCAAACCAATTCCTCCGCGAAACGCCGCCAGCTTTCCGTCCTTCGTGCGCGCGCCTTCGGGAAACACCAGCACGCTCCAGCCGCGATCGGCCAATTCTCCGGCGAACGCAAAGCTCTCGCGAAATCCCGATTGCTTCGGCAGCGGAAACACATTAAACAGCGCAATCACCAAAAAATAATTCATGCGGTTCACCATCCGCATGAAGAAATTCATGTCGTGCGACGGATGCCGCATCCCCCACAGCCGCTCCGCCTCCATCGCCGTCGCCAGCCGGTTACGGAATTTCCCCGGCAACGCCGCCAACACGCACCCAATGTCCACGTATGTCACGTGATTCGCCACCACCAGCACCGGCCCCGTCACGCCACGCAAATTTTCCCGCCCGCGCACCGTCGGTTTCGCCAGCAGCCACGTCGCCGGCCACACCAGCGCGTAATAAACGCCCAGTCGAATCCACGTCACCGGCCACCGTTGCGCCCAGCGGGGAAAGTTGTATGTTCTCGGACGCGCCGGCGGCGCGCGCAGCAATCGCTCCAGTTCGCCGACTGTCTTCGCCTCCGCGAATCTCGTTTCGCCCAAATCCACCTGATATTTTTCTTCGAGCGCGCTCATCAACTCCACGCGATCCAGCGAACTCATCTGCAAATCACGCTCCAGATTCGCATCTGCGCCCACGTTCCCCCCGCGCCCTGTCACTCTCGCAATCAATTCGCCCAGTGAGCCAGTCGCTTGCCCTTCGATTGCGGACGAATTTCCTGTCGTTGTCTTGGCGCCAAACTCCGGCGCCACGGCCTCGCGAATTTTCGTCAGCATCGGCTTCTGCGTCGGCGTGCGCGGAAAATCCGCATCTTTCCATACCATCCACCGCCGCATCCGCTGAAATTCCGCGAGCGACTGATTCGCTGCGTCGACGATTGCCGCCGGATTCGCCTGCGGATTCTCAAGCAGCAACACCGCGCACGGTTCCGCATTCCCGTCGCGCTCGATTCCCACCACCACGCAATCTCGCACGCCCGCCTGCTTCTTCAACTCCGCTTCCAAATCCTCTGGATAAACATTCATCCCCGCCGGCGTCACAATCACGTTCTTGCGCCGACCTTTGAAATATAAATTCCCCTCGGCATCCACTTCGCCCAAATCGCCGGTGCGAAACCATCCTTCCTCGCCCGCCACCGCCTCCAATTTCGCGCCTTGAAAATATCCCGACGCTACATTCTCTCCGCGCACCAGAATTTCTCCGCCCTCGCCCAGTCTCATCTCCATCCCGGGCATCAGCTTTCCGATCGATCGCTTTCCCACCTTGAACGGATTGTTCACGCTCACCAGCGAAGTCGTTTCCGTCAGCCCATATCCCTGCACCACTGCGTACCCCAGCCGGTTCCAGAAAACCTCCGCCTTTTCCGGCAGCGCCGCGCCTCCCGAAATCAACGCCCAGAATTTCCAGCCCAGCTGCCGGTGAATTCTTCGGAACCGCCACGCGCGCCGCAAAAATTTCTCGCCATCCGCCCGCGCAAAAGTTCTTTCGAATTTCTCCCGCCGCCCCGACGCCTCAATTTCCCGCTCTACTTGCCCTTGCAACGATTCAATCAGCCGCGGCACGGACACCAGCGCCGTCACCCGTTCGCGCCGAATCGTCCGCGCCACCTCTGCAGGACCCAGCGTGTCGAGAAAAATCACCGTCCCGCCCAGCAGCGGCGGAATGAACAGGCTCATCAATTGCCCGAAGACGTGGCTCAGCGGCAGCAAATTCAAGAATCGCACCGGATGCACGAATTTCTCGTAGCGCAAATAGGCCTGAATCTGCGCCTCCAGAGGCTCGATATTCGCCAGAATATTTCCATGCGTCAGCACCACGCCGCGCGGCTCCGCCGTCGTCCCCGAAGTAAACACAATTTCGACCGGATCGCTGCGCTTTCGCTCCATCGCGCCAAATCGCGCTTCTTCCACCGCTGCACTTGCATTTGTATCCGCGAGCTCTTCCAGCAAAATTTCCGGCCGCCCGACTTTGCCTGCATCTACTCCCCGCGAATGAATCACCAGCTTCGCATCTACGGTTTGCGCCACGCGCGCCGCAAAACTCGCATCGGCCGTCTCATCCATCGGCACCACTACAACGCCCGCGAGCACGCACCCAAAAAACGCCGCCACCCACTCCGCGCAGTTGTCTCCCCACAAGAGCACGCGCTCTCCCGGAGCGATTCCGCGCGCCGCCAACTCGCCCACGAATCTGCGCGCCGTATTCGCAATGCGCCCGTACGACCATCGCTCCATGCGATAGCCGCGCCGGTGCGCCACGGCGATTTCCTTCCCGCGCCGTCCGTATTCTTCCAGGAATTCGATCAGGGATTGCCGCGCCATTTCAGGAGGAAGTTTCTCTCATCCGAGGTGAGCTTGCAAAGTGCCCCGCGCATAAATACCACGCGAAAAACAAAAAGGCCCGGCAGCAGTATCAGCGCGCCGGGCCTTTTGTAATCTCGCTTCTTCTACTGAGGATTCTGCGGAGTCTGCGGATTCTGTTTTGCCATGTCCGGTTTCGCGGGACCGGCCGCCGTCGCATCCGACGAGCTCTGGTAGCGCGTCAGATAAGGCATAAACGGCGTCACTTCGAACGGCATTTTTTCCCGCGCGGAAAGCAATTGCACCGGCTTCGTCTTCACCAGGTCCACCGTATCATCCCACGCATCCAGCACCACACGCGAACCCAGCGGAAGCGCTGCAATCTGATCGATTTTCATCGGCTGCAACTGCGGAGCCGCTTGGACCAGTTGCGACGCCATAAACACATGGTTACCCAGGTTGGCGCTGATCAGCGACGGCAACTGTTTTTGTTCCGCCGCCACTTGCTTGAGGAAAAGTCCGGCAGTGCCAAGCTGATTCTTGTACGGCGAATTCTTCAACAGCTCGAGCGCTTTCTTCGCCGCGATCTCTTCATCTCCTTCCGAATTGCGGAACGACATTCGCTTCATCGTGTCCTCGGTCGAGACCATCGTCGTATCGTTGAATGAGTACGCATCCGGAAGCGGCGAGCCCGTTACTACGCTGCCAAGCTGGTGCGCCAATATAGCGGCCAGACTTGGCTCATCCGGCAACACGTCCAGCAGACCACGGCTCACCACGATGGTATGTCCGATCGTGAATGCCTCGAGTGTCGAAGTCAGCAGCACGCGGCAGCGAATCTCCGGCTCGATATCCAGATTATTCGTCACCTCCAGGTTGTTCACCACCGTACTCATCACTTTGTCCACGGGCCCTGGAGGCGCCAGCAATCCGTTGCGTTGCAACCTGTCGATCACATTGTCTTCGCCTTCACGCTGCCACTCCCGTTCCGCCATCACCGGCGAAACGTCCTTCGACGCATCCGCCTGGTCCTGAATCGGTTTTGCCGCTTCAATCTGCAGGTCGCTGAATTCCGTCTGGTGGTTGCCCAGCTTCAGGTCATAGCCCCAGAGCCGCGTTTGCGAACGGTAGCGCACATGGCCAAACGGAAAATCCTTCAAATCCGATTCCGCGCTGTAAATGTACGAAGGAATCCACTGATTCGGCGCCACGTTTGTGCGCCAGCTATCGAAGTGCAAATTCCAACCGAATGTACGCGCCACCGGCACGAACACTCCGTTGAACCGCACGATCGCGTAATCCTGATTCTCCACCCAGATGCGCCCCTGGAATCTGCCGTCGCCCGATTTCGGCAGCGGCGTCACATCGAATACCATGCACTTAATGGAGCCGAGAAATTCATTTCGCACATAGTCGAATTTGTAATGTTGTTTGTCGAAATGGACTGGATCCACAAAAATCATCTGGAGGAACCCCGCCGGCACGTACGAATTCCCCAGCAGGTTGCTGATGTCCTTGATTGGATTTAGCTTGTGTTTCCATCCCGAATCCTGACCGGGTAGCATCGAGCGGTCGACAACGCCTTTGTTTAACTCTGCCACGCCCAGATAGTAATGATCTTTCTCCGGCACGGTCCCCAGTTGCGGATCCGGCCGCATGTCTTGAATGTACGTTTCTACGACTGGATTGTAATGGCGCAGCGTGGCGACTTCTTGGTGTTCCCGGGCAATAATTCTATCGGTGACTCCCGCCACCGTGTTCGGCTGGCTGGGCGTGATGACCAGATGTTCCGGCGTTTGCGCCGGCTGAGTCTGCTGACTTTGCTGAGTTTGCGCTGCTAATCCGCCCGCGAATGCCAGTCCGAGAGCCGCAGCAAGAACGTACCTCAATCCGCTACCCATGACCACTCCCCCCTCAATCGCAATCAGTACGCTAGCTCGAAGTCGATCCGTACATTGGCCGGAAAGTCGACTGGCTGCCCATCCTGGTGAGCTGGTTTGAAGCGGATCTTTCGCGCGGCAGCCTCCGCGTTCTGATCCAGACCATGGCCCAGGCCCTGCACTACGCGCACTACTTGGACTTCCCCCGAAGCCTTGAAAATCACTTCCAGCAACACTTCACCCTGAATCCTCAGCTGTTTTCCCTCTGCTGTGTACTCTGGTTTCGGCTTGAAAAGAATCACTGGTCCTTCCTGGGCTGGCGCGGCATTCGAAGGTTTCCGCGCATGCGACTCATTCGTCGGCCGATCATTGGCGAAAACTCCCTGCTGCACCTTCCCGCCGTTCCGGACTCCTCCTGCGATCGCCGTGCCGTTGCCAAACCCTGCACTGGCAACAACGCCCTGCACGCCCTTGGCGCCTCCCGTCCCGTTTCCTTTCCCGGGTCCGACAGGCATATCAAATCCGCCCGCTCGCGCGACGTTCACTGGCTGCGTCACTTTCGCTTTGGAAGGCAATCCGTCCGGGTCCCCAAAGCCGCCCGTCTGTACGGGAGCCTTAGGCTGTTTCAAATCCGGCATCGCTGAACTTCCCAGAGATGTCGTCGGCTTGTCAGGCACCGCGCGCGCAAACACGTTGACCTGCGGCGCTGTCGTCGGGTTTCGACGGATCACAGGCTTGGACACGACTGGCTTCTCGAACACTGGTTCGATCATTTTCGGTTTCGGCGGTTCGGGCACTGGCACTGGCTCGGCTTTTGCCACTTCCACCCGCTTCACCGGCTCCAATTTCGGCCGCACTTTCGGTTGCGGCTTCCACGCCCGGACAGGCGGAGCGGTAATCTCCGTGACCATGTATTGTTTTACATTGTCCATTTGTTTCGGGAACAATAGCGGGACCCAAAGTGCGCAGGCCAAGACTAAAAACTCAACTCCAAATCCGGCGCTGAATGAGCGCCAGCGTGGCTTTCCCGCCTGCAACAGCGTGAAAGGCGCTTCATAACTTGGGTAATGTCCGTTACCGTTTCCGTTGAAAGACATGGGTAGCTTTCCCCGCGTTGGTACCCTTCCTGTTGACCTTATGACACTAATCGGCGCAAGCGACATTGTAGTACTGGGGCCAGCAGCTCGGTGAATAGTACGATTGTACCAGTCTTGAACTTGGTTGCCTTAAATGACACTGAACTCTGTCCCAGTTTCCCCCCTGTGGTATTTTCCTGCTTTCCCTTCCTTGTAGAACACGCAACTGCGTGCACAGTTTCGTGCATTAACCTTCTCTGCACGATTTGCTCCATTCGTCCTCTCACCTCCAGATTTTTGCCGTCAGCTCGTGCAAACTTATCTGAATACGCTTGCGGCTCAATGTCAATCAGGGGGCGAGGGTATAGGTCCGCAAAAAACTCTGCATAGCTCTTAGGGTATTGTGGGATGAATTTCGGTTTACGGCGCGTAAAGATTTCCTATTCCGGCGAATTCTTCTATTGGCCCTATTTGGTTGAAATTCTTTATATTAAGTGGGGGGCGAACATTCTCACCAAAAATTAGAGAGGCCCGGTTCCTTCCCGGGCCTCCTTTGTTTCATCCTCAGTGTATGCAGTAAGTTAGGGTTGTGGCTCTACCAGGATGTACTCTGTCACGCTGCTTTGAGCCGCAGGTCTTACCAGCAACAGTACCGCGT
>DASZCH010000110.1:0-42754 GCA_035943235.1 Candidatus Acidiferrales bacterium
ATGCAGGGAAGACCTGGCAATTACTCAATGGCAGTTTCCAGATGCATTCCCGCCAGTATTATTACGGTCACATTTTTGCCGATCCGCAGCAGTTGGATACTGTCTACACTTTTTCCTCCAAGGATTTTTACAAATCGACCGATGGCGGCAAGACGTGGGGAAGAATCCAAACACCGCATGGCGACTATCACGACTTGTGGATTGATCCGCATGACGACCAAAGAATGGTGAATGGAAATGACGGCGGGGCCACCGTCACGTTCGACGGAGGAAAGAGCTGGAGCTCAGAGAACAATCAACCAACCGCGCAGTTTTACACCGTGAGAACCGACAACAGCTTCCCCTATCGCGTCTACGGCGCCCAGCAGGACAACACCACTGTTTCCATTTTAAGCGACTCCTCAGCGGGAGGACGCGGCGCCGGGCCGGGAGCGACGTCTGCTCCAGCGTTTGAACAAGTGGGTGGCGGCGAAAGCGGCTACGTAGTTCCCGACTTACAGGACTCAAACATTATTTTCGCTGGCGCGTACTGGGGCTTGCTGACGCGCTTCGACCGCCGAACCGGCATCGCGAGAAACATCACCGTTTGGCCGGACTATCCTGGCGGACGAACGGGCTCGCAGCAGAAATACCGTTTTCAGTGGACTTTCCCGATTGCCGAGACGCCCGCGGACCCTGGCGTGATTTATGTGGGCGGCAATGTAGTGTTCAAGTCCACCGATCAGGGCGCGAGCTGGCAGCCGATCAGCCCGGATCTCACCCGAAACGACAAAACCCGAGAAAACGGCGGCCGCTTGGAAGACGTCTATTGCACCGTCTTCACAATTGCCCCATCTCCCGTGGATAAGGACACCATTTGGGCGGGCTCCGATGACGGGCTGATTCACGTGACGCGCAATGGAGGAAAAACGTGGAGCGATGTAACGCCCGCCGGAGTTCAACCATGGACGCGAATCAATATCATCGAGGCATCTTCGCACGATCCTGCCACGGCTTACGCTGCCGTGAACCGCTATCAAATGGATGATTTCCGGCCATACATTTATCGAACACACGATTATGGCAAGACGTGGACCCTAATCGCGAATGGGATTCCTGCCGATACATTTGTGCGCACCGTTCGCCAAGATCCTGCGCGCCCAGCGCTTCTTTTTGCCGGAACGGAAACGGGCGTCTACGTTTCGTTTGACGACGGTGACCACTGGCGGAGTCTCCAGTTGAATTTGCCGGTTGTGCCGGTCACGGATCTGGCCGTGAAAAATAGCGATCTCATCGCCTCCACGCAAGGACGTGCATTTTGGATTCTCGACAACATCAGCCCACTTGAGGAGACGACGACTGACGAAACGAGCGGGCAAATAAGGCTGTTCAAACCCCGCGTGGCCTATCGCACCGGACGAGGCGGCCGTTTGGGAGGCGGAGGTGTAGGACTTTACTCAGGAAGTGTCGTGGTTGATTACGACTTGGCGCAAACTTCAGAGCAGCCGGTGACGCTGGAGTTTCAGGACGCCGATGGAAAGACTATCAGGAAATTCACGAGCGGCGGCCAGCGGAGAGGAAGAGGACAGGCCGTCGTCACGAGTGAGCAGGGCCTGAACCGTTTTGCGTGGGACATGCGCTATCCAGATGCGCGCGGTATTGTGGGCGGAACTTTCTTCCTGGGCGGAACCTTGCGCGGACCGCAAGCAGCGCCCGGCGAGTATAAGGTAACACTCACCGCAGGAGGTCAATCGACCACGCAGGCTTTCGAGATCAAGAAAGATCCGCGAGTCGCAACCACGGCGGCGCAATACAAAGAACAACTGACTTTGGCGCTTGAGGCGCGCGACAAACTTTCGGCCGCCGATGACGCCATCAATCAAATTAGAGAAATCCAGGAGCAGGTGAACGCGGCGTCCCACAAGGCCGCCGATAACGCCGCCATCACAAGCGCAGCTGGCACGTTGGATGAACGGCTCGATGCCGTCTTGCACCGCCTATATGAGCCGCGCTTTACGGGTTTTGACGACCAAACGCTTATCTATCCGCTGCAATTAAACAACCGCCTGGCCGCGATGCAAAATTATCTAGGAGGGGATTACGGCCCCACGGCTCAAGATATTGCTGTTCTTAAAGAGCTTTCCGGCGAACTTAGCCGGCAATTGGCAGATTTAACGCGGGTCCTGAACGCGGACCTTCCTGCCTTTAACACCAAGCTCAAAGCTGCCGGGATCGCACCGGTCAGCATATCCCAATCGGCCAGCGCCGACGTTGCGGACTCGAACTAGCCGGACGCGACAAGCTTCGCATCCGGTGCGATGGAACCGGGCGTAATTCTTTCTTTATGTCGCCACACCATCGGTATGGCAAAGAATCTCGAAGATCTCGCGGGTCACGATGGCAGGGCTTGAGCTAGTAATTGAACTGGGTCCAAATCGCAATCGCGTTCGTGTCGCCTCCCGCAACCAGCGATTGATGGAGCCAATGGAAATTCTCGTCGCCAAAAGCGAAGTCGAAATGCTGGTTAACTTTGTAGCTGATGCCCCCGACCGTGCGGGCAAATTCCAGCGGGTCAGTACCAACGAAATGAGTGTTGGGTTGGCAGTATTGATAAAAACCCCACAGCGCGAATTGCGAGTGGCCAAGGCGCGCGTGGCCGAAAAAATCGAACCCTTGCTGCCGAGTACGGTTGCCGCTAAGGACTGATCCGGCCAGAGTGTTGAATGCGTCAAAATTGCCACCCGCTACCGGCGCCGTGCCGGAGAACAAGTTTCCCGTACTGAACGCATTTCGTCCGAGGTCGTATTCACCAACGATCTCATACGCCTTGTTGTGAGTCTGGAAGTGTCCCAGAATGGCGATGCGGTTGAGCGGGGTGCTTATTTGCGATGGGAATTTGGTGTCGTAACCATAGTTTTCAAAGAAAGTCATCCCAAATCCCGTACGGTCCGTCGTTGTACCCAGCGGATACCAAGTTAGGCGAGCCATCACTTGTTTCTTGTCGCTAGTTTCAATCGAGTGGAAGCTCGCAGTCGTGAACACGCCCAAATCGTAATCCAGGTATTCCTTTCCATTCATCTCGATCGGGCCGTGAAGTTTGACGCCCACATGCGTTGAACTCAAGCTCAGGTAGTTCCAAGGCACCAGGTACGCGTATCGGTAGCCGCTAAGCCCTTCTTCCCAGTCAACCAGTGGATTTGTTGTTTGCCCGAAGGTAAGTTTGTCCTTCGTGAATTTTTCGCTACTCTTGAACAGCTGGTTAAAGTCCACATACGCATACTTGAGACGAAACGTAAGGTTGCCGTTCGACGTGGCCCCGATTTGCGCTCCCGTCCCATTCGTCAGGGCTGCCGCCGAACCATTGATCTGCCGGTAGATGTCAGGCGTAACGCGCAAAGTTACATATTCATTTGGCGTATAAGAAACGTCCAGATACGTCCGGGTCACATTAAACGAATTCGCTCCCCGGTTTCCGGGACCGTCCTGGTTGACGTTGTCGTACCACTGCGGGCCGAAGCCCGTATCGGTGTAATAGCTATAGTCGCCGAAAAACGTGGCGCCGAGGTGAACCTTGCCGTGGGCCAAATCCGACAACCTGTTTTCTTTTGCCTCCCCGGCGGGCATCTGTTTCGCCGCCTCCACCTTTGCTGCTGGCGCGGCATGAGTAGCCGAGCTTGACTCGGTGTCATGCATTATCAGCGTGTTCGTTGCACTCGTGTCTATCTTGGACACCGCCGGTACAGGAACAGAAGGGGCAGGACTTGACGCCTTCCGATCCTGTTCCTGCAGTGCGTGTATTTCTTTTTGCTGCTCATCAAGCGCCTTGCGCTGTTCCGTCAGTTCTTGCTGTTGCGCTCGAATCAAATCGCGGAGCTGTTGGAGTTCAGGAGCCGGTGCGCTCTCCGCATTTGCTGACCTGTCTTTCTCTCCAGCCTTCGCCGCGGCCTTATCCGCAACCGTTGCCGAATGTTCGGCAGTGCTCTTGGCCGTCTTGGCCGCATCCTTGTCGGCCTCTCCCGCAACCGCAAACGCGGGTACCGCTGACAGCAACGCCATCGCTACTAACCGTACCGCAATCCTTTTCATTCACTCCTCCTCGAGAGTGTTTCCGTAGTTGCTTTGCGAATTGGTTGTCGAATTTCCTGGGGCTCTCAGAAATGTTCCGCGCAAGAATTGAATCGAACGCTTGTTGCTGGAATAGATGGCGGGCGAGGGCGCCAGCCAATCGGAGAGACGCAGCAGACCCTTCCACGGCCTGGGTGGTGTTGGGGTTCGGTCGCGATCTGCTCCGTAGACGGGAGCAGGTGTGCACCGAGCACCAGCAGGTCGAGAAATGACTTTCTGATTTGTGCAAGCCTGCTGATGCCATCGTCGCAGGCCATCACTTGGGAACGCTTCCGTTTCAGATTGTAGCGGACGGGCTCCACGATGTCTTTGCAGTCTTCGATAATCAGGATTTGCGACAAATATCCCCGGTGCCGAGAGGATAGCGGAAGGAACCTGTGTCAGCAAGGAGCCCGCAGCCACATTATAAAATATTCACAAGACCCACGTGTTCCTGCAATCCCAGGCACGAATCCGGCTTTTAAGACTTACGTAATTTCTTACATGCAGAACCGCGTAAATGGAAGTAAAATACGCCCAGCGTTACAACGTCACTGTCCTGACGACCTATGCCACAGCCGCTCGGGAAACCGACGGCGAAATAAGACACCGAATCAAGGGCTGAAGCGGCAGCACCCACATCGTAATTATCCGAGTATGGCGCGGCACGCGTCTGCCCATCAGTGCCATCTAAGCTAAAGGAACGATTGATGCGCAGGATGCAGTTGTTCGAGATTCACGATCAGACATGGTTTCCAACATTCCTGCGTGATCTCGTTACTGATGCGCTTCAGATCATTTTCAGCTTTGGCCATCTTTACAAACCGATTACTCATCGGCTGCAGGAGGCGTTGAAAAATGCTGGAACCGAGCGAGTGGTGGACCTGTGCTCCGGTGGGGGAGGACCCTGGCTGTCACTATGTCGCGTGATCGAACAGCAAACAGGCGCGCCCATAGACGTCTGCCTGACCGACAAGTATCCCAATGCTGTGGCTTTTGCCCGCGCAAACTCGACTTCGCAAAACAAGATCCGCTTTTTCGCCGATCCGGTGGACGCCATGCAAATTCCACCGAAACTAAACGGGTTTCGTACATTTTTCACGGCTTTTCACCACTTCCGGCCAGACGATGCTCGCTCGATCCTTCAGGATGCAGTCGACAAACAGCAGGGAATCGGAGTATTTGAAGCGCCTGAAAGACGGGCGCTCACAATGGCTCTTGTCTTTCTGATGCCGATTGCTTATTTGTTTGTGCTTCCGTTCGTGCGGCCATTTCAATGGTCGCGGCTGATATGGAACTACCTGATTCCTGTGGTCCCATTTGTTCTCTGGTTCGACGGCATCGTCTCTTGCCTGCGGACCTATTCACCCCGCGAGTTGCGGGAGCTGACCGCGAAGCTCGGCGAAGGCAAATATCACTGGGAGATTGGCCAAGAACACGGGGACTCCCTCCCGGTTAGTGTCACCTAC
Source organism: Candidatus Acidiferrales bacterium (assembly GCA_035943235.1). Lineage (GTDB taxonomy): Bacteria > Acidobacteriota > Terriglobia > Acidiferrales > UBA7541 > DAHUXN01. Next base: position 5,553 of record DASZCH010000110.1, read on the forward strand.
TTGATCGGTTGCCCGCATCGCGCGGCCGCGATGCACGTTCAACAATAGGACGCGGTCGCGCTGATTACGCTGATTCTCCCGCGCACGCAGCATCTACCGGGCTGCCAGCGAGGATTTCTGTCACTTTGTTGAGGTCGTTCGCGCGGATTGGTTTTCATCTAACTATCGTTCCCAAGACCGTGTCGCGTTCCCACACCACTCGACTGATAAATAGTGACTTACCTGAGGAATCGTAGGCTGTTGTCGGTGTCGCCGGCCCTTGGGGGGGCCACGAGTTTTTTTACATGATTCACTGGATTGCACGCCGCCGCCATTGCCGCTAGTCTGACGGAAGTTCATTAATCACTCCCGGTTGGTGCTCTCGTCCTCCATGGAGTGACTGCACACGGCAGCCCCTGGCGGGCCTTTGCAGTTTGACCGCCCCGGAAGCTGTCCTTGAGCGCCAATCGGGAACTTCGCAGCAAATGAACTTGGGAACTGCAATTTTGGGTGAAATCGCGCTTCGACTTCATTTCCCATTTCGCGCCTTTCATTCGGTACAGTATTTACAGTATTGCGGCCTCATCTGGCATTAACTAAATTCCTTCCTGAAATCCTCACCGGGGGCAATAAATCATGGCTGACCTTCATCAAGATGTGCCTACAAGAGATCAAATTGAGCTTCGCGCTTACGAATTGTACATCCGGCGTGGCGGCGAAGATGGCCGGGACCTTGAAGACTGGTTTGCGGCCGAAAGCGAACTTCGCAATCAACGTTCGTCGTTACCCGGCAAGGAAAGCGAAAAGCAGCAAAGGCCCAGAACGTTTGCCGCGACCAGTAATCCGAAGGGTTTTTGATCCGGCTCTGCCTTCAGTTGCGCGTTTGGTTTACGAATTGCGCGGATACAAAACGCCGGGGAAACTCAGCTAAGGGATACGCTCCAGTCGGCTTACTGCGGACTCGAGTTCCTGCCGTTGCTTCCAGAAGTTTACCCATAGGTCGCCAGTCTTTTCAAGACGGCGGCCAATTGACTTCACGCTCCATTTCTCCGGCAGCAGCTTGGCGCTCAGTTCGTCCGCTCTCACGGGAGCCGACACCGGCGCATGAGGAAAGGCGCGCACCGAATAAACCGACGCGAGCGACTGCCCTTCGGAATTCTGGTGCGCGTCGATTAAGATTCTGCCGCGGAGGCGTTTCGCGACGCTGCGCTCAAACGTCAGCAGCCCCGGATGCTTCGCGTCAACCATTGCGGAAACCGCCTGCACGAATGCTCGCGCCTGCGCGTACGTATACTGCGGCTTGATGGGCAGGAAAATGTGAATTCCGGTGGCGCCGGACGTTTTTGGGAAAGCAGCTATTTCCGCTCTCTCAAATATCCCTGTCAAAATTTTCGCCACCTTGACAGTCGTCGCAAAAGGCGTTCCTTCTGTTGGGTCCAGGTCAAAAAAAATGTAATCCGGATTCTCGACAGATCCCGCGCGGCTCGACCACGGGTTGTGGTCAATGCAGCCGAGATTCGTCAGATACAATAACGTCGCGCGATCGTTCGCCACAAAATAATTGATCTTCTTTCCTTTGCCCTCGGACACAATTGGCGCGGTCTTCACCCAATCCGGCGTATTCTTGTCCGCATCCTTTTGAAAGAAAGCCTCGCCCGCGATTCCATTTGGATACCGTCGCAGCACCAAGGGCCGGTCCTTCAAAAAAGGAAGCATCATTGGCGCCATTCGGTAGTAGTAAGCTAGCAAATTACGTTTGGTGATGCGGTCCTCGGGGAAGTAAATCTTGTTCAGATTCGTTAGGCGCAGCTCGTGACCGTCGACTTCCGCGAATAACTCCTCGTCCGTCCCGCTCGTCAGCTCTTCTTCCACCCGCTCTCCAGAGACTTCTTTCGATCTCCCCGACATTTGCGCAGATTTCGCGGGGACATTCCGGCGTGACGCCCTTGTCGAGCCCTTCTGCCGCTTCGTCTCCTTTTTTTGATCTACTGGTTGTCTTAGCTCCTTCTCCAGCGTGCATTCCCGCGGGTTCCGATCTTCCTGCAATCCCAAAAAGCGCGGCTGGCGCAAATGAGTGCCTTCGGTCCAGCCGCCAAATTTCGCCCGCGCCACCATCTCCGGTTTCACCCATGTTGCTTTTTCGCGCGTGGACGGCCGCTCGTCAAATGGGCATTCGTCGCTTTTCAGTTTTTGCAGCTGCGCCCACATTCGTTTTTGCAACTCAACGGAAAATCCCGTTCCCACGCCGCCGATAGATTTCAATTTATCGCCGTCGTAGAGTCCCAGGAGCAGCGCGCCGAAATATTCGCGTGTGCCGCGCGGCTCGGTCCAGCCGCCCACCACTGCGTCCACTTCCTTGTCCGTTTTGAATTTCAGCCACGCCGTTGTCCGTCCCGCGGGATACGTGCCCGAGACTTGCTTGCCTACAATGCCTTCCAGTTCACGCTTTACCGCAAGCTCGAACAGCTCTTTGCCCTTTCCAATTTGGTGATCCGAATAGCGAACCACCGGGCCCGTCCGCAGCACTTGCCGCAGAAACTCTTTTCGGTCGATCAGCGGTACGTTGCGCAGATCGTGCCCGTCGCAATAAATGACATCGAATGCGTAATACACAACCGGAATTTCTTCCATCGAGCGCGCCGAAGGATTCTGCACGCCCATTCGATTTTGCAGGCGTTGAAAATCGCTGCGTCCGTCGCTGTCCAGAGCCACAATTTCCCCATCGATACACGCTTCTTTCGCATTTATGCTGTTTGCAATCATCGACAAATCCGGATACTCGCGCGTGATGTCGCGGTTCGCCCGAGAGACCAGTTTTAGCTTCCCCTCTTTCACGCACGCCAGCGCGCGTATGCCGTCCCATTTGATTTCGAAAAGCCAGCTCGGATCCGAAGACGGATTCTCTGCAAGCGTCGCGAGCGCCGCATGGAATCTCGTCGGCGTCGATGCGGACCGCGCTCCTTCCGGCATCTTCAGTTTCACCCGCGGCGCGTTTGCCACCACAACGCCCGAAGCCTCTCGCGACGCTTTCTTCGAGGGCTTCATGGGCAACATCGGCTCGGCAACTTTGCCGGGCCCGCCGCTTGTATCGGCGGCTGCATCACGATGCTTGATGAGCAGCCAATTCTTTTTATCTCCATTCCCGCGAATTCGAACCAGCACAAAACTGCCTTTCAGTTTCTGCCCGTGCAGTTTGAATTTTATTTCTCCGCGATTGATTTGCTCCGAAGCGGACATGCTGCCTTCCGGCTCAAATGTCCCGCTATCCCAGATCGCGACTTCGCCCGCCCCATAATGCCCCGCGGGAATCGTGCCCTCAAACGTCCCGTAATCGAGCGGATGATCCTCCGTCTGCACCGCCAGCCGTTTATCCGCGGGATTGAGGGAAGGTCCTTTCGGCACGGCCCACGATTTCAATACGCCATCCACCTCCAACCGGAAGTCATAGTGCAAACGCCGCGCGTGATGCTCCTGCACAACGAATTGGTTCCCCGCGTGCCGTGCTACTTTCCCGCTCGGCTCGGGCGTCTCGCGGAATTTTCTCTTGCGCCGGTATTCTTGCAGCAACGTCATGGTCGGATTATAAGAATCGGCTTCCTCGCTCCAATACTAAAACACGCCTCTACAACATCAAACTTGCGCCACTACAGGCTTCTCCCGATGCGTACAATATTCTAAGGCAATAAGCTGGAGACTTAAGTTTGCAAAAAAAAAGGAGGCGCAAGTGGCATCTTCGACTTGGAAAGGCTTCATCACATTCGGGTTGCTCTCGATTCCTATTCGTCTCTATGCTGCCGCGCGCGCTTCTCGAATTCAGCTTCACCAGCTCCACAGTGTGTGCAACACCAGGCTGCGCCAGCCCCTTTTTTGTCCCACCTGCAATAAGATCGTCGACCGTTCGGAGGTGGTCAAGGGTTACGAAAAGGAGGATGGATCGTATGTGCTGATTGATCCCGCCGAAGTCAAGAAAATCGCACCACAGTCGGCGCGCTCCATGGAGATTCTCGCGTTCGTCAAGGAATCCGAGATCGACCCGCTCTTTTTCGATTCTTCCTTTTTCGCCGTGCCGGAAGAAGAAGGCCGCAAAGCTTACCAGCTCCTCTTAAAAACGCTCGAAAGCAAACAACGCGTCGGCATTGCCAAAGTCGCCATGCATCAGCGCGAGTACACAGTCTTCATTCGTCCATACGACCACGGGCTGACGCTGCATACGATGTACTTTGCAAACGAAGTGCGCGAAGTTCCAGGCTACGGCAAAACGGAAGACATCAAGCTAAAGCCTCAGGAAATCAAACTCGCGGAACAGCTGGTGGAAAATTTGTCGGAAGAGTTCAACCTCAAGAAGTATCACGACGAGTTTCAGGATTGTCTCAAGGAATTGATCGAGTCGAAGCAGAAGGGCAGGGAAGTCGCGCCGGCCCCGCAACCACATCGCGCTCCTGTGATCGACATGATGGAGGCTCTCAAGAAGAGTCTTGCCGCCTCCGGCGCGTCGCACAAGAAGCCAATGCACGCTGAACGTGCCGCGGAGTCGCACCGGCGCGGAACCCGCCGCGCCAGCTAACTCGTTCTCAAGCGTATCCCTCAATTATCGCGGAGCAATTCGGCTGGAGAAATCCGCAGAACTGAACGGGCTGGCCGGGCGACACTCAGCAGCGTCGCCGCAGTGATCACGCCGAAACTGATCAGAAAAGTTGACCACGAAAACGCCGGGAATTGATAAATTCTGGATGACAGCACGCGTTGCATTGTTTGCTGGATCGCAAATCCACCGACACCGGCGCAGCAGGCAAGCACGATTCCGTTCAACACCAATCCCAGCGCGACTCTTGCAGGTAACGCGCCAAAGCATATGCGAATTGCCATCTCACGCTGACGCTGAATGGTAATCATCCAGAAAACGGCGTACGCGCCCGCGGCGGAGAGCAAAAGCACCAGGATCGCAAACCACGCCGCGACGGTGGCGCTCGCGCGGTCCGTCGCGCCCGCATCGCTCATCATTCTTGATAAGCTGCTCCATCTCTCAAACATCAGAAGGCTTCCGGGCGCGTTGCGAACGGGGAAAGGCGCGCGGGCCGCACCGGAAGTCATCTTCACGACGATTGATCCAGAATCAGCGTGCGGACTCATCAGAATGTACACTGCCGGCAGCGGTCCAAGTCCGTAGTTCGAGACTACATCATCCACGACGCCGATGATCATGCGCGAATCCGCGCCAGTCCCCTCTACGACTACGCTCCTGCCAACCGCGTCGCCTGAGAAATACTGTTGCGCGAGAGCATTGCCCACAACAACGACGCTCGAGCCAATTTTTTCATCCCCCGCATCGAACCACCGGCCTCTCATCACTCGCAGGCCAAGTACCTTCGGGATGTCGCCGCGAACATGAAAGACCGGCAAAGCTTCCTCGGATACTTTTCCATTTACCTGAACGAATTGACCGCCTCCAGCATCGGGCTGGTACGGAACAGGCTCAATCAGCGCCACGCCGCCTACGTTCGGCTGCCGAGCGACTTCGTCCAGCGCCTGAGTAGCCTCTTGCTGTTCAATTTCTTGTCTTGCCGCGCGGGCTGCTGGAGTTTCACGGTTCGCAGGAGGGAACAGCCCGGCATCTCCGATTGGGCCAGTCGAGTCGGAGGACGTGGGATTCTGAGGCACGCCGTTCTCAAGTTTTGAATATCGCGCCGCCTCGTCTGCATGGTTCGAACGACTTTGGGCATCAGAACTCTTCGCCTTCGCATCGGGCGGCAGCGCTGGCTGATTGCCGAGGTTCAAGGCGGCGGCAGAAATTGGCTGCGAGACGAAAACGCCGGATGCGTCGATTCCCGGTGGAGTCGTGGAGATGCGCCAATAATCAACGGACGCACGGATCGCTAACGCCGTCAGCGCAAGAGCGAGCGACAGTTGACCGATGGATATGAGCTTCCCAACGGAAGGTCGCACCGTTATTCTGCTGAGCATCTCGCCTCGGTTCAGGACGGGCGTAAGTGGCTCGGCTCTTCCGCAGGCAAGCACATACGGCAGAGACAGCAGAATCGCGACCGTCATTGTGGCGGCAACAATCCACGTCGCCTGCGGCAAAGTGAGGCTCAAATCGCCGAGTCGCGGCACTGCCACGCCTTCCGTTGTTCGGGCTATCATCAATGCGAGCTTTACAAACGCCAGAACCGCGGCGGATGCAACGGAACCAGCGCAAATCCACCACATCACTTCTTGGCGGAAAAGTTTGCCCATCGATGCACCCAGAGCGACGCGTATAGCGATGTCCTTCTGTAACCCTGCGGCACGCGCCGTGCTCACGAAAAACAAGCTCAAGAAGCCCACAAGAGCGACGAACACTCCCGCGAGAATGATTTCCGTCAATTCACCTTTGACGTAGATCGTTACAGTGTCTCTGAGTAGCCTGACTCCAACTGCGCTTAGCGGGCGGTGAGGGTCCTTGCTGATCTCGCGTAGACGTTCATTAAGCGCTTTAAGCATTCCTGTCGCTTGTGCGACCGTGAAGCCCGGCCGAAGCCGCGCGATCACGCGGTCAAAACCGTGGAATATGTCGTCGGCAGAACTCTTCTGGTTGACATCGTGAATTAATAACATTTGATCGCGATGTGGCAGATAAATTGCCGCGTGAGCAGGGAAAACAACTTCTGCGGGAAGCACGCCAATCACGTGAATCCAATGTCCCGCGCCAAAAAACTTCGCTCCCGCAAGGTCCTGAGTGTTTCCGAAATGGCTTCTCCAAAACGCATCGGACACGACGGCAACGGGGGAAGCTCCGGCTTCTGCATCTTCCTGGCTGAACAATCGCCCGCGCTTTGGTCCCACGGACAAGACGCTGAAGAACGAAGCATCCGCCACACAGGTGAGCACGGTTTCCGGATTGTGTATGTCCGTGCCGATATTTAGCGGAACCGTCTGAAAAACACTGATGGCGGAAAACGCGGGAGTATTCCATCCGCTAGGCCAGTCCATGCCCGGTTCAGCACTGACACCCAAGAGCGACACGATTTTGTCGGCATGGGGAAGCTCCATAGGATTTAGAAGAATTTCCTGGTAGGCAATCAAAGCTAGCGAAGCACTAAGGCCTGAAAAGATCAGGAGTAGCAGGATAGGAAGGAAGTGTCGGCGCGAGTTGCGGCTGAGGACAGTCGGAAACTCAAATAACCGCCTGAGTGAGAGCATTGTTTGGAAGCGCCTACTCGCTCCGAACGGATATACATCTCAAGGAATGAGCAGTCAATATAGTTATTTAGCTATAAACGCCCTGTAACGCCGAGTCGATCCATCCGCTTGATAACGCCGCGGCTCTTGAGTCTAAAACGGACTGGTCGACGGGGCCGGCAACGGCTTCCGGGGCAGCATTTCATCGCGATTCGCGGTGAGGTATACAAACGACGCCACAATCACCGCCATCTGCTTCATGTCCGGCTCTTGAATTCTCTCGTACACGTCCATATTCGAGTGGTGCGTTCGCGTTTCGTATTCAATCGGGTCCTGAATGAACTGAAATCCGGGAATTCCCACTGCGTTGTAAGATAAGTGATCCGTCCCGCCCGTATTGCGAATGCTTAGCGTCGTCATTCCCAGGTCATTAAACGGACGCATCCACTGCCGGAAAATGCGCGCGACGGCTTCGTTGCCCTGCAAATAAACGCCGCGAATTTTCCCCGAGCCGTTGTCGATGTTGTAGTAAGCGTCGAGCTTCGCCTGCTCCGGCTTGAGCTGCATCGTCTTCGGATCGCCGAAGTGCTCGTTCACGTATGCGCGCGAGCCAAGCAGTCCCTCTTCCTCGCCAGTCCATAATCCGATGCGCACCGTGCGCCGCATTTTTAGCCCGCTGGCCTTCAGAATGCGCAGCGCTTCGAGCATCACGCCGGAACCCGCGCCATTGTCGGTCGCGCCCGTACCCGAATGCCACGAATCGAAGTGTCCGCCCATCATGACGACTTCATCAGCCTTATCAGTGCCCGGAATTTCGCCAATAATGTCGAACGAGTTCAAATCGTTGTCGTAAAACTTGTTTTCATCGTCGATTTGCAGAGTCACGGGAATTTTCTTTTCGAGCAGGCGGTAAATTCGTCCGTAGCATTCGCTGGCCATCGCGACGCCCGGCACGCTCGCGGGACCGTCAGGCTCGTAGGAGCCGCCCGATTGCACATAAACTGTTCCATCATCGCCGCGTGACGCCTGGATCCATCCGGCCGCGTGTTCGGAGACGAGGAACGCCTGCACCTTCTGTTGCAACGCACGCAGCGCGCGGAATCGCGCAAAGCGGTCTTCGTTTCTCGCGCCCGGAACAGGTTCCGTCGCAATCTCCGCGAGCTCTGCGTCCGTGTACCGGTGGGCCTGCGCATCATAGTGAGCGGGATCTTCTGGTGGGACTTGCGTCAGCACAAATTTCCCCTTGAGTTGCCCGCGATACTTATCCATATCCTGTTCGTTCTCAATCACGGCAAGAACCGCAGGCGCGGTCACCGCGCCATTCGTCCCCGGCGTCCATGCCAGGGGATACGCAATCAAAATATAAGGACGCGGCGAAATCATCATCGCCGAGAATCGCTCATTCGACCAGCCGCGCCCAAACTTCCACGGCTCCGTATGAACGTTCGCGATTCCCCACTGCTTCATTTCGTCTTCGGTCCATTGCGCCGCCGCGCGCATGTTCGGCGAATTGGTCAACCGTGGTCCATAGACATCCGTGAGGTAGCTCATAATGTCCATGATCTGCGAATGGTTGAATCCGATGTCCTTGATCGTGTAGATCGCGTTGTAATCAATCGATTCCGGCGCTTGTGCCGCCACGGGCAGAACCATCGAAAACATAAATAATGCCGCTACTGCAATTCCAAGTTTTCGCACAATCGCCCTCCGCTTGATTTCGTCAGCAATTCTGATTATAGGGACCGCACCCGTGAACTAAATTATCTTCCAGTGAGACGCTCGCGTCGCTGCGCGCGTTTCACCGGCCAGCTGAACGTTGGCATTGAAGAAGCAAGATTTCTCATGCACTTTCCGCTGTTGTCGGTTCTTTGCGTGAAGCATCCCCCGTCGCCGGTTTCTGCCGCTTGTAAAGCCAGACTCCCACGCGCCACAGCAGCAGCGCGCCGACAACCGCTGCATATTGCAATGGCTTGCGCTCGTCCGATTTCACCTGCCAGTAATAATGAATCACGCCCGCAATCGCGCTCAGGTAAATCGCGCGATGCAGCAGTTGCCAGCGCTTGCCGCCGAGCCTCCGAATCCATCCCTTCGTCGACGTAATCGCCAGCGGAATCAGCAGCACGAAACCCAAAAATCCCACGGTGATGAAACGCCGCTTCAGCACGTCCGCCCACATTTCTGAGAGATTAAAAAACCGGTCAATCCCAATCCATGTGGAGAAATGCAGGCACGCGTAGAAAAACGCAAAAAGTCCCAGCATCCGGCGAAAACGGATCAGTTGCGGTACATGAAGCAACTTGCGAAACGGGGTGACGCAGAGAGTGATAATCAGGAATCGAAGCGTCCAGTCGCCCGTCCAGTGCTCGACGAATTGCACCGGATTTGCGCCCAGCTCGTTTTGAAATCCTCTCCAGACCAGAACCGCGAGCGGTATCAGGCAAAGAAGAAAGACGGCAACTTTCGTCCACTTGCTTGTCAGAAAGGAATTCACGCCGTCCACTTGCAATCAGTAATACTTGCGGAGGTCCATCCCCGAGTAGAGACTCGCCACCTTGTCGCCGTATCCGTTAAACATCTGCGTGGGGATGGGGCGCGCGAAGAGTCCTCGGCCCAGTCGATTTTCCGTTGCCTGGCTCCATCGCACCGTGTCCACGTTTGGATTCACATTCGAATAGAACCCATACCACGACGGAGTCACAATGTTCCAAGTCATCGGCGGTTGATTTTTCACGAAGCGTATTTTCACGAGCGACTTAATGCTCTTGTAACCGTACTTCCACGGAACCACCAGCCGCACGGGCGCGCCGTTCTGATTCGGCAGCGTCTCGCCGTACATTCCGACGCACAGCAATGTCAGTGGATGCATGGCCTCGTCGATTCGCAACCCCTCCAAATACGGAAACGGTATTCCCGCTGATGGTCCTTCGGGCATCTGCCGCGTGTCGTAATAGCTCTCGAACGCCACGTATTTCGCTTTCGGCGTCGGTTCCACCAAATTTGCCAGCGCGCTGAACGAATACCCGATCCATGGCACCACGATTGACCATGCCTCCACGCAACGGTGGCGGTAAATTCGCTCCTCCAGCGGCGCAACTTTCATAATGTCGTCCATGCTCAGCTTGAGCGGTTTTTTCACTTCGCCTTCGATCGACACGGTCCACGGCGAAGTCTTGAAATTCCTCGCGTTTCGCGAAGGATCGCCCTTACCCGTGCCGAATTCATAAAAATTATTGTAGGTGGTCACGTCATTTTCGGGCGTGACGGGCTCGGCCGTGCTGAATGGCCCTTTGCGAACGCCGTTCAGCTTCACGGGTACAGAGCCGGTCGCGGGCCCGGCCATCCGGCGCGAAAATGACTTCCACCCGGTCACCGCTCCGCCAGTCGCCAGCAATCCAAAAAGGAAATTCCGGCGATTCGTGTACGCGCCCTTCGGCGTTATATCTGAATACGTCAATTTCGATGCAGGTTTGTCGTCCATCTCTTTCTCCATACTAAGTACTCTATCAGGGCCGTCCTCGGATGTTGTAATGACAAATTTAGATGCGGTCGAGTTACCCAACGATTGCGTCGAAATAGGGAACTTATTCAGCCTGCGTTTTCAATATTTCCCCTCCGCGGCGCTTGTCGGGATTATAATCGCGCGGCTCGAAACTTGCCTTGACCAAAACTAACCTGGGAGCATTTTTCTCATGAAACATACCGCCGCCACACACCGCTCAAACCGGTTCATAAATTTCGTCTTCGCAATTCTGGCAGTCGCCATCCTGCTTCCCACTCATTCGGCGCTCGCACAAAGCACCGCGCCACAATACGGCTCAGACCCGAAGGCCACCGAGGCCTACCGCAAATCCATGGAAGCCGCCGACCAGAAAATATCCGATGAAGTGAAGGCCCATTCGGAGTTGATGAAAAACGAGGAATACCTCACCACGCAAATCGGCCCGCGCCTCACAGGCTCTCCGCAAATGCAGGCCGCCAGCCAGTGGACACTTAAACGCTTCCACGATTACGGCATAGACGCCCATCTTGAGACCACAAACGTCGCCCACGCCTGGTATCGCGGCGCCGATTCCGCCGAAATCGTCAGCCCCATTTCCCGCCGCGTTCCGATTCGCTCCATGGGCTGGAGCAAAGCCACCGGCGGAGACGTCAGTGCCCCTGTCGTTTTCATGACTTTCAAAAGCGAAGCGGATGTTGACGCTTACAAAGGTAAGTTAAAAGGCGCCATCGTTTGCATGGGCGAGCCCGCAACCCTTCCGCCCGCCTCCGAGAAACCGGACAACGCCTACGACGCTGTCATTCCGCCTTCGCGCGGCGTTCCGAAGGAAGGCGCCATGACTTTCACTGTTTACCGCAAAATCCTGGCCATGCTCGCGGACTCGGGCGCGGTTGCGATTCTCCGTGACAGCGGCAAGCCCGACGATCTTTTCAATATGGGCGGCGCTTCGCGCAATGCCTACGAACCTTCGGACATTCCGTCCGCTTTTATCGCCCACGAAGATTACAGCCTTCTCTACCGCCTGTCGCAAGCCGGCCCTGTCACGATGAAAATTGATTTGAAGGGCACTTTCAGTCCCGGACCCGTTCCCGCCTCCATCACCGTCGCCGAAATCAAGGGCAGCGAGCATCCCGATGAGCGCGTCATCATTGGCGGCCATCTCGATTCCTGGGATCTGGGACAGGGCGCGGTCGACAACGGCACAGGCGCGATGGCCGTACTTGAAGCGGCGCGCACTTTGAAAGCGCTCGGCTGGCAGCCCAAGCGCACTATCACATTCATTCTGTACACCGGAGAAGAAGAGGGCGGCGTAGGCGTGCGCGCTTTCCTAAAAAATCACGCGGCTGAAATTCCGAAAATCGACGCCGTGCTGACTCACGACACCGGAACCGGCCGCGTGTTCAGCATCGCCCTCGAAGGCCTCTACGAAACAGGCCCGCTCATGGCGGAGATTTATCAGCCGCTGCAGGAAGTTTTCGACCTGCGCCCCATCAGCTCGCGCTACTTCGGCTCGTCGGACCACGTCGCATTCCTTCGCGCGGGCGTGCCGTCATATTTCTGCGTCCAGGCGCCGGCAGGGTATCGCGAAGCGCACCACAGCCAGACCGATACGTTCGATAAAGTGATTCCCGACCAGATCAATGAGGGCGCGGCCCTGCTTGCTGCGTGGGCGTGGAACGTTTCAGAATTGCCGCAGGCCCTTCCGCATCACGCGGAACAAAAGGCCCCGCAATTCTAGCCGCCATCAGGATTGGAAAAACGCCATCGCCGGACGCGCCCGTCGGGACGCTGTAAATGGACCTTTTTTTGCCGGCAGCCGCGCCGACTTATCCCAATTTAGCGACTGTTTCACATCTCGCGTCACTTTTCACCGTTATCCTTGACACTTTTTTGCTCCAAGCCTAGCCTAAACTATAGCTAACTCTATAAATCCCTTGCACTGAGAGAGCGTATGGGTATTCGCGAATGTCCTTTCTGTGGACGGAAGATCTCTGACGCATTCCGGGACTGTCCTCATTGCCATGAGACGCTCCCCAAACAGCGTGCAGTGAAGACTTCTTCTTCGTCCTCGTTTGGCAGAGGCGGCCCGTTCCGCCGCGGCCTTCTCTACATGATGATTGTTGCGTTCGTTTATTATCTGCTCTCCGCCGGCAGTCCACTGAAGATCCCCGTGCCCTTCGCCCCCATCCTGACCACTTACTTGCTCCCACTATTTTTCCTGGCCGGCCTCGGTTTCACGATGTACGGCATCTTCCTCCAGGTAAAAGGCTGAGTTGCGTCAAGAAGCCGAGCGACTGGCATCCGCCCCGTGAAATCCGTTAGAATGCCTTATACAATGATTGTTTAGAGCTTTGTGCCATCGCGATTCGAAAGGCTCCATGGAAGCAGCAATCTCAAAGCGGCACAAGACGGCCGGCGTCAAAGTCGGCAAGATTCAAGTCGGCGGCGGCGCGCCCGTGGTCGTGCAGTCGATGACCAATACCGACACGGCCGATGTCGAAGGCACGGTCAAGCAATATCTCGAACTCGCGCAAGCCGGCTCTGAACTCGTTCGCGTCACCGTAAATATTCCTGAAGCCGCCGCGGCCGTGCCAGAAATCAAGAAGCGCGTCCTCGATGCTGGTTGCGACACTCCCTTGATCGGCGATTTTCACTACAACGGTCACGTCCTGCTCACAAAATATCCCGAATGCGCCAAAGCCCTCGACAAATATCGCATCAATCCCGGCAACGTCGGCAAAGGCACGCGCCGCGACGAGCAATTCGCCACGATTTGCAAAGTCGCCGTCGATAACGGCAAACCCGTCCGCATCGGCGTCAACGGCGGCTCGCTCAATCAAGAGCTCGTCATGCGGAAGATGCAGGAAAACACCGATCGCGCCCTCGGCCGCACCTCCGAGGACATCATCAACGAGTGCATGGTCCTCTCCGCGCTACAGTCCACCGAACTCGCACTCGCCTGCGGCCTGCGCAAGGATCAAATCATCATCTCTTGCAAAGTTTCGCGCCCGCGCGATTTGATCAGCATTTATCGCGAACTCGCGCAAAAAACCGATCAGCCTCTGCATTTGGGGCTCACCGAGGCCGGCATGGGCGCCAAAGGGCTCGTTTGGTCCGCATCGTCCATGGCGATTCTTCTCGGAGAAGGCATCGGCGACACGATTCGCGTTTCGCTCACGCCGCGCCCCGGCGGCGACCGCCGCGACGAAGTGTACGCCGCGTGCGAATTGCTTCAAGCGCTCGGCCTGCGCTCTTTTGCGCCCAGCGTCACGGCCTGCCCCGGCTGCGGACGCACCACCAGCTCCACCTTCCAGCAACTCGCCGAAAGCATTCAACAATATATTCGCGACAGAATGCCCGAGTGGAAAACGGAATTCGAGGGCGTCGAAGAATTGAAGCTCGCCGTCATGGGCTGCATCGTCAACGGCCCCGGCGAATCCCGCGCCGCCAACATCGGCATCAGCCTTCCCGGCACTGGCGAAGAACCAAGCTGCCCCGTCTACATCGACGGCGAAAAATTCGTCACTCTCAAAGGAACCTACGACGAGCTCTCCGCCGCCTTCCAAAAACTCCTCGACGACTACGTCTCGACCAAATACCCCCGCAAGGGGTCAGCTTCAAGTGTGCCGGCTCCGAATCTGCACGTGTTTTCTCGCAGCTAGTGGGGCAGAGCATGGGCAAGTACAAACTGCCTTTAATCCTGGCAATCGCGGGGTTTTCAATTGGGGTTGCCTTGTGCGCTGCTTGGTTCTATGTGGGCTCGCATGATGTTTTCACGAAACGTGTTTACTGGCACTCGCGGGACGGGCAGGCCTCCGGCTTCTACACACCTGCGTATGACCATTTCCAAACACTAACGTTCGTTTTATGTCCCACGTCGGCCATCTTAATTGTGTCCATGGATTTTACCCCCAGCCGCGCTACTACCATTACTGACCTTGTGCTGTGGTTCATCGCAGCGCTACTGAATGGTCTGCTCTACCTTTTGGTAGGTCTTCTAATCGCGTGTTTGTGGGAATTTCTAAGCCGCAAAGTTGCCGGTCGACCGCCTGCTAAGTTCAGCGCCTCGTAGGGGCACCAGTTGTCCTGCCGCGCGACCCTTCGCGTCGCGCGCATTTTGCCTTTGTAGGGGCCGATCGGCTTTATCGGCCCGCTCGCTTCTCACATCCGGTAAATGCACAGTCCGCTGAGCAGCTTCGGATAGAAGTCCGTCGACTTTTGTGGCATCACGTCGAGCGCCCGCGCTATCTCCATCACCTGCGCCACGCGCACCGGATTCAGCAGAAAAGCAATCTGCGCCGCGCGACTATCCACTGCGCCAATCGCGGCCTCCATCTCACGCTCATAAGTAACATTCGTTCCCGATGCGACTTGCGTCGCCGTGATTCCCAGGCACTTGTGCAGCAGCAACCTGTGCAACAGCACCACGTCAAGCTGACGCTGCGCGGCAGAAATGTCCGGCAACAGCCGCTCGAGCTCTTTGCTGTTTTGCAGTACAAGCAGGTAAAACGCATTGCCGCCCGCATAAAATCCGATGGCATTTCCGGCGTGTCCGCGGCGCTCGAGATCGCGACGAAACTCCTCGAAACTCGCCTGCCGCGCGGTGGGCGACGCGTAAGGATAGGAGTACCAACTGAAATATTCCGAAGCTCCTTGCAAGAACTTCTCAATCGAGAATCCCCCAAGATCACGAACCACGCGATGTGTCGGCAATATCGTCAGTCCTTCTTGATGAGTGTTGAAGCAGGTCCACATCGCCTTCTCGTATGGAGCGTCTGGGTCAATCCGTCCATCTTTCGCGCGGCATTCGTTGCGATATGTCAGCGCTGTTTCATATCGATGATGTCCGTCCGCGATGATCAATTTTTTGTCCGCCATTGCCGACGTGATTCGGTGGATCTTCGCCGAATCGCGAATTGCCCACAACCGGTGACGAACATCGTATTCGTCGCGCACCTCCGCGACCGGCGGCTGTTTCGCCGTTTCCTCCAGCAGCGCGTCAATTCGCCGCGCCGGATCGTCATAGAGCATAAAAAGCTGTCCGCTCTGCGCCCGCGTGTGCCGGAGCAATTCCAGCCGGTCAGCCTTCGGCCCGGTCAGCGTGTGCTCGTGACGGAAGACCACGCCCTCGTCATAATCCGACAGCCGCCCGAGCGCGATAAATCCTCGGCGCTCCAAGCGCTCAGTGGTTCCTGCAATTTTGTAATCTTGAAAATAGGGGTAAATCGCCGGCTCGGCATCTTGAACCAACACACCCGCGGCCAGCCACGCCTCCAATGCTCCACGCGCGCGCGTATAGACGTTATTTTCAGCGGAATCCGAAGTAAGGCTCTTTCCGTTCTCGATCGAAACGAAGTTGTAAGGACTGGCCGCGGAGTACCGCTCCTGCATCTCCGGAGTAATCTTGTCGTAAGGTTGCGTCAGCACATCTTCGAGCGCCACACGCGCCGCATCGTATCGCACCGCGCAAAATGTAAAAATCTCGGCCACGTCTTCCCTCGGACGAAAAATTTCGCCTTAACGTAAAACTCCGATTGTAACAAGCCGCTCGCCACTCTCCAACTTCACCCGCTCGCAAAAATCCGCGGCGCAAATCAATTGTCCTCGTTACAATAGTTGGACACTGAATCGTGCCCCGGGGGCATGTACAGGATATGTCACACAATGGAAGAAAAATTCGCGGCGTAAGCGCCCTGATCTTCGATTTGGACGGGACGCTCATCGATTCGAAGCTCGATCTCGCCCTTTCGATGAACGCCACGCTCGAATATCTGGGCCGCAAACCCATGAATCACGACCAGATTTTCAGTTACGTGGGCAACGGTGTCCCCGTACTGATTAAGCGCGCGCTCGGCGAACCGACCTCCGAGGAAGAAATCAAGAAAGGAATCGTCCATTTCCTCGATTACTATCGCGCGCACATGCTGGACAACACTCGTCCCTATCCAGGCGTCCTCGATGGCCTTGACGCGCTTGCCGATCGCCCGCTCGCGGTCCTTACCAATAAGCCAGTGAAATTCAGCGAGGCGATCATCGCCGGCCTTCAAATGAACAAATATTTCCGTTTCGTCTACGGAGGCAACAGCTTCGAAAAGAAAAAGCCGGACCCGATGGGCTTGAATACTCTGCTACGGGAATTCGGCGTCGCGCCGCGCAAAGCGATGATGGTTGGCGACTCCGATGTCGATATTCAAACCGCGCGAAATGCCGGCACTTGGGCTTGTGGTGTCACTTACGGAATGGGCAGCGCGAAATTGCCTGCGTGCTCGCCTGACCTGCTGCTCGATAATCTTGCGGAGTTGCCCGCCTGCCTGGACGGATAAAATTCCACAAATTGGCTTGAATCAAATGTGACATCGGAGGGAGAAAACAATCCCGCGCGGCGTGCTGCTCAATCCTCCGGCGCATTCCAGTCTTCTGGCGGGAAACTGATTTGCCAGAATTTCGGCGACGGCTTGTCGAATTCGATTCCCACCTGCGCCTTGCCGCCCTGCATTGTTGTTCCCACATACACAATGCGGCACTCCTGCGCTTGCTGTGTCCCTTTGTGCAGCAGAGTAATTTTCTGATTCGCTTTCACCTCGGAGCGAAGGTGGATCAGCGCGCCGTGCGCATTCACCACCAGTGTTTTCGTTTCTTCTTCGAACTTACTCCCGTCGGCGTTGTTCCCGCGCACAATCACGATAACGGAAAGCATCACGCGCAGGCTGCGCCGCCGCCCTTTGTCGAGCGGTAAATCACCTCCGCTGCGAGTATTCGACATATTTCTACAGTAACGTTGACCACACGGTACGGCAAACAAGACTCAGCCGCTCGCAGCGAGTCAGTTAACCCCACAGCAAATCTGTTCGATCAATCCGCAGACAATGTGGCCGATGGTGATATGCGCTTCCTGAATCCGCTGCGCGTTTCGCGACGGAACATTGATGAGCAAATCCACTTTGCCAGCAAGCTCGCCGCCCGTTTCGCCGGTCATCCCCACCACAATTGCGCGTCGAGCGCGCCCGGCTTCCGCTCCGCGAAGCACGTTGGGGCTTTTCCCGCTGGTCGAAAGCGCCACCACAACGTCACCCGCGGACGCCAGCGATTCGATTTGCCGCGCAAAAATATTCTCGAAGCCGAAATCGTTTCCGGCCGCCGTCAGAATGGACGCATTTGTCGCCAGCGAAATCGCCGCGAGTCCCGCCCGGTTCCGTTGCAGCCGAACCACAAGTTCCGCCGCTAAATGTTGCGCGTCCGCCGCGCTTCCGCCGTTGCCCAAAAAAATAATCTTGCGGCCGCCTTTCAGCGCCGCGCCGCCCATCTCGGCGAATCGCGCAACGCGGCCAAGCAGTTCTTCGGAAAAGTTTTGCTTAACGCTCGCGCTCTCGCCAAGTTCACTGCGAATCCGGTCGATGAATTCTCGCACGCTTCCTCGCACAAACGAATCGCAACTACCGCCCAATAAAACTGAACATTAGCACCGAAAGCACCAACAGCGTCAGCGCAACGTACAGCCAGTCCCGTTCCTTGAAGAACGCGAATACGCTAAACGCCACGCGCGCCAGCGGCGTGGCGACGAGCATCACCAGCCCAAACTGGATCCAATTCCGGCCACGCCATGAAAAAAGCCCTTTCGCAATTCCGCGCAGCCCATTCAAGTTCGAGGGTTCTCCCCGGAACGTGTGATAGTCCGGCGCGAGCCTCCAGCTTTCCGCCAAGTACCAGATGCCTCCGATCAGTACCACGATTGACGACAAGATGACGCCCGTTCGCAAAAGCACCGAGATGATCCTGTCCATCCTCTCGTCATTCCATTGATTTCTTGCTTCAGCCATTTAGAGTTTTCCCGCGAGTCCTTTGGCCAACATCTCGATTCCCAGTATCACGATCGTCGCGCTAAACAGCACGCGAAGATATTTCGTCGTGGCGCCCGGCAGGATGCGCGCTCCGATAAATGCGCCGAACAGCACTCCCAACATCACGGGCATCGCCAGCGCCGGATCCACGTATCCGCGGCGGAAATAAATTCCCGCGCTGGCCGCCGCCGTCACGCCAATCATAAAATTGCTCGTGGCTGTCGACACTTTGAAGGGAACCTCCATCGCCTGATCCATGCCCAGCACTTTCAACGCACCGCTGCCGATCCCCAGCAGCCCGGAAAGAATCCCGGCGCAGTTGCAGACCAAAAATCCAATCGGCACGCGTCGAACTGTATATTTCTTGAGCCCCTTCGCGGTCGGATAATCGCCGTTCAAGCGAAGCCGCTCCGCGAGCCGATCCGGTGGCCGCGTATCAATGATGTCTGGCATTTTCCGGAGCGACAGATACGCCGAGAAGATCAGCACAAGCCCGAAAATGATCGCAATGCCTGACGGAGACACCTTCGCCACAAGGTATGCGCCAAATAGCGCGCCCAACGTTGTCGCCACCTCCAGAAACATCCCGATGCGCACGTTGGAATAGCCTTCCTTCACGTACGCTGCGGCGGCGCCCGACGATGTGGCAATCACGGAAATCAGTGAGGCGCCCGCCGCGTAATGGATGTTCACCTTAAACGCGAGCACCAGCAGCGGTACAATAATCACTCCGCCGCCCAAACCGGTCAGCGACCCCAACAATCCCGCCCCAAGTGAACATATCCAGATCAGCAGTGTAAACAGCAGCACATTCATCAACGCATTTAGCCTCGGGCTCCGAATTCTTCCGCCGTGGAAGCGGCCACCTGCGCACTTCCGCGCTACAGAGACTCGCACAATAGGCATCGAGTCGCAAATTCAATCTGCGAGTTCTCTCTCCTGCCGGGTGGCGTGATATGCGTCGCGGAACTACTTTCCAATCTTCGATTCCTGCGCTATCTTCGCCAGCACATGATCGATATTCATTGCCACATCCTGCCGGGTCTCGATGACGGCTCGGATTCACTGGAAACTTCTCTGAAGATGGCGGAGATGGCGATTGAAGATGGCGTCACGCACGTGATCGGCACGCCTCATGCGAACGACGATTTTCCCTTTCTTCCGGAATTGGCGCGCTCGCGCCGCGATGACCTTCAGACAAAATTAGGCGGGCGTTTGGCAATCGGCACAGGTTGCGATTTTCATTTGAGTTACGAAAATTTCGAGGCGTTTTGTGCGGAACCTTCGAAGTTCACTTTGAATCACAAGAATTATCTGCTGGTCGAATTTGCAAACTTTTCGCTGCCTGCCTCACTGGATCAGACGCTTCATCAGTTGCAATTGCTTGGGGTTCATCCGATCGTGACGCATCCGGAACGCAACCAGTTGATTCGCGCTGACTGGGACCGGCTCTGGGGGTGGCTGCATCAGGGCTGTTTCGTGCAAGTCACGGCGCAATCGATCACGGGCGATTTTGGCCGGCGCGCGCAAACGGCTGCGGAAATGCTTCTCGATTCCAACGCGATTCATTTCATCGCCAGCGACGCGCATAATGCAACGACCCGGCCTCTGCGCCTCAAGCCGGCGTATGAATTCATCGCGGAGCGGAAAGGCGACGAAGTCGCTCAGGCGCTCTTCGAGAAAAACCCGCGCGCCGCATTTGAAGGGCGCCCGCTGCCGTATCTCCCCGCATTTCCGGAAGCAAAATCCCCGCGCAGCCAGGAAAAAGGCGCTGGCGGCCGCAAGCGGTTCTGGTTTTTTTAGATTTTCTTTTTCTACGAAAATAATTCCAGCACTTCTTCGTAACGCTTGAATGGCGGAATCAAATACGCGCCGGGCATTTCCGTGCGCGCCCAATCGAGCATGCGCCGCGCCAGCACGAATCCGCGGTCGCGCGCGGCAGAACCAGCCGATTCGAGTTCCTTCAGCGTCTCTTCGGGAATCACGATTCCCGGTACTTCGTTATTCAGGCGCAGCGCCTGCTTATAACTTGTAAGCGGCCACAATCCGACGAGCACGGGGACGGGCGATTTGCCGCCGAGCTTTTTTAGGAATGCGTGCCAATGCTCGGGATCGAAAATCGGCTGGGTCATGGCGAAGTGCGCGCCCGCTTCGACTTTCGCGAAGAAGCGCTGGATTTCGTTTTCGATGTCGTCCGCGACAGGATTCACGGCGACACCGATGGTGAAATTCGTCGCGCCGCCGAGATTTTTTCCCGCCCAGTCGGTCCCTTGATTGAGCCGCGCCAGCACTTTCACCAGGCCGATGGAATCGACTTCGTAAACGCCGCTCGTCTCCGGATGATCGCCCAGCGAAGGCGGATCGCCCGTGATGGCGAGCACGTTGCGCACGCCGCCGATGGACCACGCGCCCAGGAGCATCGCCTGCAAGCCGATGATGTTCGCGTCGCGCGTGGTCAAGTGCGGAACGGTTTCGACGCCGTGGGCCTCAAGCGCGCCGGCCATCACCAAAGCGTCCATGCCCACGCGCGCGAGCGTGCCGCTGTTGATGTCGATGGCGTCCACTTTTCCCGAAGACATCACGCGCTTCACTTGTTCGAGCACGCGGTCGATGCTGGTTCCCTTTGGCGGATCGATTTCCACCGAGACGACGAATTTTCCCGATTGAATTTTTTGCCAAAGGATGCTTTCCGGTTCGCGCGATGCGAGATGGCGCGTCTTTTCGCGCGGCTCGAGTGTTTCTTCGACCGCGCCGCCTGAGGGAGAAACATGCGCGGCACGCGATGGCCGGAAATTTTTCATCGCGTCGACCATGGCGCGGACATGCTCCGGAGTGCTGCCGCAGCAGCCTCCCAGAATGCGCACGCCCAGCGAAGCCGCGTCGCGCGCGAATTGCGCAAAATATTCGGGCGAAGATTTGGGATAGACGATGCGGTCGCCGACGCGCTTGGGAAATCCTGCATTGGGCATGCCGCTGACGCGCACGTTGGAGTTTTTCGTCAGATTCGTCAACTCGCCAAGGATAGGAAGCAGAAGCTGCGGGCCGATAGTGCAATTCGCGCCGATCACCTGCACGTCTTTTGTCTTAATTTTCGCCACGGCGTCTTCGGGACGCGTGCCGTCCACGGTGCTGCCTTCCTCGGAATAGGTGAGCTGCGCGACGATAGGCAATTTGGAAAACGAGCGAATGGCGTCAATCGCCGCGAGAATTTCATCGAGCTCGCTGAACGTCTCCAAAATAAATAAATCGACGCCGCGCTCTTCGAGAGCGGCGGCCTGCTCGCGGAAGATTTCGTGAATCTCGTCGGGAGGAAGCTGTTTGCCCTGGCGCAAAGTGCCGAGCGGGCCGATGGAGCCGGCGATCAAGACTTCATGACGCGCGGCCTCGCGCGCTTCGCGGGCGATTTTCACTCCGCGATGATTGAATTCTCCCGCGCGATCGCCCAGCCCGAGCGCCGCGAGCTTGTGACGGTACGCGCCGAAGGTGTTCGTCTCGATGATTTGCGCGCCCGCTTCCAAATAGGTCTGGTGAACGCGGAAGACGGCTTCGGCTTGCGTGGAATTCAATTCGTCGAGGCAACGCTGCGGGCCCAGCATTTCATAGAGCATCGAGCCCATCGCTCCGTCGCCGATGAGCACCGAATCGCGCAGCCGCTCGTTGAGTTCCTCAATCTTCATTTAGCGCCTTGCTCCGTTGAGAGGGTCCGGCCAGGTGAAACTCGCCGAAAAAAGAAGCTGGCAGTATAACACTGACGCTGCCGGGGCCCTGTTCTCGGGAAGGTGCAGGGGGAGCGCCGGTGCAACTTGAATTCATTTGCGACCAAGAAAATGCATGCCATTGATTTTAGGAGGCTTACGCGAACGCAACTGTGCATTCCATTTGCGATCAAGATCGGGCGTTTTCGGAGTGGTTTTGGCTCACAATCTTTTGCCTTTTGCGGGCTGGCCTCGAAGGAGGAAGGTCTTCGGATATTTCCCGTGGCCGCAGATCTTGAAAGAGCCAAAATCTTTGTACCATGAGTCTTCTGGGGCGTCGGGCTCGGATTCGCGCCACAATTTTAATTGGTATAAATCGTCGGCGGCAATCTTCCGTTCGCGAAGGCGTTCAAACAAGTGGTCGCGCAGGGCAGTGGGCAAATCGGTCCACTGAATCTTTGGCATCTATTTGCCGAACGTCATACGGGCTAGTTCGGTCTTAATTCGTTTACGTTCGGCGGGATTCGAGGACGCGCTTAACCGGTCCGCCAGTTCGAAGAATTTGATTTTCTCAGACTCTTGCGATTCGATTCCACTTTCGATCAGTTCAACCAACACGCGGTTTGTGCTGGTGCGGTTATTCTTGGCGAGTGTTCGCACACGCCGTGCGAGATGGGAAGGAAGCGAGACGCTCTGGCGCATTGGTTTTTCAGCAGCACTCATGAAGCAAGCGTACACCAGAATGCACCATTTTGCACCATAATGTATGCGGTGTACGTCTCGGCCCGATCATAGCCAAGTACAGAAAGTAGAAATCCCCACCCTTCGCAGATACCGCTCAGCATCACCCGAAAATTCTACGGCCAAGCGTACTTGGCGGCGTTTAGGATGGGGTTCCCGGCAGGTAAACGGGCCGACTGTAATCGAAAGCCCCATCCCTTTGCACGAGGCGCTCCGGATGGGACACCCAGCCAGTTGCCACACACTATACCCTGCTATTTCGAGACTCCATTATCGAGTCAGGGCTTGCTGCGCGCGGCGATCTTGCAGATATACACTGCAGCAACGAATGCTATTGCGTTGGCAACCAGTGAAGCCACATTACCGACGATTTGTATGTAATCAGCGGCAGCAGACAATGAAATTAGGCTCAGGAGCGGACGAAGCAAAATACCAACGAAAAAGCCAGCTACAAGAACGCGCTCGTTGCCTCGGGCGATCCGATAGAACGCCACGCCCACCCAGAGAAAGTACGCGTAGAATGCCAGATTAACTGCCGCCGCGGGCCATGGCGGCAGCATGAAACGCCAATCAACAAGCCAAAAGGATTTGTGTTGAGCGTTATAGAGGACGTCCCGAAAACTCAATAGCGTAACCAACCCCGTGAGACACAATACAACCATGGCTGCGGGCCAGTGGGGGATGAGTCCAGGCTTGGATTCTGGTTGCTGCATTGAACAGATTATATGTTGACGAAGTCAGAGATTCCTACCGACAAGACAATTAGCGCTTTTGTTCCATGATGCCGGCGATGGTGTCCATCAAATCGAACTTGGTGAGGATTTCGAATTTGCCGGTGGACATTTCGACGAAGACGGCGGGGCCAGAGTGGCTGAGGAGATGGGTGACGCGTTCGACGGGGGCGTCGCTCGCAACGCACGGAAGCGCTTCGGCCATCACTTCGCGGATGACGAGTTTGCGGAGATCTTTTCCTTGCAGCGCGAGATTCAGAATTTGATCCTCGTAAATCGTGCCGATGGGATTTTCCTCTTCGAAAATGGGCAACTGGGAAATGTCCTGCTGCTGCATGATGTGCAGCGCGTGAAAAACGGTTTGGTACGGGCGCGCGATGACGAGTTCGCGATGCTTGCCGTTTTGGAGTTTGACGCGCACAACATCGGCGGCGCAGAGAGGAACTTCGGATTCGACGTAGCCGTGCTCGCGCATCCAGCCGTCGTTGTAGACTTTGCTGAGGTAGCGCATGCCCGTGTCGGGGAGAAACGCGACGACGACGTCGCCTTTTTTGCATTCGCGCGCGAGGCGCAGCGCCGCGGAAACGCATCCGCCGCCTGAGCCTCCGGTGAAAACGCCTTCCTGTTTGGCGAGGCGGCGCGCCCAGACGAAAGATTCCTCGTCCGTGATTTGCAAGATGTCGTCGAGGACTTTGAAATCCATCGTGGATGGGAAAATATCTTCGCCGATGCCTTCGACGACGTAGGTTTTCGCTTTGCCGATTTTGCCGGTTTTGAAAAATTCGTAATAAAGCGAGCCGATGGGGTCAACGCCGATGATTTGCACGGCGGGATTCTTTTCCTTGAGGAAACGGCCGACGCCGCTGATGGTGCCTCCGGTGCCCATGCCGCAAACGAAATGCGTGATTTTGCCTTCCGTGTCCTGCCAGATTTCGGGGCCAGTGGTGCTGTAATGCGCCTCGGGATTCATCGAATTTTCGTATTGATTGGGGTAAAAAGAATTGGGGATTTCGCGCGCGAGTTTTTTCGCGACGGAATAGTAGCTGCGCGGATCGTCAGGCTCGACGGCGGTGGGGCAGACGATGACTTCGGCGCCGAAGGCTTTGAGGAGATCGATTTTCTCGCGCGACTGCTTGTCCGTGATGGTGAAGACGATTTTGTAGCCGCGCACGGTGGCGACGAGCGCCAGGCCCATGCCGGTGTTGCCGGAGGTGCCCTCGATGATTGTGCCGCCGGGTTTGAGAAGGCCTTTGCGTTCGGCTTCGTCGATCATCCAGGTGGCGATGCGGTCTTTTACCGAGCCGCCGGGATTGAGGTAATCGGCTTTGACGTAGACTTCGGCTTCGATATCCTTCGTGATGCGATTCAGGCGGATGAGCGGCGTTTCGCCGATGGCTTCGAGGATGTTTTTGCAAAGCATATTCGGCAGCGGCCTTTCGCTTCGTTGAGCTAGCGTCAGCTTACGGACTTTGCGAAGCGAAGTCCAGATGGTCGAGCGAAGCGGTTTACAGGGCGATTGGTCAACCTTGAATGAAGCGCAGCGTGTTACCGTCGGGGTCTCTTACGTACATTTCCCGCGTGCCCCAAGTTTGGTCCACGGGATGGCCGGGATCGACCTGAACGCTTTTGGCCAGCAATTCGGCGTGAAGTGTATCGATATTGTCGACGAGCAGGTTCGCCACACCACCGCGAACGCCGTCTCCGGAGAAAGAAGACAGATGCAACCAGACTCCGTCGCGCGAGACACCGGCGTAGCAAGGATCCGGCTTCGCATCGTTAGCACGATGGGCAAATTCGCGCGTAAAGCCGAGGCGGTTGCAATAAAATTCTTCCGCGGCAGCGAAGTTCGAAACGTGAAGGAGAGGAATGGCGCTCTTCAGCAAAGTTCCCCCTAGTTTGGCGGCAGAAAGTTACCGGAAAGGAGCAAAAATGGAAAGGCAGAATATTTCGAGCGGGACGCCGTGGGAGCCGGTGGTCGGCTATTCGCGGGCGGTGCGCGTTGGCGCGCACGTGTTTGTCGCGGGAACGACGGCGACGAATGCGAGCGGCGAAATTGTGGGGAAGGGCGACGCATACGCGCAGGCGGCACAGACGCTAAAAAATATCGAGTCGGCGCTCGCGAAGGCCGGAGCGAAGCTCGAACACGTGGTGCGCACGCGATTGTTCGTCGCGAATATTGCGGACTGGGAGAAGATTGGGCGCGCGCACGGGGAAGTTTTTGGCGAAATTCGTCCCGCGTGCACGATGGTGCAGGTGAGCGGGTTCGTGACGCCGGATATGCTGGTGGAAATTGAGGCGGATGCCGTGATTCTCGACGGCGAGTGATGGACTGCGGGTGTTTTCTTAAGCAGCGCAGCGGGCTGAACGTTCGAAGCATCTCCTGACGATTGCGTTACAATCCAATTGGAATGGGTGATCCACCACAGGGCGCAATTCGCATCGCGGGGGGCAGGGCATTCAGTCGCGTCGCCATTATTCTGCTGGTTCTTTGCGCGATTGCGTTTGGCTCGGCCGTGGGACTGCTGTTCGTTTACAGCAGCGACCTGCCGCAAATTCAGGAGCTCGAAAATTACCGGCCCGACGTGGTCACGGAGCTTTACGCGGATGACGGCACGTCCATCGGCAGTTTTGCCCTGCAGCGCAGAATTCTGCTGACCTACGATCAAATTCCCAAAGTTCTGCAAGACGCGATTATTTCCACCGAAGATCGGCACTTTATGCAGCACTGGGGCGTGGATTTTCCGCGCATCGCCGAAGCGGCGTGGAGTGATGTCATCCACCGCCGGATCGTTCAAGGCGCTAGCACCATCACGATGCAGCTTGCCGGCGGGCTTTTCCTGAATCGTGCGGACCGCAGTTTCCGGCGAAAGATTGAAGAGGCGATGCTGGCGATTCAAATCGAGCGGCATTACACGAAACAGCAGATTCTGACGATGTACTGCAATCAGGTTTACCTGTGGAACGGGAACTACGGGTTCGAAGCAGCGTCCGAATTTTACTTTGGCAAACACGTGGGGCAATTGACGTTGCCCGAGGCGGCGTTGCTCGCTGGGATTATCCGCGGGCCCATTTATTCGCCGACGCGTTATCCGCAAACAGCATTGTCGCGGCGCAACCTGGTGCTTCAGCTTATGGCCGACAACGGCAAAATAACGCGGGCGCAAGCGAAAGCAGCGCAGCAAATGCCACTTGGTCTGCAGATCACCTATCCACAGACGAATACCCTTGCACCGTATTACGTCGAGGAAATTCGCCAGAGGCTTGAAGGGGAATTCGGGTCCGAGGCCGTGCATCAGGAAGGGCTGCGCGTCTATACGACGCTGAATGTGGCCATGCAGCGCGCCGCAGATCAGGCCGTGCGCGACGGCTTGCACGGGTATGACCGCCGGCACGGATGGCGCGGCAACCTGCCGAATATTTTCCGCGCGCATCTGGGCACGCTGCAAAGTTACGAATCGCCGGATTGGCGCGATCCCATCGCGGCGGGAAGTTACGTTACGGGATTGATTACGGCAGTGGACGCGAAAGCCGCAGTTGCGAAAATCGGAGCGTACCGCGCGGTGATTACACAGCCTGATTTTTCATGGACGGGCGAAAAATCGCCGGAGAAGCTGTTGCACGTCGGCGATCTGGCGAACCTTTATATCGAGGCGCTGAACGGCGCCACGGCGAAAGTGCAACTGGAACAAGTTCCGGCGGCGCAGGCCTCGCTTCTCGCTATCGACAACGGCAGCGGCGAAATCAAGGCTATGGTCGGCGGGTACAGCTTCGAGGATTCGAAATTCAACCGCGCGACCCAAGCCAAACGGCAAACGGGGAGTTCATTCAAAGTGTACGTGTACGCCACGGCGCTGGAGCAGGGCATGACGCCGTTCGACACAGTGCTCGACACGCCTGTGACGTACACGAGCGGCGGAAAGGACTACTCGCCGCACAATTATGACAATGTATTCGAGGGGAAGATCAGTCTGCGGCGCGCGCTCGCCGATTCGCGTAACGTGCCCGCCGTACGCCTGCTCGACCATGTAGGCATACAAAATGTGATTACCACGGCGCGGCGCTGCGGCATCACCAGTCCTCTGCCGCCGTATCTGCCGCTCGCGCTCGGCGCCGCGGATTTGACGCTGCTGGAACACACGTCCGCGTTCACCGTTTTTCCCGATGACGGCATTCACATCCAGCCGCACATGATTCGCCGTGTCACTTCGTACGACGGCGCAATTCTGGAGGAGGGGCGGCCGAGAATTACGGATGCGATTCCGCCAAGCGATGCGCGCACCATGGTGGCGATGCTCGAAGATGTGGTGCGATTCGGCACCGGCGTCCGCGCGCAGGCGCTGGGACGCCCGTCCGCGGGCAAAACGGGCACGACCAATGATTTCACGGATGCCTGGTACATCGGATTCACGCCGCAATTGACAACGGGTGTGTGGACCGGCTTCGACGATCCGAAAATGTCACTGGGCAAAAAGGAAACAGGCGCGCGCGTCGCTTTGCCGATCTGGCTTGAATTCATGGAGCAGGCAAGCAAAGGCATGCCGGTTGAAAACTTCCCGAATGTGACGTCGCTCGAGCAATTGGCGAAAAATCAGCACGAGGACGTGGACGTGCCGGATACGGCTCCGCCCGCGGATGTAACGGAGCAAGGATTACCGCAAAAGGAGCCGCCGCCACCGCCGAAGGCTCCCGCCAAGCCAGGAGAGCCCGCCACGGCGGCCAACCCGCCCGGTCGCTGATGCGCACGGATTGCGAAATTATAATAATGGTTTGAGCTTAGTGTGTACCGAAGTCCAGCGGCAGCCGCGGGCGTCTTACGTTGATTGGCCTCGCCGTTTTGCGATTTCCTCGCGCAAGTGGTCACGCAACGCGCGCGCGAATGGATAAACAAACGCGCCAAGCTGCAATTGGCCTTCAGGTGCAAGCGTCAAGGCGACACCTTCGTTGTTTCGTGACCGCGCGCCCGTCAATTCGACGCCGCGAATTTGCGCCCATGGGACCGCAGTCCATCGAAAATAGCGCCGCACCCGGAATTCTTCCGGAGACATCCGAATGGACCATCCCCAAAGCCGACTCCCGTCCCGCAGGAAGATAACAAGCATCACTAAGGCGAGAACCACAGGGAGTTTGGATCTCTGAGGCTGCGTGGCGATGTACCAGAATAGCCAGACGCAGAGAGCCGCTTCGAGGATCGGCGCGATGCGCTCCCTCATTGGCCGCTTGGAAAAATCGAAAGACGTCGAACCTCCGAACTGCTTAGCGCGAGTTGCCTCCGGGTTCCGGGATAGAGTCAGCAATCCGGCTCCAGCGTCATCTTCATCTTCAACCGGGACGAAACCAAACGACTGGAGCTGCGACGCGACCTGTCTCGCGCGGGCAGGTGACTGAGCGCGCACCACCAGCGTGTCAGCGCCCCAGCCGCAAATTTCGATTCTCTCGTTGCGGCAAAATTCGCGGACCTGTTGTAGCCAAGAAGGGTTTTCTTTGCCCATACTGAAAAGTGTAACAGGCGGATGAGATAACCATTCCGAGTGAGGGAACACTTGGTGCAGATCGGTAAACGGTTCTCCCGGGTGTCAGTTGCGGAAAGGATCCCAGCCCTTGGACGGCAGGGCGGCTTCGGTTCCGTTGTCGCGGACTAGCACAATTTGTTTCTGGCGCATGATCTCCCCGATGTGCGTCACCTTGAATTTTCGAGCGAGGTGACGAGTTAGCTGCTCCGATCTCGGGCGCGCGGTGAAAAGCAGGCCATAATCGTCGCCGCCGTGGAGAGCGAGTTCGAGCGCGTCCAGATTTTCACGAGCGAGGGCGGGTGGGATTAGCACTTTCGGGATTTTGGCGGACCAAATGCGCGCGCCGACGCCGCTTGCTTCGCACAGGCGCGCCAAGTCGGTGGAAAGCCCGTCGGAAATATCCATCATGGCTGTGGCGATGCGTCGCGTGGCCAGCGACTGGCCTAACACAAGCGGGATTTGGGGATAGAGGTGTGGCTGAAGGTATCGCCGCAGACTCGGTCTATGCGCAAGGCCGCGCAAAATCAATTCAAGGCCGAGCTGGGCGGCTCCTAATTGCCCGCTGACATATATAAGGTCGCCGGGCCGCGCACCCGAGCGCGTAATCGCCCGCCCAGAGGCAATTTCGCCGAGCACTGTAATGCTGATCATTACGCTCCGGTTTTTCGACGTATCGCCACCAATGAGGCGGATATTCAACTCGCGCGCTGCTTTTGCCATGCCAGTAGCGAACCGGTCCAGCCAGCGGCTGGTCTTTGCCGCCGGAAGCGCGAGGGCCAACAGGAAATAGCGTGGACGCGCGCCCATGGCAGCCAGATCGCTGGTTGCACGCGCTAGCGCCTTGTAACCGATAGATTCAGGTGGGTGGCTGCCGTCGCGGAAATGCACGCCTTCCAGCGAAGAATCGCAGCTCACGACCCATTCAGCCTTCGGGGACGACCGGAGGATGGCAGCATCGTCGCCAATGCCGAGGCGCACTCCAGCGCGGGCTTCGTTAGGGGGCCCAGAAAGGTGCACCGAGGGAATGCGCCGGGCGAGACGGGCGATCAGCCTATCTTCCATGTTCTCAAGGTTCTCCGGCTTATTTCGTCCGCCCGATTTGAAGAACTCCCTGGCCGCTGTCACAGCTTTTTTCCTGTCCTTCAGAGCAGTTGTAATGGCTTGCCCCAATCCGTAAAATGATTAGAGCGGTTTTCTCTGACCGGATTATGAAGCGAGCCGGCCCGGCCCGGAAGTACATTTTTGGTTGACTCTATAGAGTTGAGCACTTATATTCGCGGCGGGTTGCGAACCAAGTCTCCCGGTTCAAACGCTTTTTGAGAAATTGCGCAGACCGCGCTGAGGGGCCAGCGGTCTTCTAATCCAGCGCAAAGAGAAATTAAGACCTAAATTGCCATTATGAGAAAGAAATTCTACACATTTCTCATTGCGTCCTCGGATTCGGGGGATATGCGCCGTCTGCGCATCCCGCACTATGTTGTGCATTTGCTTGCGGTTCTCGTAATCGTGGGCAGCATGACGGTGGTGGTGGCGGCTGCTTCGTATTCGCGGCTGCTCTGGAAAGTGACTGCGTACAATTCACTCCGCCGCGATCAGGCGACGCTTACGGTGCAATACAAACAGCTCCAAAACCAGGTAACGGACGCGGATCAGCGGCTGAACTCCCTGCAATCGCTGGCCAGCGAAGTGGCGGTGGCATACGGGCTGACGCGCATTCCGGAGACGCCATTCAGCGCCTCGAATTCGCCCGTGCAATCCGACTCCGCGTATCAACAGACGCTCGACCGTTTTAATTTCCTGGAACAGAATGCCGCGGCGGTGGTCCTGGTTGCGGATGGCGGCCTGAAACTTCTACCGGGAATGAAGCTGGCAAACGCTTCGTTTATGCCTTCTTTGTGGCCGGTGATGGGCAGAATCACCAGCCGGTTCGGCGAGCGGCTGGATCCGTTCGGTGGCGAAGGCGAATTTCACAGAGGATTGGACATCGCGTCGCACTATGGCGATGACGTTCGCGCCGCGGGGGACGGAGTTGTGATTTTCACGGGTGACCGGCAAGGTTACGGGCGCGTGGTTATCGTTGACCACGGTTTCGGTCTGACAACCTGGTACGCGCATCTTTCCGGGTACGCGGCGCAGCCGGGAACGCCGGTCAAGCGCGGCGACGTGATCGGCTATGAAGGCGAAAGTGGCCGTGCGACTGGCGCGCACCTCCATTTCGAAGTTCGCATGCACAATGCGCCTGTGAACCCGTGGCGATACCTGCATCAGGTGGACGCCGGCGGTTCGGTCACCAGCGGCGACTGATAACCCGCCTGCATCGCGGTTTTCTTCGACTTTCCCCACAGAGATGAACTTCATCTGCGCCGACCTACAGTGGCCTAGCGTTGGCTATCTGGGGTTGCCGTCGGCGTCAATGAAACGGACTTCGCCGATATTCAACTGGCGAATGCCGGCTTCGATTTTGGCGCGGTCGCCGACCACGACCCAGACCAGATTGTCGGGGCGAATGACCTCCTTTGCCGCGGCGTCCAGATCGGCGGTTGTCAGCGCGCGAATATGGCCGGACATAGTGTTGTAGTAATCGTCCGGCCAGTGAAAGGCGACCATGTCGATGATGGAGTTGCCGACCGAATCGATGGTCTCGCGTGAACCCGGCAGCCGGAGGGTTTCGTTCTCCTGAATGTGGGCGAGCTCATCGGATGTGACAGGACGGTCTGATAGAAATGCGCGCAGCTCCTTATTGATTTCGATGATGGATTCCTTGGTTTTGTCCGTTTGCACCGGAGCAATAACAATGAATGGCCGCTGGGCGTCGGTGCCAAGCAAAAAGCTATGCACACCGTAGGACCAGTGTTTGTCTTCGCGGAGGTTCATATTCAGGCGCGCACCGAAGGTCCCGCCGATGGCATCGTTCATTGCTTCGATAGGGATCTGGGTGGCAGGATCAGGCGGCCCGGCGAGGTCGGCGGCAAGAATCTCGGACTGGCCGGCATTGGGCTTGTCAACAATGTAAACCACGGATTTTGAGGGGAGGGGGACAGTCGCTATGTTTTTTTTGGGAACTTCGCCCGGCTTCCATGCCGCGAACGCCTTTTCGAGCTTTGGCCTTAGCTCAGCAAGAGTGGTGTCGCCAACAACAATGAGGGTGGAGTTGTTTGGACGGAACCACGTGCGATGGAACTTAATCAAGTCATCGCGGGTGATTTTCTGGACGCTAGCGGTGGTGCCAGAACCGCTCAGGGAATTGCCATAGGCGTGTCCGGAGCCGTAGAGAAGAGCCCCCAAGACACGCGCAGCCATGAGAACCGGCTGGTTTTTTTCCTGCTCGATGGCGTCGATTTGCAGCTTTTGCTCGCGCTTAAAATCCGCTGGAGGAAATGACGGATTGAGGAGCACATCGGTGAAAAGGTCAAGAGAAGGATCCAACTTGGACTTCAAAGCAGAAAGGCGTACGTAAGAATAGTCCAATCCAGCGTTCAATCCCGTGTAGCTGCTGAGTTCCGCTCCGAGGAGGGCAGTCTGGTCGTTGATCTGGAGCGCGGTGCGCGTTTGGGTTCCGTCGACCAAGAGCGCGGAGGTGAGCCTGGCCGTCCCCGGCAAGGCAAACTGGTCGGCGGCGGAGCCCGCGTTGGTTGCCATCCACATATTTACAAGTCCCGCACCCGGGCGCTCGGCGAGGATCACTTTCAGATCATTGGAGAGAGTGGCGCGCTGCAGACGCGGCAGCTTGAGCTCGGGCGGGGCGCCGAGAGCCGGTTTCTGGGTGTGATCAACGTGCGCCACTGCGGGTTTGTAGTCCGGGAAGGGCATCACATCGGCGATGTACACGCCATCGGAGAGCCATCGAGCCGCCGCGGAGCGCAAGTCCGCCGGAGTAGTTTTACGGATGCGTTCGAGGGTGACCTTGTAATTTTCCGGATCTCCCGTGAAGACAGCGTACTGCGCCAGGACATCCGATTTGCCGCCGAAGCCGCCGATGCGCTGGGCGCCGCGAAGAAAGGCGGCGAGATACTGGGTCTGGACGCGTTGGACTTCCGCAGGCGTCGGTCCGTCCCGAAGGAAGCGCGATAATTCCTGGTCGGTGGCCTTTTCGATTTCGCCGAGAGTGTGGCCGGGAGCGGCAGTGACCTGAATGACGAATTGGCCGGCAATTTCGCGAGAATCGTTGTAGACGGTGACGTCGCTGGCAATCTGATCGTCATAGACGAGGCGCTTGTAAAGACGGGAGGTTTTGCCGTCACCGAGGCAGGCTCCGACGAGATCGAGGTAGTCGGAATCCGCGCTGGCGAATGGCGGAACATTCCAGACCTGGTACATACGTGGCAGCGGGACTTTCTCCTCGGTGGTTTCCCGATGCGTTCCAGTCATTTTGGCAACCCATGCCTGTTGGTGGGTCACGGGCGGCCCGGGAGGAATGTCACCAAAATACTTTTCGACTTTCTCCTTGGCCGTTTGGGCGTCGATGTCTCCTGCCAAGACGATGACAACGTTTGAAGGGCCGTAGTAGGTGTGGAACCACTCCTGCACATCTTTGAAAGAGGCGGCGTCGAGGTCGGCCATGTCACCAATGACGTCCCAAGAGTAAGGGTGTCCGGCAGGGAAGGTGTTTTCTGGAAAATGCTCCTCGGTCAAGTCATACGGCTGGTTTTCATCCTGGCGTTTTTCGTTTTGGACGACACCGCGCTGGAGGTCGAGGGTCTTCTGGCTTAAATTAAGGTAGGCCATGCGGTCGGCTTCCATCCAGAGGGCGTAATTCAGAGCGGAGGTGGGTACGTTTTCGAAGTAATTGGTGCGATCGAAGTTCGTGGTTCCATTGAGGTCCGTTGCACCAACGGATTCAAGAGCTTTGCTGTAACTTCCCGGCGCGTGCTGACTGCCGCCGAACAT
Organism: Candidatus Acidiferrales bacterium; assembly: GCA_035943235.1. GTDB lineage: Bacteria > Acidobacteriota > Terriglobia > Acidiferrales > UBA7541 > DAHUXN01. The sequence goes on from DASZCH010000110.1 coordinate 39,591, forward strand.
CAAATGTTCGAAGAGATGGGCAAAGCCGGTTTTGCCGCGCTTTTCGTTTTTCGATCCAACGTGATACCAAAGATTGACGGCGACGATGGGGGCTTTGTGGTCCTCGTGGACGATGAGCGTGAGGCCGTTGGAAAGCGTGAATTTCTGGAAGGGAATATCCGGCTGTTGCGCGCGGAGGAGTGTTGCCGACATTGCGGCGAAAGCGAGAATAGAAAGGACGAGCAGGAGCCGGTTGAGCAGAGCCCTCATGGTTCATCTCCTCGGTATTGTCATTGTGTGGAAAGAATAGCGAGTACTCTAGCCGGGCATGGAGCAAAATTCCACCGGAAAAGCCCGAGAATGCCTGCGAGCGCGGCGCCCTTTAATTTCTGGACGGTGCAGCGGTTGGAGCAGGGACGGCGGCGCGGAGCATTTGCGGGGTGATTTGAAGGTGCAAGCGCACGAGGTGGCCGTCATGCGAAATCTCCGCCGCTTTTAACAGGGCGTCGAGCGCGGGCCATTGCGGGCCGATTTGCTGCTGTGTTTTCGGGTCGGCCATGGCCGCGCGTCCCATCCAAGCCAAACCTTCGAGAGCCGTGGACAATTGAAAGGCGTCGAGCGTGGAATCGCATTCCGCGGTGGCCGCGACTTTCAGGTTTTGCCCCACGGGCAGGCCGGCGAGAGATAGGTTGTGCACGCTTTGGAGTAAGTGCGCGAGTTGGGCCGAGTGCGTTTCGTCGACGCCTACGTCCTTCGCCAGATCCGGCGTGCGTGCAACGGCATAGATGGGAGCGGCGGCGACTTTCGCGATACGCCGCGACATTTCCGCATCGAGGCGGTCGTGCGTTGCATCCAAGACAATGGATATTGCCGGCCCATCCGCGAGAACGATTTCCGTCGACGAGAGAAATACGAAACGCACAGTTCGCGGAGGATTTGCTTCAGGGACGTCATAAATTTTCCGCCCGTCATGTTTGATAACTTTGCCGCCGTTGTGCAGCGCGTAACGCTCGATTTTTGCCTCGTTGAATTTTCCCTGCGCGATCGCAAGCACCGTTGTCGGCGAATTCTTCGGCCACAGCGCCAGCGCGACGCGATCGAGATCGCGCGAATAGTCGAACCCGGTGGAGCGCACGAATGCTGTGTATTCAGGGTCTTGCGACGAGCTAGGTGCGAGAGCGGAAAGTTCTCTTCCGATTGGCGCTTCGCGCAGGACGGCAACGTCTGCAAATACGATGGCGGAAGCGCCAGCAGGCAATTGATGAACAAGATCAGTCGAATTCGCTGGGGCGTTCGTTCCTTTGTTCAGGCTCGCGGCAGCAGAGTTGGGCGTGGTTGAGAATTGAGCGTCCTCGGCCCACAATTGCGCTGTTTTTTCGTGCGTATGATGAAAGTAAGCGATGACCGCAACGACGACAACACAGGCGGCCAGAACTATGATGATTGTGCGTTTCATGCGGTCGTGTGCGGCAACTTTTTCAGTATAGGTTTTGGGCCGAATGGTGTAAAGTTGATGCTTGGCGGATAATTCCAGAGCCAGCTTGGCACGAGTCTTGCTGGGACATTGCGCCCCCTTGCAATTTGATTGCCCGCATGATAGGTTTGGCGGGTTTGCTTCTGCTGGCGTAGCTCAGTTGGTAGAGCATCTGATTTGTAATCAGAGGGTCGGGGGTTCAAATCCCTCCGCCAGCTGACTTTGAAGGATCGGGAAATTTTGAGTTTGGCTCTGGTGAATTCCTCGCACTGAAAAGTGAACGGGCTGGTGTCTTTGGACACGAGCCCTTTCTGCGTTGCGAAGTTCCCCGGCCGGGACCAGCGCCTCAAGTCCCGGTGTTCTTGCGGGACGGGTGGGTGAGTGGCTAAAACCAGCAGACTGTAAATCTGCCGCTCCTTGCGGGCTACGGAGGTTCGAATCCTCCCCCGTCCACCATCGTATCGCGGGACGCCGAAGCGCTGAAGGCGGAAACACAGATTCGATCTCGAAAAACTTAGGCGGAAGTTCGGAAGACATCGTTGGGAGCGCAGCACGCGCATCAGCGAGCCGGTGGATGCCTGGGTAGCTCAGGTGGTAGAGCGCGTCCTTGGTAAGGACGAGGTCACCGGTTCAATCCCGGTCCCAGGCTCCAGAATTGCGAAATTGGCAGGGTGGTAGTTGGCGGGGGTAACTCAGGGGTAGAGTCTCTGCCTTCCAAGCAGATGGTCGCGGGTTCGAATCCCGTCCCCCGCTCCAAAGCTTTGGAAGGCGCGAACGAAGAAATTCTGCACAGATCCGAACGAAAGTAGGGAGCGATGGCGAAGGAAAAATTTGAGCGCAGCAAGCCGCACCTGAACATTGGGACGATAGGACACATCGACCACGGCAAGACGACGTTGACGGCGGCGATCACGAAAGTGTTGTCGAAGAACAACCCGAAAGTGCAGTTTCGGGCGTTCGATTCGATCGACAACGCGCCGGAAGAGCGCGAGCGGGGCATCACGATAGCGGTGTCGCACGTGGAGTATGAGACGCCGAACCGGCACTACGCGCATATCGACTGCCCGGGACACGCCGACTACATCAAGAACATGATCACCGGCGCGGCGCAGATGGACGGCGCGATTCTGGTGGTGGCGGCGACCGACGGACCGATGCCGCAGACGCGCGAGCATATTTTGCTGGCTCGGCAGGTGGGCGTGCCGGCGATTGTGGTGTTTCTGAACAAATGCGACGCGGTGGAGGATCCGGAACTTTTGGATCTGGTGGAGATGGAAGTGCGCGATTTGCTGAAGAGCTATCAATATCCGGGGGACACCATTCCTGTGGTGCGCGGGAGCGCGCTGAAGGCCCTGGAAGGGGATGCGAAGTGGGAGAAGACGATCATCGAGTTGATGGAAGCGGTGGACAAGAATATTCCCTTGCCGCAGCGCGACGTGGATAAGCCGTTCGCCATGCCGATTGAGGACATTTTCTCGATTTCGGGAAGAGGGACAGTAGTGACGGGGCGCGTGGAGCGCGGGAAAGTGAAAGTGAGCGAGGAAATCGAGATTGTGGGCTTTCGTCCGACAGTGAAGAAAGTGGTGACGGGAGTCGAGATGTTCCGGAAGCTCTTGGATGAAGCGATGGCGGGGGACAACGTAGGATTGCTGCTGCGCGGGACGGAAAAAGATGAAGTGGAGCGCGCACAGGTGATTGCGAAACCCGGGTC
>DASZCH010000111.1:0-89635 GCA_035943235.1 Candidatus Acidiferrales bacterium
CCATCAACTACCGGACGTTCAAGCCGGAGCGCGACGGGTTGTTTTGCGCGCGCATCTTCGGCCCGGTAACGGATTGGGAATGCCTCTGCGGCAAATACAAGCGCATGAAGCATCGCGGCGTCATCTGCGACAAGTGCGGCGTCGAAGTCACGCTCAGCAAAGTGCGCCGCGAGCGCCTGGGCCACATCGAGCTCGCTTCACCGTGCTCGCACGTGTGGTTCTTCAAGGGGTTGCCGAGCCGCATCGGTTACCTGCTCGACATTTCCATGCGCGACCTCGAGCGCGTCCTCTATTTTGAGGCGTTTGTCGTCGTCGATCCGGGAGAAGTGCCGGGGATCAGGGAAAAGGAACTGCTGCTCGACGATAAGTATCGCGAGCTGCAGAAGGAATTCGCCGGCAAGTACCGCGCCATCATGGGCGCTGAAGCCATCAAGGAACTGCTGCGCCGCGTGGACATCGAAAAACTCTCCGAAGAGCTGCGCGAAAAAATGAAGGCCGACCCCAGCCTGCAGAAGCGAATCAAATTCGCTAAGCGGCTGAAAGTGGTCGAGTCTTTCCGAAAGAGCGGCAATCGCCCAGAGTGGATGATTCTCGATGTGATTCCCGTGCTGCCGCCGGAATTGCGCCCGCTCGTGCCTCTGGATGGCGGGCGTTTCGCCACATCGGATTTGAATGACTTGTACCGCCGTGTCATCAACCGCAACAACCGGCTGAAAAAGCTGATGGAGCTTCACGCGCCGGATGTGATCGTCCGCAACGAAAAGCGCATGTTGCAGGAAGCCGTCGACGCGCTATTCGACAACGGCCGCCGCGGCCGCGTGCTTCGCGGAACGAATAATCGCCCGCTCAAATCGCTTTCCGATACGCTCAAGGGCAAGCAAGGCCGCTTCCGGCAGAATTTGCTCGGCAAGCGTGTGGACTATTCCGGCCGTTCGGTCATCGTCGTCGGCCCGGAGCTCAAGCTCCACCAGTGCGGTCTGCCGAAGAAGATGGCGCTCGAACTTTTCAAGCCGTTCATCTATCACCGCCTCGAAGCCGCCGGCCACTGCACCACCATTAAGCAGGCCAAGGAATTGGTGGAGGCGCAGGACGCAATCGTCTGGGATATTCTGGAAGAAGTGATTCACCAGCATCCCGTGCTGCTCAACCGCGCTCCCACGCTGCACCGTTTGGGCATTCAAGCATTCGAGCCGGTGCTCGTCGAAGGCAAAGCGATCCGGATCCATCCACTCGTTTGCACCGCGTTCAACGCGGACTTCGACGGCGACCAGATGGCCGTGCACATTCCGCTTTCGCCCGAAGCGCAGGTCGAAGCGTCCGTGTTGATGCTCAGCTCGCACAACATTCTCTCGCCCGCGAACGGCGGACCGCTGGCTGTGCCGACGCAGGACATGGTCCTCGGGATTTATTATCTGACGAAGTCCAAGCCCGGTGCGAAAGGCGAAGGCCGCGCTTTCGGTTCTATCGAGGAGGTAATCCTGGCGCTCGAAACGGGAGAAGTGGAACTTCTCACTCCGATTCGCTTGCGCTACACCGGCGAAGTGATCGACATGACCACTGCGTACGACGATCAGGACGTGACGCACACCGAACCCGTCACGCTCAGCAAGCAATTCATGCAGACCACGGTCGGCCGTGCCATTTTCAATGACGAGTTGCCGGCGGAGATGCCATTCGTCAACGGTTTGCTCAAGAAAAAGGGCACGCAGCAACTTTGCCAGTATTGCTATTTGCGCTTCGGCCTCGAAAAGACCGTGCAGATGCTCGACAAACTGAAAGAGCTTGGCTTTTTCTACGCCACGAAGGCCGGGCTTTCCATCGGCATCAGCGACATGGTCATCCCCGGCGACAAGGCGAAGCTGGTGGACACCGCCGAGCGCGAAGTCGTCAAGGTGCAGCAGCAATATCTCGACGGTGCCATCACCAACGGCGAGCGCTACAACAAAGTCATCGCAATCTGGAGCGACGTGACTGAAAAGGTCGCGGACGAGATGTTCAAGGCGCTCGAGGCTCAGGATAAAGAAGGCACCATGAATCCGGTCTACGTAATGGCCGATTCCGGCGCGCGTGGCTCGAAGCAGCAGATTCGTCAGCTTTCCGGCATGCGCGGATTAATGGCCAAGCCTTCCGGCGAAGTCATCGAGACGCCCATCACCTCAAACTTCCGCGAAGGCCTCACCGTGCTGCAATACTTCATCTCGACGCACGGCGCCCGCAAGGGATTAGCCGACACAGCTCTAAAGACCGCCGATTCCGGCTATCTGACGCGGCGGCTGGTCGACGTGGCCCAGGACGTGATCATCAACGAATTCGACTGCGGCACCGCGGACGGCATTTACGTCGAGCCCATCCTCGAAGCCGGCGTCGAAGTCGAGCCGTTGCGCGACCGCGTAATCGGCCGCGTGTCGCTCGAAAAGATCAAGGATTACGAGGGCAACGTCATCGTCGAGATCAACCAGGAAATCACCGAGGAACTCGCCAACGCGATTCAGGCGGCGGGCATTGAGCGCGTGAAGATTCGCTCCGTGCTCACCTGCGAGTCCCGCCGCGGCGTGTGCGGGCGCTGCTACGGCCGCAATCTGGCCACCGGGCGGTTTGTCGAGATGGGCGAAGCGGTGGGCGTCATCGCCGCGCAGTCCATCGGCGAGCCGGGCACGCAGCTCACCATGCGGACGTTCCACATCGGCGGCACGGCCACGCGCGTTACAGAACAATCCAAGGTGGAAGCCAAGAACAACGGCTTCGTGAAGTTCATTGACCTGAAAGTTGTCGAGGGCCGAAACAAGATTCTCATTTCCATGAATCGGTCCGGTCTGATCGCCGTGGTTGATGAAAAGGGCCGCGAGAAGGAGCGCTACCACGTGGTTTACGGTGCGCGTTTGAAAGTGGACGATGGCCAACCGGTCACGCTCGGTCAGACGATGGTGGAATGGGATCCGTACACGTTCTCGATTCTCACCGAGACGGGCGGCACGATTCAGTTCAAGGACCTGCAACCGGGAATCACGATCGAAGAGCAGGTGGACGAAGTCACCGGGTTGTCGCAGTTGGTAGTTACGCTGCCGCCGGGCGATGAAAAACACCAGCCTATGATCCTGGTCCGCGATCCGCAGGGACGCGTTCGCAAGAAATACCTGATGCCGTCGCGCGCCCACTTGATGGTCGCCGATGGTGACGATGTGCAGCCGGGTGACGTGCTCGCAAAGATTCCGCGCGAGACCACGAAGACGAAAGACATCACCGGAGGTCTGCCGCGCGTCGTGGAACTGTTCGAGACGCGCAAACCGAAAGATCCCGCGGTCATCAGCGAAATCGACGGCGTGGTCAAATACGGCGAAATCGTCAAGGGCATGCGCCGGATTTTTGTCGAAAGCGAAGACGGCGGAAAAGTTGCCAAGACCATCAAGGAATACTCCATTCCGCGCGGCGTGCACATCAACGTGCAGGAAGGCGAGCGTGTCCGCGCCGGCGAGCCGTTAATTGACGGCCCGCTCAACCCGCACGATTTGCTAGCGGTGCTCGGCGAAAAGTTCACGCAGGCTTACCTGGTGAACTCCGTGCAGGAGGTTTACCGCCTGCAGGGCGTGAACATCAACGACAAGCACATTGAGACCATCGTGCGGCAAATGATGCGCTGGGTGAAGGTGGAAGACGTGGGCGACACGATGTTCCTCCTGGAAGAGCAGGTGGACAAATTCCGCTTCCGCGAGGAGAACGACCACGTAATCCACGACGGCAATCGTCCGGCGACGGGACGTCCGCTGCTCCTGGGAATCACCAAGGCGTCGCTCTCGACCGATTCGTTCATCTCCGCGGCCAGCTTCCAGGAGACGACGCGTGTTCTGACCGAAGCGGCCATCTCCGGCAAAGTGGACTATCTGCGCGGCCTGAAGGAAAACGTCATCATGGGCCGCCTGATTCCCGCCGGCACGGGCCTCGACCGATACCGCAGCGTGCAGCTTCTCACTGAAGTGCCCAGAGAAGAGCCCGAAGCGGAAGAGCCGCAGCTCACGCCGGAAGAAGCGGCGGCGCTGGACTTCCTCCGGAAAGACACCGATACGATCGTCGAACCCTAGGAGATATCTCTGTAGCTCACGTACCGCCTGGCGTTTTCGCCGGGCGGGCGTGAGGTCCCTCCTTCACTATCGCCTTCGTTGAACCTGTGGAAACTTGCTCCTCTTTACGGTTTGTCGCGCTAATCCCGCTGCCTCTACAATCGTTTCATGCGTTGTGTGCACAGGGATAACCGTTTGCAGTCCGAATCGACGCCCCAGAATTCTTTATGACAGACACGAAGAAGCCGGAAACCGGCGCGCTTGCCCAATGGAGAGAGCTCGAGCGTCGCGAATCGTCTCTGTGGCGCACCAGCCTCCTGCTTCTTATACTTCTGGCCTTCACGATAGCTTTCACGGTCACGCAACCCGCGGGCACTCGTCCGGGCCATTTCAAAGCTCTTTCTTTCGGCCTTGTCATTTTGGTCGCGCTCTTCGGCGCGTACGCCTGGATACAGAAGCGCAAGATCGCGCAGCTCCGCGGCTTTTTGCAGGGTTATGCCGAAGGGCATGCCGGACCGCCGAGTGATGAACAGCTCGAAAAGCTGTTTGAGATTGTTGCCCGCTCTCAGCACAGCTTCCGCGAGCTCATCGACAGCTTCGACCGCATCGCGTTCAATATTTCGCTCGATGGCCAAATCCGCGTCATCAACCGTGAGTTCGCCGATATCCTCGGCCTGCCCTTTGCGGAAATCGTGAATCACCCGCTCGAGGATTTTGTAGCTGAGCCGACGCGCGCGCAAATTGAACCGTTCCTGCCGCGTTTCATTGAAAAGCGCTCGTGGAACGGCGTCGCGAAAGTCCGCTGGAAGCCGACGGGCCAAATTCGTTTCTACGAATGCACGCTGTACGCCGTCGTGAAAGATGGGAAAGTCACAGGCGCGAGCGGCCTGGCGCGCGACGTTTCCTCGCAGCGCGAAACGGAATCGCGTTTCACGGATCTTTTCGAAACGCTCCACGAAGGAATTTATTTCAGCGCTCCGGACGGCACGCTTCTCGATGTGAATCCCGCGCTGGTTCAGATGCTCGGCTACGCGAGTAAGGCGGAACTGCTTGAGAAGAATCTGGGAGATCATTTTGCGGACCTGTCGCAACGCATTCCGTTATTCAGTGAACTGCGCGATGCGGGTTCCCTGCGTGATCGTGAAATTGTCCTGCGGCGCAAGGACGGTTCGAGCGTTCTGGCTCTAAATTCTTGCGTGGCGATCCGCGACGCTTCCGGCCAATTCGTCCGTTTTCAAGGCTCGCTCGTGGACATTACGGAACGGCGCGCCATCGAGGCCCGCCTGCGCGAAGAGCAGGAATTCGTGCGCCGCCTCGTCGCCAGCTTTCCGGACATCATTGTCGTTCTCGACAAGGACGGGCGGTACACGTTCGTCAGCCCGCGCGTGGAAGAATTCCTTGGTTACACGCCGGAGGAATACATCGGAATGGGCCTCGACGATCGCCCGCATCCGGACGACCGTGATTCCGTCATGGAATTTTTTACCAGCCTGATTACCGGCAAGATGAGTTTTGGCACCGTGGAATACCGTACCGCGCACAAGGACGGCGGCTGGAGGACGTTTCGCGCGAACGCCGGCCCGCTCACCGACGCGGACGGAAAAATCATCGGCATCGTGGCTTCGGCGCGCGACGTCACAGAGTCGAAGCGCCTGGAACAGCAGTTGCTCCAATCGGAAAAACTGGCGGCCATAGGCCAGATGGTTTCCGGAGTCGCCCACGAATTGAACAATCCTCTGACGGCAATCCTGGGCATGAGCGACCTGGTGCGCGAGCGTGCCACGGATGACGCTTCGCGGCGGCAAATCGAGCTTGTGCAGAAGCAGGCGCGCAAGGCCGTCGAGTTGGTGCAAGATCTGCTGAATTTTTCCCGGCCTTCGCGCCCCAAGAGCCAGCACGTTCGCCTCGCCGAATTGATAAACCGCGCCATCGAGCTTCAGCAATTCGTTCTGGCCAGCCGGAATATCGCTGTGGACTTTGACGCGACATTAGAGCGGCCGGAGATTGAGGCGGACCCGAATCAAATGGTTCAGGTGTTCGTGAACTTGCTCGCAAACGCCGAACAGTTTATTGCAACCGCGCGCGATCGCGGCCGGATCGGCATCCACATCGCGGAGAGCGAGGGGAAAGCCGAAATCCTAATCGACGACGACGGTCCCGGCGTACCGCCGGAAATTCGCGCGAAAATCTTTGATCCCTTCTTTACCACGCGTCGCTCCAGTGGAGGCACGGGCCTCGGACTCACGATTTGCCTGGTGATCATCAAGGAACATGGAGGCACGATCGAAGTGCAGTCATCGCCCGCGGGCGGCGCGCGCTTTCGCATTCTCTTGCCGATTTCGCGATCTGCGGCGCCATCGCCGTCGTCGTTCATTTCGCAGCGCGAAGGCATAAAAGGCCGCTCAATTCTTGTTGTGGAGGACGAAGACAGCATTCGTGAATTGGTCGAGGAAGGCCTGAAGGCGCGCGGCGCCGCCGTTGAGGCCGTCCGCACCGGGGAAGAGGCGTGGAAGAAAATTTCCGCGCATCTTTATGACGTCGTTGTGTGCGACTTCAATCTTGGCGGTGTCAGCGGCCTGGAATTATTTGACCGCGTGCGCAGCCGCATAGGCGTGAAGCATCCGCAATTCTTATTCATCACTGGAGAGATTGTCGATCCATCGCAAGTCGCTGCCTTGCAGGAGAAGGGTTCTTTCGTGTTGCAAAAGCCATTTCAGATTGCTGATTTGGTCTCGACAATTGAGAAGTTCATCGCGCGGCGCACGTCCTCGCCGAAATAGTTCGCGCGACGGATATTCACCGCACGGTCTTTGGTTGTTTTCCGCGAGCTGCGTCGACGCCAAAATCCCAGACAAGCAGGTTCATTCCTTCCTTTGCGGAGACTTCGGCAAGCGCGTATTCTCCCGGCTTGAGCGGTTGGCCTAGCGTAAAACGGTAGACCCCTTTCGCGACTTCCCAGATTTGCAGCGACACTGTCTTTCGCTTCTCCTGCTGCTGCGACATAAAATTATCGATATCTTCGATGTGTCTCTTGTCGCCATGAACGTGCGCCTCAATCAGTTCCACTTCCGGCTGGCCCGGATCGGTCGTCCGTAAATAGAATTCCGGCGAGGAATTCGTGATTCGAAACGACGCGTGCGCTCCCTCCAGATCGACTCCGCGCCGCGAGGGCACAACTGGCACGGGTATCACTACCTGCTCCATCAGGCGTTTCTTGCTCAGTTTGCTGGAAGCAGGGGATTGGTGCAGGGGAAAAATGGCGCGCCCGTCCAAAATAAAAACTCCCTCGCCCGGTGGCAGGAAAACCCCGGGGACAATTTCGAGGCTCGCATCCACATCAAGCGGCGCGACTCTTGCGGCCGCATCTTCCGCTTTCAGCTTTGCATCAAGAGCTTCTGCTTGCCTGGTGTCATCGGCCTGCGCCTTTTTCGTGGCGTCCCAGTCCACAGCCGCGGCCGGTACTTCCTCCCATTCGCCGCGCTCGACGCTGAAATAGCGTACGCGATCGCCCTGCACTTGATAGCTGCTGGCAGTCTGCGACGTTCCGTCCTTCATCACCAGTTTCTTGCCCTTCGGCAGCGTAGAGCCGGGCGCTTCCTGGCCGCTTGAGGTTTTCTGAGTCCCCTGCGCGATTGTTAGAATTGGCAAAGCTAGCGAAAAGCCAAGCAGGCACACGATTGCCGCGAAAATGACGCGCCGGATTCGAAGGATGCCGTGCATAACCATTTTAGAATTACGCCACGATGTCAGCATCTGTAAGATGCCGGTGTGTCGAGTTACGTTTTCCATCACGATTTGAGTCTAAACCCCGCGTGCGTCGCCGCGCAATTCCAATGGGCAAACCAAAAGCCGCGGGCTACAAAATTGAAAGCAGCTTTCCAGCGGGCACGTGGACAGAGAAATAGCGGACAGTTCGTTAATGAAGGTCCAAACGGCGCGCTCTAGTGTTGGCAGCGCGGACAGAGGACGTTTACAATCATGAGGTCCGAATCCGAAAACAGCCACTTCTCGGCACCGGCGCTGGCGGCCTCTGCGGCACGAATCAGCGAACCGAGCTGTCTGCTTTGCGCCCAACCGCGGAGGTGATCCAAGCAGATTCCTGTCAAGCGGGATACTTCGTCTTCGGTGAACTGCTTTTGGCCTGATCGAATGGTAACCACTTTTCCGTTCCTTTTCGGTAGCCCAAACCGGCTACCGTCCCATCCCCACCAACTTCCTAGCACGATCCATACCAAATTAGATTCCCGAAATCGCGCCTCAGATACTTTTGCTAAGTGATTTTTTAGAATGGCCTTATCGGAATTAGGCAACGTTTGTGATGCGAGCAGGCGCGCCCCAAGTAGCGCAATACGAGAAATCTTTTGCCCATCATTTGGATGTTTCTACGGTTTTCCGTAGGGATATGATTTTGAGGAGAGTTTGGCTCGAGGCTCAGACTTGGAAACCGCCGGCATTCTCAAAGGCGCGGGCAAGTTGCAGGACTCGCGACTCGGCGAAGCGTGGACCGAAGATTTGCAAACCAACGGGCAGCCGAGTCGAGGTTGTGCCACAGGGAACGGAAATTCCTGGAATGCCCGCCAACGCCCCGGTAACCGTATATACGTCAGCAAGATACATGGCCAATGGGTCGGTTGTGCGTTCGCCGAGCCGGAACGCTGTTGTGGGCGACGTAGGGGTCACGATGGCGTCCACTTTTTCAAACGCGAAAATGAAATCTCGCGCAATCAGCGTGCGGACTTTCTGCGCGCGCAAATAATACGCGTCATAATAGCCCGAGGACAGCGCGTATGTTCCCAGCATGACGCGCCGTTTCACTTCCGGGCCGAATCCCTTACCCCGCGTTTTCTTGTACATCTCACGCAGCGAATCGCCGTGAACGCGAAGGCCATAACGCACGCCATCGAAGCGCGCCAGGTTCGAACTCGCTTCGGCTGTCGCGACGATATAGTAGGTGGCAATCGCATACTCTGTGTGCGGCATTCGCAACTCAACTGGCTGGCAGCCGATTCGCTTCATCAGCTCGATGCCCGCTTCCACTTTTGCGCGCACTTCAGGATCAATACCTTCGCCAAAATATTCGGCGGGAATACCAATGCGCATTCCGCGGATCGGCTTTTCCATTTCCTCGAAATAATCGGATGGCGGCACAGCGGCAGACGTCGAGTCGTTCGCGTCGCGGCCCTCAATCGCGGAAAGCACCGCCGCGGCGTCGCGCACGGTCGTTGCAAACGGCCCGATGCGGTCGAGCGAAGAGGCAAACGCAATCAGCCCGTAGCGCGACACGCGTCCATAGGTCGGCATCATCGCGGGAATTCCGCAGAACGCTCCCGGCTGCCGAATCGATCCCCCCGTGTCTGTACCAAGCGCCGCGACGGCCAGTCCTGCCGCCACTGCCGCCGCCGAGCCGCCACTCGAACCGCCGGGGACGCGGTCCGTGGCGACCGGATTCCGCACTGGGCCGTAGGCGGAGTTTTCGTTCGAGCTGCCCATCGCAAATTCGTCGCAGTTCGTTTTCCCCAGAATGACGGCGCCGGCCGATTCCAGTTTTTCCACCGCAGTCGCGTCATACGGCGGGACATAGTTTTCCAGAATGCGCGAGCCACACGTGGTGCGAATCCCGCTCGTGCTGATCACGTCCTTGATAGCCAGTGGGACGCCTGCGAGCCGCGGGAGTTTTTCGTTGCGGGCGCGTAGTTTGTCGATGCGGTCAGCTTGCGCGTAGGCGCGCTCGGGTGAAAGCGCGAGGAATGCATTCAATTCCGAATTTCTTTTTTCGATGCGCGAATAAAATTCCGCGGTAAGCTCGCGCGCGGAAATTTTCCTCGCTTCGAGCGCGTCGCGAACGGCAGGAATCGTCCAGGTATTCGCCGCGCTCATCGCTCGATAACCTTCGGGACGCGAAAATACGGCTTCTTCGCCTCCGGGGCTTGCTCGAGAATCGCTTCCGCGATTTCGCACTTGTGCACCACGTCATCACGCAGCGCGCCATCGGGACTCGCGACGGATTGAAGCACTTGCGCCATCGGCTCAATCGCCGAAACGTCGAGCTGTTTGAGTTTGTCGATGTACGTGAGGATCGCGTCCAGCTGTCCGCGAAACGTTTCCACTTCCGATTCGTTCAGTTCGAGGTTCGCCAGCTCGGCGACGTGCAGCACGTCATCGCGGCTGATTTTCATGGCTTACGCGTCGACATCGGCCTGCGAATGAAGGGAATGTGATTGTTATCGACTTCGTAGGCGAGACGCCGGCCGGCATTTTGCGCAGGCTCGACACGAATTTCATTCACGAGATGGCTGCCCCATGAACCATTCACGCGCTCGCGAATTTCTTGATTGAGCAACTCGGCTTGCTTCTGCCATTCGCGCGAGTCCGCTTCGACGCGCAGGACACCTTTCGCGTAAGCCGCCGGGCGAACATGCGCGGCCAGCGCGTCGCCAACAATCTTTGGCCACGCCGCCTTCAGCCACGTCCGCGCCGCCTGCGGATCTTTCATCCGCCGCAGCGCTGCGCCCAAGAATTCTCCCGCTCTCTCCATGGAATTTACAATTCTAACACACTAGCGCGTTCGCCATTTGCAGCCGAAAACGAATCTCGGCCGTGAAAAGTCAGCCGAGTCCGAGCTGATCCGCGATGCCGCGCATCGCCTCCACGCAGAACGCGATATGCTCTTCGAGCGGAACGCCCAGTCCTTCCGCCCCTACGCGGACATCGTCGCGATTCACGCCGCGTGCGAACGCTTTATCTTTCAATTTCTTTTTCACCGACGCCGCTTCCACCTCGGCAATTTTCTTGCTTGGTTTCACCAGCGCGCAAGCGGTGAGGAATCCCGCGAGCTCGTCGCAGGCAAATAACGTGCGGTCGAGCGCCGATTCGCGCTTCACACCGGTGTAGTCCGCGTGCGCGAGAATGGCGTGAATCATTTCTTCCGGATAGCCATGCTCGCGGAGAATCCGCGAACCTTCGGCAGGATGCTCCGCATCCGCACGATGCTCTGCATTCGGCCATCGTTCATAGTCGAAATCGTGCAGCAGCGCAGCCTGCCCCCACAATTCCTCGTCCGCGCCCTGCTTTCGGGCGTACGCACGTACGCACGCCTCCACGGCCAGCGCGTGTTTGCGCAAATTCTCGTTTTGCGTGTATTCGCACAGCAATTTCCAGGCTTCTTCGCGGCTCGGCAAGTTTGCCACTGTAAATATTCCTCCTCGAAAAGATGACTAGCCTATCAAAAGTAGCCGCATTCGGCGACCCTCGCGCGCGCTATTCGAAAGATTGATTTTGCGACAACGCCAGAGCTAGAATTGGGCGCGGCTGGGAAGCAGAAAAAAAGGCTTGACTCCAGATGGGTCGGCAGAGAGAATGTCGCTCGCGCCGGTTTCTGCCTTCCCCTTTGTGACCCGTTCCCTCCCTCCGCATAGCCGGAAAAGTCTGCGAGGAACAGTTGGGTGAAAAGAAAGTAGAGGAAGCCGGTTCAGACATGGACCGGGAAGTGGTTCGCTGCAATGTTTGCGGACTTGTGCAATATCGCACACGTACGGACAATTGTCGCCGTTGCGTGCGCCTGTTGCCTTCGAAGGTGACGTTCGTCATCCCCACACCTTCCGCACAGGACTTGCCGGGCGACGATCGTCAATTGCTCGAAGATTGGCCGAACCGCGAAACCGTGGAGAATATCGGTCAGCGGATTCGCCAGTTGCGCGAGTCCCGCGGCATGACGCAGAGCCAGCTTCAGGCGCGTTCGCGCGTGTCGCGTTCTTATCTTTCGCGTATCGAAAGCGGGCAAATGACGCCTAGCCTCGGCACGCTCGAGAAGATCGCCGAAGCGCTCGGAGTCGGGCTGAATCGTTTTTTTGTCCCCGAATCTACGGGGCAGACACTGCTCGAGGATCCATTTATTCAGGGATTGCGCCCATTTCTGCGCCAGCTTGACTGGGCGCAGTGGCAATCCATCCTCAAGCGTTTGCAGGCGATCAGCGACCACGTCAGCAACAGCCCCATCATGCGAGCAACGGTGCAGCCGATACAGCAGCCCATGCAGCAATCGAAGCTGTCGCAACTGTCGTCGCGGCGGCACGGGTCGCCAATGGCTGCAGCTCATCGGTAACGGATTTCGCAGAAGTTTACTTTCAAGAGGGCGCCGGGCAACACGCTCGGCGCTTCAAGCGTTTCATTTCCCTTTTGTGAACAAATCTCCCCGATTCTGACTTGCGCTTGCCAAATCGGGGCCTCGCCATGGCCGCTTTTTTTAATGCTTGGGTGCGAAATTCAGGGGCGCGAGCATCGTAACGATCCACGCAACGAAGACGGCAAGGAGCAGAACGCCCAGCACAATTAAGCGCTTGCTGGGGCCGTCGCTATCGCGTTGAGCTTGGGGCTGGGAAGGTCCGGACATCGTGATGGCTCCTTACGCTTCTAAGTTCAAGCAAGCATGGCCCGGGCCGATTGTTCCGAGTGTATCGCAAGGATCTCAAATAAAGCGAACTTTTGCGTCTGGCCGTTTATTCAGATGAACACTGTCGATGAAGCGCACCTGACGGTCGTCGTAGGTGAGGACGAGCGAGTGAGTGCGCACGCCTTCGCCGAAGAAACGCACGCCGCGCAGCAGATTTCCTTCCGTCACTCCCGTGCAGGCAAAAATCATTTTCTTGCCGGGAGCGAGCTCATCCGTTTTGTAAATCTTCTTCGCGTCGGTCACGCCCATTTTTGCCAGCCGTTCGTGCTGTTCCGGAGTTGAGACTACGAGACGCGCGGTGATTTCGCCATTCAGGCATTTCAGCGCCGCGGCCGTGAGGACGCCTTCCGGAGCGCCGCCGGTGCCCATCACCGCGTGCACGCCGGAGCCAAGAACGGCCGACGCGATTCCAGCGGAAAGATCGCCGTCGCTGATCAACCGGATGCGCGCGCCTGCGTTACGAATTTCGGTGATCAGCGATTCATGCCGTGGCCGATCGAGGACGATCACAACCAAATCTTCGACCAGGCGGTCGAGCCGCCGGGCGATGGCTTTCAAATTGTCCTTCACCGGAGCATCCAATTCGACGGCACCACGGCACGTGGGACCCACAACAATCTTCTCCATGTACAAATCGGGCGCGTGGAGCAATCCGCCTTTTTCGCTCGCGGCGAGAACTGTGATGGCATTCGGTTCGCCGGTGGCGCACAGATTGGTTCCTTCCAGCGGATCGACGGCAATATCTACAGCCGGATAGCTGTCTTTGTGCTTGCTGGCCAAGCCGACTTTTTCGCCAATGAAGAGCATGGGCGCTTGGTCACGCTCGCCTTCGCCGATAACGATAGTGCCGTCCATGCCGACCGTGTCCATTTCGCGGCGCATCGCCTGGACGGCGGCCTCGTCGGCTTTATGGCGGTCGCCCAACCCCATGGTGTGCGCGCAAGCGATGGCGGCCTGTTCGACGACGCGCAGGAATTCCAGGCTGAGCTTGTCTTCCATTGTTGCTCCTGTGTGTGTGCGGGGATCTTTCATCGGATCGGCAGGATCTTGGCATTCACTAAAAATGGATCTTGAAATTCGGTCTGCTCGCCGGCTTTTTTACCTTTTACAGGCAACAAACGCGCCGCCAGCGGTTTGTGCCATTTGTAGGCGAGACTCGCGACGTCTTTCAGGATGGGCTCGATTTGAGCTTCGGTCGTGTCACCGGGCATGGGAATGACGTCGAGGCCCGTGGCGCAGACGGAGGAATCGAGCAGCAGGGAATTGATCGAGAGGCGGCCTTCGCTCCACCGGCGGGCAATCACGGAGTCCTCGAGAACGGGAAGCATCAATCCCGAATATCCCGTGCGCGTTACGCGAATGTTTTTCAGCGCGCGCGTGATGATGGCGACGGCGGCGAGCGTGCCGTTTGAGCCGAGCGGTTCGTGCGTGAAATTTTCAATCGCGCCGCCGATAGAAATTTCTTTTAGCGGCGCGGGCGACAGGTCGATTCCAGTGTATTTCCAGCCCGTTTCTTGCGCGGCGCGTTTGGCAATGGCTTCGATCTGCCGCGCCCAATTGCCGAGAGAGTCTTCGATGGCTTTTTGCGCCTTTTGCGGATTGGTGCTCGACGCGAGAGCCGTTGCGACAACGTTTGCGGATTGCAGCCCAATGGCGAATGTGTGGTTGCCGTTGACCTGATACGACGCGGGATAAAACGGGGTGTTGGGCGGGATCATCGCAATTGCAGCGAAACGGAAATTGCCCAGGCCGTTCGGACTATTGTCAGCGAGATAATGAATGACGGCCGCGGCAGACGGAATGGCGTCCCAACGAATACCGTCGTCGCCTGCGATTATGACCGCGCCTTCAAGGATTTTTGTTGAGGCGATGATTTTCGCGAGCAGCAGCGCTTCGTGAGCATCGTCGCTTGCGTGTCCCGTTGGTCTCTCACTTCCCGGGAAATTGGCGGGGCCGATAGCGGCGTCGAAACCGTTTTTCTCGGCGAGAGCGTCATATTTCTTAAAAAATGCCAGTGCTTGCTCGTCGGAAAGATTTCGCGTGTATTCGGGAAAGGGCTGGGTGGTGATGCGCAGCGTTTGTACTTCGAAGCCGGCCTTTTCGTACGCGGCCTTGATCTTTTTCAGGTTAGCCAGGGTTTCGGCGATTTGCGTTTCATAATGTGCGCGGTCGAGCGCGATGAAAGCCGTGATCGCGCGGACTTTGGGGCGATTGTCATTGGGTGAGGCGGCGCGCGCCGCGCTGGAAAAGCCAAGAGCCAATACCGCGGCAATTACGCAAACGGAAAATAGTGAAGAATGTTTTGTCATTCGAACGCCGCGATTCCGGTGATGCGTTCACCGATGATTAATTTGTGCACGTCGTGCGTGCCTTCGTAAGTGGAGACAGATTCGAGATTGGTCATGTGGCGCATGATGCAGTAATCGTCGACGATGCCGTTGGCGCCAAGAATCCCGCGGGCCATGCGCGCCGTTTCCAGCGCCATCCAGACGTTGTTCATTTTCATCATGGAAATGTGCGAGGGGTGCACGCGCTCTTTGTCTTTGAGACGCCCGACTTGAAGCGCGAGGAATTGCGCCTTCGTGATTTCGGTGATCATCCAGACGAGTTTTTCCTGCACGAGTTGGTGCGACGCGATGGGCTTGTTGCCGAATTGCTTGCGTTCTTTTGCGTAGCGCAGAGCTGTGTCATAACAGGCCATGGCCGCGCCGATGGCTCCCCAGCCAATTCCGTAGCGCGCCTGGTTGAGGCATGAGAGCGGACCACGCAGGCCTTCGACGCTCGGCAATACGTTTTCCGCGGGGATTTTACAGTCGCTCATCGCAAGTCCCGAAGTTACTGAAGCGCGCAGCGACCATTTGCCGTGAACATCCCAGGCCTTGAATCCCGGCGTTCCTTTTTCGACGAGGAAGCCGCGAATCTTGTCGTCTTCGCATTTTGCCCATACGACCGCGACATCGGCAAGCGAGCCGTTGGTGATCCACATTTTTTCGCCGTTTAAAATGTAGATTCCGCCCTTGCGGACGGCGCGCGCGAGCATGCCGCCGGGATTGGAACCAAATTGCGGCTCGGTCAACCCAAAGCAGCCGATGGCTTTCCCGGAAGCAAGTTGCGGAAGCCACTTGTCTTTTTGTGCATCGGAGCCAAACGAATAAATCGGATACATCACCAGCGCCGATTGCACGGACGCGAAGCTTCGCAGACCGGAATCGCCGCGCTCGAGTTCCTGCATCACCAGGCCGTATTCCACATTCGACATGCCCGCGCAGCCGTAGCCTTTCAAGTTTGCGCCGAAGAAACCGAGCCCCGCGATTTGCGGCAACAGTTGCATCGGGAATTTTGCGTCGCGATTGCACTGCTCAATGATCGGCAGCACTTGCTCGTCGACAAATTTGCGCGCGGTCTGGCGCGCCAGTTTTTCCTCGTCGGTCAGCAGGGAATCGAAGTCGAGATAATCGACTCCGGAAAACGCAGGCATGCGAAATCTCCTTTAGTAACGAAACGGATATTCAAGAAGGCGGATAAGAATAGCATTCCTGACGTGAGAGCGAAATGCCGGTCACAGGGAGAAATGACCGCGATCGCAAAGACGTTATTTGTACCGATTAGAATGTGACGCCACCCTTTGTTTTCAGTAGGATACGCCGAATTCTAATCCCCATTGTATTGATTAGAATTGCGCCAAAAGGCAGTTCTCGATAATGTGTTCGTCATCCTTCGTCGCTTGCTAATTCGGCGTGTCTTTTCAGAAGATAAACTAGCACGGTGGCGGGAGTTTGTGCAGGGGCAGTGGCTGTAAATCGGACGCTACTTTGCTGTCAAAGGGCGTTTCGCGGACGAGCTGTTCCAGTTGGAAACTGAGGATTTTTCTGCGATTTGGGCTGGTTGACGACGTAGAAAAGGGATGCCATAATTGCTGGCTCTGCGGTGCGTTAAACGTGTGTCTTAGGGCGGCGACGAGTCGCTGAATAAAGAAAATCCAGGGAGGCGAGTCAGACAGTTGCGATAGTGTGCGATGGCGATCCTGCAACAGCTCGGCTGGTTGTTCCTCAAGTCGGTACCCACCATTATTCTTTTCCTTTTGTTTTACTGGTTTTTGCGCGCGAATTTTTTCAAGCCGCTCGAACGCACGCTTGCTGAGCGCACTGCGCGCATCACGAAGGCGCGCGCGGAAGCGGAGGCTGTCCAGGCCGCGGCGAAAGAAAAGGTACATACCTATGAGGATGCGCTGAAAAAAGCGCGCGCGGGTGTTTTTGCCGAGCAGGAAGCAGCGCGGCAGGCGACGCTTGATGAACGCGCGAAGCTCTTGAATAGCGTGAGAAAACTGGAGCAAGAAGCTGTGCGCAAGGAAAAGGAGCGCATCGCGCGGGAATTCGAGGCGGCACGGGCACAACTGGAAGGCGAAAGCACAAACTTGGCGGGGCGAATCGCGAAAATGATTTTGGAACGCCCTAGCGCGCCGCTGCGAGGGACCCGATAATGCGCGCAGTGCCGCGTGAAATGATATTTGCGGCGTCACGGCGCGTCCTGCGCGTGGCAGGTTCGATAGTTGCAGCGTTATTCGCGCTGGCCGCCTGCGCGGCGCCTGTGCTGGCCGCGACCAATCCGGAAGAAGCAGCCGGGACGACTACCGGCTGGGTTTATCGCTGGATTAACTTTGGAATTTTTGTCGCAGTGCTGGTGTGGGTATTTGCCAAGAAAACGCCGCCATTTTTTCGCGCGCGCCAGGAAGCAATTGCGGCAGCGATAGCCGAAAGCGCGCAGGCACGCGAAGAGGCGGAGCGTCGGCAACGCGAAGCGGAAGCGAAAATGGCGACGCTCGACGCGACCGTCGCCGAGTTGCGCGCACGGGCAAAACGCGAGAGCGCGGCTGAGACTGAGCGTATTCGCGCGGTGGCGAAGGAAGACGCGAAACGCATCGAGTTGGCCGGGCAACTGGAGATTCGCGCCGCCGAGCGCGCTGCGGAAATGGAATTGAAAACAATCGCCGCGCGCGTGGCGATTGACCGCGCGGAAACGCTGCTCGGTCAGCAGATAACACCGCAGACGGATGCGTCGCTCTTTCGAGGATTCGTTGCGGAACTTGCCGGGAGCGCAAATTGAGCGCTCTGGCGCAGCGATACGCGGCGGCCTTGGCGGATGCAGCGTTTGCGCGCAACGCATCGGAGAACATTAAACGCGGGCTGGGCGAGTTTGCGGCGATGTACGAAACTTCGCCGGAGCTGCGGAATGTGCTGACAACTCCTGCGATTGGCCCCGGCGCGAAAAAGGCGGTCATCGGCGAGCTGGCGCAGAAAATGGGATTGGATGTTGAAGTGAAGAATTTTCTTTTTGTGCTGGTGGACCATGGGCGCACGGGAATTCTCAACGAGATTCGTGAGGCGTTTGAAACGGAGACCAACGCGCGAATGGGAATCGTGGATGCGAAGGTGACTTCAGCGCGCGAGCTTTCGGAACAAGAGAAGTCAGAGCTGTCAAAAACGCTCGAACGCGTCACAGGCAAAAAAGTGCAGACGCAGTATCAATTGGACGCCAGCCTGATCGGCGGAACAACAGTGCGAATTGGCTCGACAATCTACGATGGATCGGTGCGCGAGCAGCTCAACCGGCTGCGCACGCGGCTCGAGGCTCAATAGGAGCAGTGCATGGCCACAATCAAGGCTGACGAGATCACAAAGATAATTCGCGAGCAGATCGAGAATTACCAGCAGGTGATGGCCGTCGAAGAAGTGGGCTCGGTGATTTCGGTGGGCGACGGCATCGCGCGCATTCATGGGCTGGACAAGTGCATGGCGGGCGAAATGCTTCAGTTTCCGCACGACGTTTTCGGGATCGCGCTGAACCTGGAAGAAGATCAAGTGGGAACGGTGCTGCTCGGCGACTACACGGAGATCAAAGAAGGCGACACGGTGCAGCGCACCAAGAAAATCATGTCGGTGCCCGTGGGCGACGCGTTGATTGGGCGCGTGGTGAATCCGCTCGGGCAGCCGCTGGACGACAAAGGACCGATCGCCACGGACAAGCGGAATCCGATTGAGCGTTTGGCGCCGGGCGTGATTGACCGCCAGCCGGTACGCGAGCCTTTGCAGACGGGCATCAAGGCCATCGACGCGATGATTCCGATTGGCCGCGGGCAGCGCGAGTTGATCATTGGCGACCGGCAGACGGGCAAGACCGCGATTATTCTGGATACGATTATCAACCAGCGCGGCGGCGACATGATTTCGATTTACTGCGCGATTGGGCAGAAGCGGTCGACCGTGGCGCAGGTGGTAAAAACGCTGACGGACAGCGGCGCGATGGAGCACAGCATCGTGGTGGCCGCGACGGCTTCCGAGCCTGCGACGATGCAGTACATTGCACCCTTTGCGGCGTGCGCTATCGGCGAATTTTTCCGCGACGCGGGCAAGCACGCGGTCTGTTTCTACGACGACCTTTCAAAACACGCGCAAGCGTACCGTGAAATTTCATTGTTGTTAAGGCGCCCTCCTGGCCGCGAGGCGTATCCTGGCGACGTTTTCTTCCTGCATTCGCGGCTGCTGGAACGCGCGGCGAAACTGAGCAAGGAATTGGGCGGCGGCTCGCTTTCGGCGCTCCCGGTGATTGAAACGCAGGCGGGCGACGTCTCGGCGTATATCCCGACGAACGTGATTTCAATCACGGACGGGCAGATTTACTTGGAATCGGATTTGTTCAACGCGGGCATACGCCCCGCGATCAACGCGGGCATTTCGGTGAGCCGCGTCGGCGGCAACGCGCAGATCAAGGCCATGAAACAAGTGGCGGGGACGTTGCGGTTGGACATGGCACAGTTTCGCGAGCTTGCCGCCTTTGCGCAATTCGGTTCGGAATTGGACAAGGCGACGCAGGCGCAGCTCGGCCGCGGGCAGCGGCTTACGGAGATTTTGAAACAG
This sequence comes from Candidatus Acidiferrales bacterium, assembly GCA_035943235.1. Taxonomy (GTDB): domain Bacteria; phylum Acidobacteriota; class Terriglobia; order Acidiferrales; family UBA7541; genus DAHUXN01. The sequence continues at coordinate 19,419 of DASZCH010000111.1, forward strand.
GATCAATATCAGCCGCTCGCTGTCGAAAAGCAGATTCTGATCATCTACGCCGGGACGAACCGTTATATTGACGATTTGCCGATCGAGGATGTGCGACGATTCGAAAAGGAAATGTACAGTTTCGTCGAAACGAATTACAACGGCGTGCTGAAGGCGATTGCGGAGAAGAAAGCGTTCGACGACGCGCTGCGCGCCGACGTGAAGAAAGCGCTCGATGATTTCAAGGAGCGGTTTGTCCCGAGCAATAAGACCGCGGAGGCTGCCGCCGCCGCGAACTGAACGGCGAGCGAAACCGTTCCATGCCCACCCTGCTCGATTACCGGCGTCGCATCCGGTCTGTGAAAAACACGCAGCAGATCACGCGCGCAATGAAATTCGTGGCGGCCGCGAAGCTGCGACGGGCCCAGGAAGGTGTGTTCCGCGCGCGGCCGTACGCGAAGGAGATTCGCCGCGTGTTGCAATCCGCGATGCAGCGCGTCTCTGAGCCACAGCATTCTTTGCTCGAACGGAGGCCGGAGCAGCGCGTCCTTGTGCTGGTGCTTACTTCGGATAAGGGTCTCGCGGGGGCATTCAACACCAACGTGCTTCGCAGAGCGGCAGAATACCTGCGGCAACTCCAAGGGAAGGACGTGCAGTCGATTGCCGTGGGACGCAAGGGCGTGGAAGCGCTGCGGCGGCGAAAATGGAAACTTGCCGGCGAATATCTGAACGTTTCGACACACGTGGAATTTCACCACGCGGAAGAAATCTCCGCGCGCATCGCGGAGATGTACACGAAGCATGAAGTAGATGCTGTGTATGCCGTGTACAACGAGTTCAAGAGCGTGATGGTGCAGCAACTTCGTCTTATGAAGTTGTTGCCGCTCGATCCAGAATCATTCGCGGCCGCTCCGGAAAAGAGGGCGAGTGAGTCCGGAGCGAAAACGGAGTCCGCTGAACTTCTGGAGACAGTAGATTATATTTACGAGGAACCGCCGGAGGAAATTTTCGCGCATCTCGTGCCGCGTTATCTGGAAACAGAAATCTTCCGCATCTTGCTGGAATCGGCCGCAGCGGAACATGCGGCTCGCATGACGGCGATGGACGCGGCTACTACGAACGCGGGGGAGCTAATCACGGAGTTGACGCTCGACATGAACCGAATTCGACAGGCCAGCATTACCAAGGAAATTATTGAAATCGTAAGCGGCGCCGCCTTCGCGGCGTCGTCATAGGCGAGGGAGCTTTCCGATGGCAGAAGATTCAAAGGCGGCAGAGAAAAAAGGCGAACACGTCGGCCACGTCGTCCAGGTGATCGGGCCGGTGGTGGACGTACAATTCGAGGAAGGCCATCTGCCCCAGATTTACAACGCGGTGCGCATTACCAGCGAAGGCTTCGAGGTCCCGGAACCGATTGACATTGTCACCGAGGTGCAGCAACACCTGGGCGAAGGCCGCGTGCGCGCAGTGGCGTTGAAGCCGACAGAGGGTGTGGTTCGCGGAATGAAGGCAATCGACACGGGAGATGGAATTTCAATTCCCGTTGGACGGGGAACGCTGGGGCGCATCCTCAACGTGCTCGGCGAGCCTGTGGACAAGCTGGGCCCGGTGGAAGTGAAGGAACGCTGGGCAATTCACCGGCCAGCTCCCGCGCTTGATCAGCAATCGACGTCGCTCGAAATGTTCGAGACGGGAATTAAGGTGGTCGATCTGATTGAGCCGTACCTCAAGGGCGGCAAAATCGGATTGTTCGGCGGCGCCGGCGTGGGCAAGACGGTGCTCATCATGGAACTGATCCACAACGTCGCGATGAAGCACGGCGGCGTGTCGGTATTCGCCGGAGTGGGCGAGCGCACGCGCGAAGGCAACGACCTGTGGCTGGAAATGAGCGAGGGCGGCGTTATTGTGCCGGGGAATTCGGAGAAGTCGCGCGCCGCGTTGATTTACGGGCAGATGACGGAGCCGCCCGGAGCGCGCTTGCGCGTCGGATTGACGGGTTTGACGGTGGCTGAATATTTCCGCGACGCGGAAGGGCTCGACGTGCTGCTCTTCATCGACAATATTTTCCGCTTCGTGCAGGCGGGCTCGGAAGTGTCGGCGTTGCTGGGCCGCATGCCTTCGGCGGTGGGCTACCAGCCGAACTTGAACACCGAAATCGGCGAGTTGCAGGAGCGCATTACTTCAACGAAGAAAGGCTCGATCACTTCGGTGCAGGCGATTTATGTTCCCGCTGACGACTACACGGATCCCGCGCCGGCCGCGACGTTCGCGCACTTGGACGCGACAACGAACTTGAGCCGCCAAGTTTCCGAGCTTGGCATTTATCCCGCCGTCGATCCGCTGGCGAGTTTCTCGCGCATTCTGGACGCGCGGATCGTCGGCCAGGAGCATTACGACGTGGCACGCTCGGTGAAATCGACGCTGCAGCGCTACAAAGATTTGCAGGACATCATCGCGATTCTCGGCATCGAGGAATTGCCCGAGGAAGACAAGCTGATCGTGGCGCGCGCGCGCAAGATTCAGAAATTCATGTCGCAACCGATGTTCGTGGCGGCGCAGTTTACGGGTCTGGAAGGGAAGTACGTGAAGGTGGAGGACACGATTCGCGGGTTCAAGGAAATCGTGGAAGGGAAGCACGACGATTTGTCCGAGCAGGCGTTTTACATGGTGGGGACAATCGAAGAGGCGCGAGAAAAGGCCGAGAAGATGGCGGCGACGGCGTAGAGTTTGAAAGCGGAAGGGAAGAAGAGTTAAAGCGATAACGGGACAATGCTGCCGGAAAACATCGAACTCGACATTGTGACGCCGGAGCGGTTCGTGCTGCAGGAGACTGTGCAGTCCGTCGAATTGCCGGGCAAGGAAGGCTACATGGGAATCCTGCCGGGGCACGCGCCGCTGCTTTCCGAGCTTGGCATAGGGACGCTTTCATATCGCAAAGGCAGCGATGTGGAGTTCTTCGCGGTGATCAAGGGTTTCGTGGAAGTTTTGCCGGGGCGAGTGATCGTGCTGGCGGACGCTTGCGAGCGCGCCGAAGAAATCGACGTTGCGCGAGCGCGGGCGGCGCTCGATAAGGCGAAAAGCGAGATGGCGAAGAAATCATCCGTGGACGCGGATTGGGACCGCGCCAGCTTTGCAGTGAATCGCGCGCTGGCCCGTTTGCAGGCCGCTGCGAAGGCTGGCGTCGCCGGTGTCGTCGAGGAAGTCTCTCGCCATTAAAAACTGCAAGTTCCCGTCGTGTTATCGCGAAGTTGTCATTTGAACTGCATAGCGGCGCCCCTCGATTGAATCTGCGACATTTGTAGAGCATCTTTAACAGTAGGAGCAATGGGGATTATTTGATGGCTGTGGTTACCATGTATTGCACGCGGTGGTGCGGCGATTGCTGGAGAACGAAACTCTTCTTGAAAGAGCGCGGGATCGAATTTCGTGAAGTAGATATCGACAAATCGCCCGAGGCCGAAGCTCTGGTGCTGCGCGTCAACGACGGCCGGCGCAAAGTGCCCACACTGGAAGTAGATGGACGTTATTTCGCCAACAGTCCGTTTGATCCGTACACGCTCGCCGCAGAACTAAAAATTCCCCTGAATTCGTGATTGGTTAGCTGAGCAGCGGACGCCACAAGTCGCAGAGCCTTTGGAGGGCGAGGCGCTAGCTGCTACGGCATCGCGATGCCGCGCGTATACACGCTTGCCACTTTTAGCTCGGGAGTAAGGAGAATTAAGTCGGCGTCGGCGCCTGCGACGAGAACGCCTTTCTTTTTCTCCAAGCCGACGCGGCGTGCGGGGTTGAGAGTGGCCATGCGGACTGCTTCGATCAATGGCACGCCGAGGCGCACCATGTGCTGCAACCCGCGGTCGAGCGTGAGCGTGCTGCCTGCGAGCTTGCCATCGCGATTCCGGCAGACGCCGCCCACAACGGTCACGTCAAATGTCCCCAAACGGTAGCTGCCGTCGCGCATGCCTGTGGCGGCTGTACCGTCGCTGACCAGGATGACAAGGTCGGGACCCTTGGCAGCCAGCAGCAAGCGAATTGCGGGATCGTCCACGTGTACTCCATCGGCGATGATTTCGGCGGTGACGGAATCGTCAGTGAGCACCGCGCCGAGGACTCCCGTTTCGCGATGCGAAAAGGGGCGCATGGCATTGAAGACATGGACGGCGTGGCGCGCGCCACAGAAAATCGCGTTGTGAGCTTGCTCGTAGGTGGCATCCGTGTGGCCGAGCGCAACGACGGTCCCGCGCGCGTAGCCGTGTTCGACCAGGCCAAGCGCGCCGGGAATCTCCGGGGCGAGCGTCAGAATGCGCACGTTGCCGGCGGCCGCTTCGAGGTAACGATCGAGCAGCGGGATGGAGGGCTTAGCGATGGCTCCCGGCGGGTGAACGCCGCGACGCGTCAAGCTGATAAACGGCCCCTCGAGGTGAATGCCGACGATTTGGGCGGTTGGCGCGGCTGGTTCATCCTTGTTCGCAGGGCTTGCGATGTAACGCGCGATGTCTTCGAGGCAGCGGCGCGTTTCGTCGGGCGGAGCGGTGACGGTGGTTGCCAGGAGCGAGGTTGTCCCGTGGCGCGCGACTGTTTTCGCGACAGTACTGAGAGCTTCCTCCGTGGAAGACATCACGTCGTGGCCGCCCGCGCCGTGGATGTGAATGTCGACGAAGCCGGGAATCAGAATCATGTCGCGCGCGAGAATTTCCTTGGCGCCGCTGGGGACTTCGATTTCTTCGCGGCGCGCAACGCGCGCGATTTTTCCATCTTCAACGACGACAGCGGCGTCGCTGATTTCCTCGTGCGGCGTAATCGCGCGTCCGGCGTGTATGAACAGGGAAGACATAGCGCACCATCCTACTTGAAGTCGTCAACAGGCGCGGAAAATCATAATGTGGGGTTGCAAGAATGTTACGCTCCGCTACAATCGAAAGGCTCGCAATCGATCCGGAGGACACTCATGGCAAATGACAAGCGGTTCATGGCCTGGAAGCGCCACCATAAGAAGCGGAAATCAGCCAAGGCCAAGATGAAGCTATACGAACAAGGAAAGCTCGCGCACGACAAACTTCCCGCGCTGGCCAAGACTTTTCTCAAACGCAAGCAACGTTCCCTGGCGAAGGCGGAATAAACCTCGCGCAAAAACAAAAAAGGAAGGCGTCCCTCAGGAGCGCCTCCCTTTTTGTGGCTTGCCGCCTCTCGTCGTAAATCGGGGAACGCGAGGCTTGGTTCAGGTAAAGTCGAGTCTACTCGCCTGTTCCAGTAGACGCCGCAGCCTGCGTGGTTGTGCCGGCCGTTTTTGGAACACTCACGTAACCGGTGATTTTATTCTTCCCAACCTGGTTGACAACCAGTTCGAGCGGTGTCTGGAAGTCGTGCGTATAGAAGTAAATCGGCTCGTCGGCGGAGCGGTTCTTTTTCTCGAAGCGCTTGTCGTCGACGTAGAGAATGACGCTGAAGAGCTGCTTTTTCGTGTTGGTGTTGCGCAGCTCGACGTTCAGTGAGCCTACGTGCTTGCGCTGGCCCTTCTTGTCCACGGTGAATTCGTAGATGTTGCGCTCGCCAGCGAGTCTGAGCTGAGCGATTTCATCGTGGTTGCGGGCGATCAGGTTTCCGAACTGGTCTCGCGCCATTTGGAGGGTTTGCTTGGTCGAGTCCAAGTCGGTCTTGACGCCGTTGACGTCGCCGTTCAACTTGTTGACGTCGTCGGAGCTCGCTTTGGTGGCGAGTTGGCTGTTCACCTGATCCTGTTGCTGCTGGAAGGCGGCGAACTGCTTGGCGTCCATTTCCTTGATTTTCCTGGCTTGCGAGCGCGCACTGGCCAGTTCGCCCTGGGTTAGTTTCAGGCGGTTGGTGATTACGGTCACTTCGCCCTGCACTTGTGCCTGGGACTCGGCAGCCTGTTGCAGACGCTGTTCGAGGACGGTCTGCGCCTGCTTGTCGGCTTGTACCTGTGCCGTTAGGGCCTGTTGATTGCTCTTTGAAGCGCTTTCCGCGCTCCAACCAATACCGAGCGCCACGAGCGAGATTATCGCCAAAACTACCACGCCAATTCCTACCCACCGGGGAGTCGCGGCCTCTTGGGTCACAACCACGTGCTCACGATCTTCGATCATCGAACGCTCCTTAGAACTCAAATTCCCCCTGCCGAATGCATAATGAGCACGGGTATCGCCAATCTCCCAAAGCGGGGCTGCCATTGGCTATACTGCTAAATCTATTGGCCTTACATACCCCTGTCCGCTTGGACAGGGATACAGCAATTCCTTTATGCCCTGCAAATTTTACATGTATCTGTTGTTTCTGCACTGACGAAAGGCCATTCCATTCTCTGTGACAGCGAAGCGAAAGGCCCCACGCTCAAAACCCGAGCATGGGGCACCCTGAAAACCAACTTTAGAGGCTGGGCCACCCGCCGGCGCTCTGATTAACCGACTCTCGAAACGGTTCCTCGCGATACTACGGAACGCCGGGTCGCGGGTTTGCCCGTATTTTCCTTGCAGTTCGGCCAAAGAGAATCAAGAGGCCAAGCCCCCAGAGAAATCCACAGAGGTCAACCACAAGGGGCAGCCCGCCGTGTCGCGCAGCTGATGCAGATGCAAGGCAGAGCGCCACACTGAAAAAAAGCCCTAGCCAGTTGAACAGTCTGCCCAAGAAGCTCCTCCTTGGTACCTGCAACCGCGTCATCTTTGGACCGGACTCAAGCCGCGAGATCAGCCAATACCAAAATGCTCCTACACACAGGACAAACCAAATCACAACAGCCAATCTTGGAACTCGTGGAATGGCTGCGACAGGGGCGGTGAGCAGGGCACTTGGTCCGTAAAGAGCTGCTAACCATTGAAGCGCCCTTGGGTAGTAGTCGAATTGATAGAGCACGTTAGCTCGCATCAGTTCAACATGATGAGCGGCGCTTTCAGCATGAGCGAGGAACAGCAAACCCGAAGCAAGAACGACCTGCGAACACGCTAGCCAGATCCTCAGTCTTGTGGGTTTCATCGAACTCTCTCTGCGGCGGGTGGCCCACCCTTCCCCCTGGTACGGAATCATCCTTAACATAGTACCATCCACTTATGAGGAGCAGATTTTCACAGTAAGTAAATAGCCTTCCAACATGGGACGGGACGGCGCATACTACCACACTCGATTCCTTGTAACGCCATGACTGAAAACCCGTGGGTGCCGCACTCTTTGCCGGTGTTGCAAAGAGTGCGGGGTCTAAATCTTGCGGCTAAAGCCGTGCCCTGACGCAGGCGATTTATGAGAGCGCTTCTAGTGACACTGGTTGTCAGCGGGTGATTTGCATGTTCTTCAGGACTTCGATGCGGTCGTCGAGCGGCGGGTGGGTGCTGAAGAGGCCTGCGAGCATCCTGCGAGCCTGCAGGGGTGCAACGATGCAGAGGGCGGCCGTTGGCGCCGAAATTTGCATGGGGATTTTCTGATTGTAAGCCTCGAGCTTCTGGAGGGCGCGGATCAGGCCATACTGATGGCCGACCATACGCACGCCGGAAGCGTCGGCTTGATATTCGCGCTGGCGGGAAATGCCGAGTTGCAGCAGCAGGGCGGCGATGGGCGCCAGGATCAGCATCAGGATTGCGGTGATGGCATTGCCTTCGCCTTCGCCGTCGCGCCCGCCTCCAAAGCCGCCGAAGATCATTCCCCAGCGGCCCATTTCCGCCACCCAGGTAATGGCTCCGGCGAGCGTGGCGGCTATGGATGAAGTGAGGATGTCGTAGTTGCGGACATGCGACAGTTCGTGCGCAATCACGCCTTCGAGTTCTTCGTCGTCCATCAATTGCATCAACCCAGCCGTGACGCACACAGCCGCGTGATGTGGGTTGCGGCCAGTGGCAAAGGCATTCGGCGCTGCTTGCTGGCTGATGTAAAGCTTCGGCATGGGCAATCCTGCTTTGCCGGCCAGACTCTCCATGACGGCATAGAGGCGCGGGGCCTGTTCGCGCGTGACGGGCTGCGCGCCGGCGGAGCGCAGAGCTATTTTGTCCGAGAAGAAATAGGAAACGCCGTTCATCACCACGGCGATAATCAGGCCGATGGTCATGCCGCGCGGTCCGTCAATGGCGCGTCCGCCGAGAATCAGGAGCAGCGTGAGTGCGGTCAGCAACAGCGTGGTCTTGATGGTCTTCATTTGTTCTCCGCAATAATTTGGCGTGCCAGTTTTCGTTCCCTTGTTGGATGCTTAGCGCGCTGCGCTCGACTTGGGTTTCTCGCGCTTGAAACGCATCTCGCCCGTCTTGGCGTCCGCGTCGACAAGCACTTCGTCCCCGGGCAGAATCTTGCCGTCGAGAATTTCGAGAGCCAGAGGATCTTGAATCATCCGCTGGATGGCGCGACGCAACGGCCGCGCGCCATACGCTGGATCGTAGCCTTCACAGAGCAGGAGCTCGCGCGCCGCAGGCGTCATCTTCAACGCGACATGCCTGCCTTCGAGCAATTTTGACACGTGCGCCAGTTGCATGTCGACGATGTGCTGTAGTTGCTCCTTGCCGAGAGGCAGGAAGAGCACAATGTCGTCAACGCGGTTCAAAAATTCCGGGCGGAACGTCTGCCGCAAAGCCTCCATGGCTTCCGTGCGGGCGCGCTTCGGATCCGTTGCCGCAAGCTCGAAAATCGCGTGCGAACCAACGTTCGAGGTCATTACGATTACCGTGTTGCGGAAATCGACCGTGCGGCCTTTACCGTCGGTCAAGCGGCCGTCTTCAAGAATCTGCAGCAGGACGTTGAACGCGTCGGGATGTGCTTTTTCAATTTCGTCGAGCAGCACGACGGAATAAGGATGCCGCCGCACCTGCTCGGTGAGCTGGCCGCCCTCTTCGTATCCCACGTAGCCCGGAGGCGCGCCAATCATTCGCGCGACGGAATGTTTCTCCATATATTCGGACATATCGAGGCGGATCATGGCGCGCTCGTCATCGAAAAGAAATTCAGCAAGAGCGCGCGCCAATTCTGTTTTTCCGACTCCAGTAGGCCCGAGGAACAGAAACGAGCCGATGGGACGGTGCGGATCGGATAGACCGGAACGGCTGCGCCGAACTGCATTCGCGACTCGAGAAAGGGCATCGTCCTGCCCGACGACACGCTGGCGCAGACGCTCTTCCATGTGCACGAGCTTCTGCACTTCGCCTTCGAGCAGCCGGCCGACAGGAATGCCCGTCCACTTAGCAACGATGCGCGCGATGTCTTCTTCGCCCACTTCTTCCTTGAGCATGGCGCGGCCGCCCTTTTGCCGTTGCGTCAAAGCGTCATGAGCTTTTTGCAATTCGCGCTCCGCCGCGGCCAATTTGCCATAGCGGATCTCCGCGACTTTCGCGAGCTCGCCGGCGCGCTCCATGCGCTGCTCTTCGGTCTTGAGCTGGTCGATTTCGCTTTTGATTTTGCGAATGCGGCCGATGGCTTCCTTTTCGACTTGCCACTGCGCCTTGAGGCCATTCGATTTTTCGCGCAGCGCCGAGAGCTCTTTTTCGATTTCCTTTAACCGCTCGCGCGAGTGCGCGTCGGATTCCTTCGACAGCGCCTGGCGCTCGATTTCAAGCTGCATGACGCGGCGCTCGATTTCGTCGATCTCCGAAGGCATGGAATCGAGTTCCATGCGCAGGCCAGCAGCGGCTTCGTCGATAAGATCGATCGCTTTGTCGGGCAGGAAGCGGTCGGAAATGTAACGCTGCGAAAGTATGGCGGCGGCGACAATGGCGGCGTCCTGAATGCGCACGCCGTGATGCACTTCGTAGCGTTCCTTCAAGCCGCGCAGAATCGCAATTGTGTCTTCAACGGAAGGTTCGGGGATCATCACGGGCTGGAAGCGGCGTTCCAGCGCGGGATCTTTTTCGATGTACTTGCGATACTCGTTGAGCGTGGTGGCGCCAATTGCGCGCAGTTCGCCTCGCGCCAGCGCCGGTTTCAGCATGTTCGAGGCGTCCATCGAGCCTTCCGCCGAGCCAGCGCCGACCACGGTGTGCAATTCGTCGATGAAGAGAATAACGCGGCCATCCGACTCGGTGACTTCCTTCAGCACAGCTTTCAGGCGGTCTTCGAATTCGCCGCGATATTTCGCGCCGGCAACCAGCGCCGCCAAGTCGAGCGCGACGATTCTTTTTGGCTTCAAAACTTCAGGAACGTCCCCGGAAATAATTCGCTGTGCCAAGCCTTCCACGACGGCGGTTTTACCCACTCCGGGCTCGCCGATCAAGACAGGGTTGTTTTTCGTGCGGCGCGCGAGAATCTGCATGACGCGGCGAATCTCTTCATCGCGGCCAATGACAGGGTCAAGTTTGCCGCGCCGCGCGAGTTCCGTCAGGTCGCGGCCATATTGTTCCAGCGCGCGATACGTGGTTTCGGGATTCTGGCTGGTGACGCGATGGCTTCCGCGCACGCTGACAAGCGCTTGCAGAATCGCATCATGGCTCGCGCCGTTGCGGGCAAGCAACACGCCGGCAGGATCGCGGTCGAGTTGCGCAATCGCGAGAAGGATATGTTCGGTGGAGACGTATTCGTCCTTGAAGCGCGCGGCTTCATCAAAGGCGCGGCTCAAAACGTCATTTGACGCCGGGCTCATGTATTGCTGCGCGGCGCCGGATATTTTCGGAAGGCGCTCGATTTCGCGGCGAACTTCGGCATTGAGCGTTTCGGGTGCAGCGCCCAATTTGGCGAGAAGCGGCGCCACGACGCCTTCGCTTTGCGCGAGCAGCGCGGCCAGCAGGTGCAGAGGCTCAATCTGCTGTTGATCGGCCGACGCAGCAATTTCCTGCGCGGCTTGTAGAGCCTCCTGAGCTTTCACCGTTAATTTGTCAAAACGCAGCATGATTCGCAATTGCTCCTGAGCTTCAAACTGCTGACCTATTTTAGTCCTCTCCTGAGATACAAAGGGGGCCGAAATGGTTCGGCCCCCGGATCCATACGTTTACGACGAGAAGTTAGTTCTTGCCGTTTGTGACGTTGACCTTCACTTGCTTCGGCTTGGACTCTGCCCGCTTCGGCAATGTGACGGTCAGGACGCCATTTTTGTAGTCAGCCTGGATGGCTTCGCTGTTGACGGTATTCGGCAGCGAGAAGCTGCGGCTGAATGAACCATAAGCGCGCTCCATGCGAAGGTAACTATCTTCCTTCACTTGCTGCTCAAATTTCCGTTCGCCGCGGACTGTGAGCATGTTGTTCTCGACTCGTACGTCCAGATCCTTCTCATTGATATCGGGCAAGTCCGCCTTGATCACAAGTTCGTTTTCCGTCTCGTAGACGTCCACTGCCGGCGCCCAGGCCGTCAATGTGGAGTCATCGCCCTTGCGCGAGAAATTGCCCTCGAAAAGGCGATTTACCTGGTCTTGAAGAGAAGAAACGTTCCTGAAGGGTTCCCAACGATTGATACTGTGCATGTCTTGACCTCCTCGTTGTATTACTGCAGATGCAGTTATATAATCTTAGCGTATTAATGTCAAGTATTTTATAGTGGATTTTGCGCCGATGGCCTTCAGATTCCAATGTTTTATATAACTCTAAGAATCATGCACTTAAGATAGTGCGTCTCGGGCATGGTCAGGAGAATTGGATGATCCTTCGCCTGCGTTCTCCGATCGACAATCTGGACGCCGCGCCGCACGTCGTTCGCGGCCTCAGCTATCACCTGGAGGAACAGGGATTCCGGGATGTGATAGGAACACGATGACGTCACCAGGAACCCACCCGTTTTCAGTGTCTTAAGCGCTCGTAGATTGATTTCTTTGTATCCGCGCAGCGCGGCGGCAACGCTATCGCGATTTTTCGCGAAGGCCGGGGGGTCCAGAATGATTGTGTCGAAGCGCCGGCCGGAGTCGTCGCATGCCTTTAGGACGTCGAAGGAATTGGCTTCGCGGAAGGCGACGTTGGGAATGCCATTCAGTTCTTGATTGCGGCGGGCGATTGCAATGGCCGGGCCGGAAAGATCGATCGCTTCGACTTGCGCCGCGTGCGCGGCCAGGGTCAAGGCAAAGCCGCCATGGTAGGTGAAGCAATCCAGTACTTCGCCGGACGCATAGGCCGAGGCTGCTCGTTGGTTCTCCCGCTGGTCGAGGAAACCGCCTGTCTTTTGGCCTGTATATAAATCATGGACGAAGCGTATGCCATTGCGCGAAGCGATGACTTCTGCCGGGACCTCGCCGTGCAGGAGCGAGACCTTGCGTTCAAGCCCTTCGAGTTCGCGAACGCGGGGATCATTCCGTTCGAGGATTCCACGAGGCGAGAAGAGCTCGGTGAGAATAGAGACGAACTCTTGTTTGTAGCGTTCCGTTCCCTGGCTCAGAGTTTGCATGACGAGCCAGTCAGAGTAGCGGTCAACGATCAGCGACGGCAGCAAATCCGCTTCGCTGTAAACCAAGCGGAAGGCTTCCGTGTCCTCGACCACGCGCTTACGATATTCAGTGGCGGCCTGAATGCGCGCTTTGAAGAATTCGCGGTCGATGGGCGCGTCCTCGCGCGTGAGCAAGCGGAGAGTGATTTGGGAGCGGCTGCTGAAGAACGCGCGTCCGACAAAATTGCCCCGCTCGTCTTTGACGCGAACGATATCGCCGCTGTCGGCCTCCGCGCTGCGAACGTCGCTGCGGTAGACCCATAGATGGCCAGAGCGCAGACGCTCGGCGCCTCGCTGACTGATGCTGACCTGTCCTTCGGCCATTGCCTTCCTCACCGCTGAATTTCGAACGGGTTCTTCGTTACAATGGATTCGCACGGCCGTTTACGGATGCAATTTTGCAGATGGGAGACCGGTGCGGCCGATTGAACTTGATTGCTGTCATAGCATAATTTGTCGCGGCGCGCCAATGTCTCGCCATACTTTTGTTGGCTGCGCGTCACGGGAGAAGCGAGAGAATTGAACCTGAGCGATTTCGATTACGAGTTGCCGCCGGAGCGTATTGCGCAATGGCCGCTTGAAGAGCGCGACGCTTCGCGTATGTTGCTGCTTGACCGGGGTTCCGGCGCTTGGGAGGACCGGCAGTTCCGCGAGTTTCCCAACATCCTGCGCGGCGACGAGCTTATCGTCATTAACAATGCCCGAGTTCTTCCCGCGCGTCTCTGGGGCCATCGCAAGGGCGTGCGCGCGCAGCCAGTTGGCAAGAATAGCCCTATTCGTGGGGAGCACTTGAGCGCGGCGATCGAGGTTTTATTGCTGCGGGCGTGCGACGCGGAAGAGTGGGAAGCGCTGGTGCGTCCCGGGCGGAAAATTCCCGTCGGCGAAACGATTATTTTTGGCGATGGCGAATTACAAGCTGAAGTTGTCAGCCGGGCCGGCTTCGGATTGCGGCGTCTGAAATTTTCATGTGCGAACAGTCTAATCGCGGCTATCGAACGGCTGGGGCATATTCCGCTTCCTCCCTACATCAAGCGCGACGACTCGCCAATCGATCGCGAGCGCTATCAGACTGTTTTTGCGCGGAGCGGAACGGCTGTTGCCGCCCCGACCGCAGGTTTGCACTTTACTCCGGAGATTCTTGCGAGTGTTCGGCGGAGCGGGCTGGAAGTAGCCGAAATAACGCTCGATGTAGGCTTGGGGACGTTTGAGCCTATGCGCGCAGAACGCATCGAGGACCATCACATTCACACTGAGTCTTACGAAATTCCGGCGAGCGCGGCGGAAGCCATCGAGCGCGCTCACGCCGAGCGCAGACCGGTGCTTGCGGTGGGCACGACGGTGGTTCGCGCTCTCGAAGACGCCGCGGAGAAATGTGCGACCAGGCATGGAAACAAGCAAGACGCCGACGCCTGCGCGGATGCAAAGGGAAAAGTGACGATTGCCGCGGGACGCGCCGAAGCGGATATTTTTCTCTTTCCCGGCAGGCCATTCCGCGTTGTCGATCAATTGCTGACGAATTTTCACTTGCCGCGCTCGAGCTTGCTCGCCATGGTTGCTGGATTTGCCGGCCGCGAAAATGTGCTACGAGCCTACCGGCACGCGGTCGAATCGAAATATCGCTTCTATAGTTACGGCGATTGCATGTGGATTCGCTAGACTGGCAGGAAGAATCGCCCCGGCGATTATCCCGCTGGTGCAAGCGACGGAGGCATCGTCTATAATCCCTGCGTCATTCGGGAGCGCCAGCGGATGCGTTTCTTAATTCTCAGCGATATTCATGCAAATATGACGGCCCTCGAAGCCTCATTGGCCGCGTCGAAAGGACAATGGGAGAAAGCCGCGTGCCTGGGCGACATCGTGGGGTACGGTCCCGATCCAAACGAAGTGGTGGATCGTATTCGCGAAATCGCGGCGGTGACGATTCGCGGCAATCACGACAAGGTCGCCTGCGGGCTCACCAGCGCCGACGATTTCAATCCGATCGCTCGCGCCGCCGTACTTTGGACGCGCGAACAGCTTCGGGAGGAAAATCGCGAGTACATTGAGAAACTTCCGGTGGGACCTGTCTCGATCAACGGATTTTCGCTGGTTCACGGCGCGTTGCGCGACGAAGACGAGTACGTCGTCGCTCCAGCCCAGGCGCTCGATTCCTTGCTCGAAGCCCCTTCGCCGCTCACTTTTTTTGGTCACACGCATTTGCAGGGCGGATTCTCACTCGCCGAGGATAATTCGATCCATGCGTTGCGTTTCAAGCCGGCCGAAGCGGAGACTTTTGCGAAACTGGAACTGAAAAAAGGAACAAGCTATCTGTTGAATCCGGGATCAGTGGGCCAGCCGCGCGATGGCGATCCGCGCGCTGGTTTCGCAATTGCGGATATAGGGCGCCGCGAAGTCGAATTCTGGCGTGTGCCCTATGAAGTAGAGTCGGTGCAGCAGCGCATGGAGAAGGCGGGGCTGCCTGAACAACTGATCCTGAGGCTTTCGTTCGGACGCTAGAGCGATTTTGCCGCGGACGGGCGGTATGTAACGGAGAAGACGCGTTGGAACAGGAAGACAAAAGCCGGCTCGGCGTTTCTTTCGTGGTTGGACTCGTCATTGTCTTGCTGATTTTCGGCGGCTTCTATTTCGCCATGCGCTTTTCCAGCCAGTCGAAGCCCGTCGCCGAGCAACCGCTCGCCTTTGGCGCCGCGGAACAAGCCTACGTTTCGAACATCGATTTTGAAAATCTCGAAATGTCAGCCTTTGAGAACATGCTGCACCAGAAAGTTACTTATTTGAATGGCGACATCTCGAACAAGGGTACGCGAACCATTCGCGCCGCAGACGTCACGATCGAGTTCTACGATCCGGCGCACAAAATCGTGCTGCGCGAAAAGCGGCGGATTGTCGGGAACGGCACGCGCCCGCTGGAGAGCGGGGAAACGCGCGATTTTCAGATTGGGTTTGAGACGCTGCCGGATGGCTGGGATCACAAATTTCCGGCGATCCATCTGGCCGGCCTGGATCTCGAATAATCTTGGCGCCCGCATAAAATGAATTTTAGGTATCCCTTCCATGGACGAGTGGAGCAACCTCGAACAGGCGATCGAACAGCTCACCGCTTCTGGTGCGGTCGAAGTCCGCGAAGACGGCGAATGGCTGGCGAGCCTCGACGGTTTCCGCAGTGAAGTCCGCCGCAAAGGCAAGCAGGCGCTGATCCATTTGTGGTCTTCGGAGAGCAACCTGGTCCGCACAATCACGCGAATTTCCGCGTGTGAACCTGCGCGCATTCAACTGGAAGTGCAGCGCTTCGGCCGCGCCAAGCCCGGCCGCCTGGAATTTTTGAGCGCGGCGTCGCGGCGTCCCGCGGCACGCATTGGACGCGAGCAATTCCGTGAGCGCTTCGCTCGCATGCTCGCGGAACAATTCCCCGATGCGCACGTCGAATCGCTGACAACTGCGGCTGATTTGAAACGTTCGTTTTCCGCATTGTATACGCGCGGCGTGATGACGGAGGGCCGCTCTTCGTGGGCCGTCATGGGCGCGGGACCTGCGGAGAGCCCGGCAGCGTCCGAAGGGATTTTGAGTTTCGGTCTGTTGTGGCTCGATTGGATGCGGCAGCGCGCCGAACGCCGCGCCATCGAGGGCTTGCGATTGTTTCTGCCGGAAGGACAGGCTCGCGTAACGCTGGAACGTTCGCACGCGCTGCGTCCCAACGTGAGGCTTGAGGTTTACGAATTCAGCGAGCGCGATTGGCGCGTCCGGCGAATGGAGGCATCCAGCCACGGCAACGTGGAGAGTTGGTTGACGCCGCGCAAGGAAATTGAACTGACGCTCGCCGCGGCGCGGGACGCGATGGATCACATTCGTTCGTTGCTGCCGCAGGAACCCGAAGCCATCGAGACGTCCGTCCCGCCAGCGACTCGCGAAGTCTCTTTTCGGTTTCGCGGGCTTGAATTTGCTCGTTGGATTGACGGCCGCATTTATTTCGGCTTAGGCGATGACCGCCGGCCTCTCGCGAACGGGGATTCGAGGCCGTTGAAAGCTCTTCTGCGGGAGCTTTCTCTCAAGCGCAACTCGCTCGCCTCGGACATGCACGATCCGCTATATCGCGGCGCTCCCGAGCGGTGGCTGGAATCGATAATTCGCGCGGATCCCGCGAGATTGGATGCGCGTCTCGATTCACGCTATTTTTATTCGCAAGTGCCTGCGCTCGCGGCGGGGGAGCGCGGTGTGATTGATCTTCTTGGAGTGACGCGCCAGGGGCGCCTCGTCGTCATCGAGCTGAAGGCTTCTGAAGATCTGCATCTGCCGCTGCAAGCCGTGGATTACTGGCTACGCGTTCGCCGTCATCTTGTCGAGGGCGATTTTCGCAGTTACGGATATTTTCCGGGGGTCGAGTTTCAGCAGGAGCCGCCTTTTGTGTGGTTGGTTGCGCCAAGCCTTCGTTTTCATCCTGCCAACGAAATCGTTATGCGCTATCTTTTGCCGGACCTGCAAGTGAGCCGTATCGGTCTGAGTGAGAATTGGCGCAGTGGCGTGCGCGTTACTTTCCGGCAATAACCGTCGCGAAAGTGTCAGGACAAAAAATTAGGGAAGCAGCTTTTGGTTGCCCTAAGCCACTTCCCGGGGTGTGTCCTAGAAGTGAATTACTTGAGTAGATGCTGGTTTATTCGAAAGGTTGCTTGAAAGAGGAGAAGGCCGGACAGGCATTATCAGGAGAAAACTGTACGTTACCGTGATATTAAACGAATTTTTTAGTAAAAGAGGTATTTCCGCCACTTCTCGTCTTTATGTCCGATCAAGCGCATCAGCTGCCGGGAAGTATGCAGAGTAAACGGGCGCGGGCGACGCGCCAAAGTCAAGCCAGCCTCTTCCGGTGTGCGGTCTCCTTTACGGTTATTGCATTGATAGCAGCAGGCCACCAAATTTTCCCACGACGAGCGTCCGCCACGCGAACGGGGCATCACGTGGTCCAGCGTCAAATCGGATGCTGAGAGCATTTGGCCGCAAAACTGGCACGTGTTGCGGTCCCGCAGGAGAATATTTTTTCGAGACAGAGCGCGGCTCTGTTGTGGAATATGCCTGTAGCTGAGGAGGCGGATTACCGAAGGTACCGAAACAGATTTACTGGTGGAATGCACCTCTGTGGTGTGGGTTTCCTCGGCTTGAGCGACACCTTTGAGCATCAGCACCAGCGCGCGACGCACCGCTGTGACGTTGATCGGTTCGAAGGTCGCGTTCAGGACGAGCACGGGGGCCTGCATCACCGCCGGGCGCCGCGGCGCCACGTCGCCCTTGGTCAACTCGGCCGCTGCTTTGCCTGCCGAAATCGAAATCTTCGGCCGGGGCCGGAGCACGTTTTTCGATTTGGAGCGGTAGTCCATTTTTCAGCTCGAACTCTCTCTCGCTTCCGGTGATTAGATGCTCCCGGCGGGCGTCTGGTTCGTGTTTAATTCGCCGGCCCTGCCGGAGAAGGCACTGCCGCGCGAAAGGACCCTGGCGACGGTAATTCCAACCACACTTTTCGCGCCTGCCTGCTTCAAAGCTCGCGCGCACGCGTCGAGAGTCGCGCCCGTGGTAAACACATCATCTATCAGCAATACGCGGAGATTGTCAACTCGGGCGCCTTTTCGAAGTTCGTAAGCGCCACGCACGGTCTGCCAACGCTCACGGCGCGAAAGCAGCAATCGCGGAGGGCGCGGCTTCGTCCTCACCAGCAAGTACGCGCCGAGGGGCAATTTCAGTTTTTTTGCGAGGGGCTGCGCAATCAGCTCGGCTTGGTTGTATCCCCGTTCGCGCCGGCGTGCCGGATGGAGCGGGACGGGAACGGCGACATCCGCAGCGAAAAGTTCCGGCTCGGCGCGCATTCTTTCATCCAGGCGGGCTGCGAACCAGCCGCCCAGGCGCGTCAGCTTTTCATATTTCAGCAGTCCGATGGCGCGCGACATTTGATCGTTGTACTCGCCGTAGCTGCGCGCGCTGTCGAAACCGTAGGTGCTGCGCCGGCAGGCAAAACACAATGGCACGGCTGCATCGGTGGCAACTTCCGACAGAAATGGGCGGCCGCATACTGTGCAGCAGGGCCCACGGAACGGCGCGAGCAACGCGAGGCAGTCGTTGCAAATGGGCAGCAGAGTCGCGTTCGTCAGGATATGCCCGCAAATCTGGCAGGGTGCGGGAAACAGCACCGAGGTGAGCGCTTCGAACGTTTCGCGAAAAATCACCGCACTCATTTATCGAAGAGGTACGGCTGGAATCTATACTATTATCGCGGGTGTGGAAAGGAAGAACGCAATAATGAACGCTCGACGCCTCACTTGGGAGCGCAGACGTGCCCTATGGCTTTAGCTGGCAGGTGGGTAATACGGTTTAGACCCGGATCTCAGAGCAAAGCAAACGCGGCAGCTTACAGCAGTCCTTGCTCTTGTTTTTCTTGGCAAACGATGCAGTAACGGGTCCATGGCACGGCTTCCAGACGTTTCTGCTGGAGCTCCGCCTGGCATTGTGTGCATAACCCGAAAGTTCCCGTGCGAATGCGCGCTAAGGCGTCATCGACCAGTTGCAGCAGCGCGCGGTCGTTGTGCGTCTGGCCAAAGAGGAATTCCTTCGTGTAGGAATTTGCGGCCTTATCGGCGAGATCCACCGTGGGATCCTCATCCGCCTCGCGGCCTTCCTGTCCCGTGCGAGCGATCGTGTTCAGCAGCTCTTCGCGGCGTGTTTGCAGCTTCTTCTTGTAGTAATCCAAACGCTTCTTGTCCACAGTTCGGGCCCTCAGAGGGCTATTTGCCCTCGACTAAATCAAGCGATTGTACCGACCTTCCACCACAGTGTCAATTCCGTGCGAAGCACGGATGCATGGGCGTTCCTTAGATGACCGATGATTTGAAACGGTTGCGGTTTGTTTCTTACGAGCCTGAAAACGCTTTAGCGCGGGATGGATAGGCAAAGTGAAATGCTACAAACAGCAGCGAAATCACAATAAAACAAGCGATGCTCGCTTCCGGCCCGACTTTCCCGCCGGTCAGCCAGACAGGGCCGTGCAAGGACGTGTTGAGCAAGTGTCCGGGTGCGACAAAGCCGCTGTCCGGCACGCCATACACAAACGTTTCACCGTAATCCCACGCAGCATGCAATCCGACCGCAAACCAGATGGTTCCCGTCCGCCGCAACGTGAAGCAGAAAAAGAAGCCGATGTATGCCGCCGCAAGCGCGCCGGGCCATGCTTCGCCGGCATTTTGCAAATGGCTGGCGCCAAAAAGCAGCGACAGAAAAATGGCCGCCGGCCAGAATCCCATGCCGGTCGTGAGTGTGAATTGACTGTAGCCGCGGAAGAGAAACTCCTCGGAGAAGCCCGTCAGGAGGAATGCGATGGCCCAGATGAGAGCATAGCCCGCCAAAGCGCTCCCCGCGAGCGCGACGGAATCGAATGTGAATCCGTGCAAGACGGTGATAAGCAGCATTGTGGCGGTGATGGCTAGAATTCCCCAAACCGTGCCGGCCCAGAACTGCCGTCCGAATGCCTGGCGCGCCGGCAAACCATATTGGCCCATCGGCCGCCCTTCGATCTTCGACATGGCGAGCGCCGCGACGAACATGGCCAGCAGCAAAATCGCTTCTTGTATAAGGGCGCTGGACGCCGTGAACGATTGCGCTGAAGGCCGCGTTCCAGGAACGTGAATGATGTGGGCCACAACGGCAACGAGTATGAACACTCCAGCGCACCCGAAAAAAATGCCGACGAAGATCAGCCATCGCCAGGCGGCGCGAATTCCCTGCGGACCGACGAAGAGCCGTGCGATCCGGTCTTCGAAGCTCTCAATCCCTTGAGTTGGACGCTGCGGTGCGGGAGAGGGCCGGTTGGTCGATGACATCGGCGATTACTCCATTCTTCGTGCTGGGGCTATTGCCGGAGGTTCGGCTATGCGCGCGCAATCTGTGCGCAGCGCATCATACGCGAACTCCGCCTTGCAGGGCTCGCGTTTTCTAGCGTCAGCTTTCGCGATGGGCGTTTGCAGTTGCGGCGGTTGCGGCGGTTCGGCGCGGCTGATAGAATCGATAATTTGCGCGGGCGGAATCAGGCGATACTATGCGCGATAGCTTTGAGAATTCTTTTTTACCTGGAATGGCGCGCGCGGGCGCGATGCCCCTAGGAGGATGAGTTTGGCCAAATACGATTTAGCCATTATTGGAAGCGGACCGGGCGGGTATGTGGCGGCGATTCGCGCGGGACAGTGGGGCCTGAAGACAGTGGTCATTGAGAAGGATCCGTTCCTGGGCGGAACGTGCCTCCATGTCGGCTGCATCCCCACAAAGGTGCTGCTGCATCACGCCGAGATTTACGACAACTTCAAACGCGCTGCGGAATTTGGCTTCGAGGTCAAAGACGTGAAGGTGAATTGGCCTGCCATGATTGAGCGCAAGACGAAGATCGTGAACAAGCACGCTAAAGGCATTGAATTCCTGTTTAAGAAGAATAAGGTGGAATCGATACAGGGTTGGGGACGCATTGTGGCCCCGGGTCGCATTTCCGTGGAACAGAACGGCAAGAAAACCGAAATTGAGGCGACGAACGTCATGCTCGCGACTGGTTCGGATGCGCGGTCGCTCCCTGGCGTCGAAATCGACAATAAAGTCATCATGGACAATCGCGGGATGCTCGACATGCCCACGATCCCCAAATCCCTCGTCGTCGTCGGCGCCGGCGCCGTCGGCGTTGAATTCGCTTCGATTTATAAGAGCTTTGGAAGCGATGTAACACTTCTCGAACGGTTGCCGCGCCTTGTGCCTCTGGAAGACGAAGAAATTTCCGCCGAGCTGGGCAAGGCTTTTCGCAAGAAGGGCATCCGCTATGAGCTCGAAGCAGCGGTTGAATCCGTGAAGAAGGATGCGAAAGGCGCGACTGTTACGTTCAAGGACAAATCCGGCAAATCGCAAACTGTTTCCGCCGAGAAAGTTCTGATCGCCGTCGGCCGCCGGCCGATGACGGAAAATGTGGGCATCGAAAAAACGAAGGCTAAGGTGGAGCGCGGCTTCGTTCACACCACGCCGTTTATGGAGACCGCAGAGCCCCATGTTTACGCGATCGGTGACATCGTTGCGGGTCAGCCGCAGCTTGCGCATGCCGCGTCGATGGAGGGGATCATTGCCGTCGGGCGCATGGCGGGAAAGTCCATGCAGCCGTTCGATCGCAACCGCTGCCCGAATTGTACGTTTTGCGAACCGCAGATCGCATCCGTGGGCTTGACGGAAAAGCAGGCGCGCGATGCCGGGCATAAAGTGAAGACGGGGAAGTTCCCGTTTGCCGGCAACAGCAAATCGTCAATTCTTGGATATCACGAGGGTTTCATCAAAGTAGTGTCTGACGAAAAGTACAATGAAGTGCTCGGGGTCCACGCGATAGGCTCGCTCTCCACGGAAATTATTGCTGAGGCGACTACCGCGTTGCAGCTCGAGGGAACGATTGACGACATGATGGCCATGATTCATGCGCATCCTACAGTGTGGGAAGCCATGAGCGATGGATTCAATTCCGTCATGGGCTTGACCATTAACGCGTAGCCGTGAGGCGAAACGAAAAGGGAAGCTCCGTCTTTGAGCATAAGCGAGAAAACATGCTGGGTGGTTGACCTGGGGCTCATCGCGTATCAGCCTGCATGCGATTTGCAGTGGCAACTTGTCGCGGCGCGCAAATCCGGCGCCGTGCCGGACGTGCTGCTGCTTTGCGAGCATTCGCACGTGATCACCATGGGCCGCAACGGCAGGCAAGAACACCTGCTCGCGTCGTCACATTTGCTCAAGCAGATGGGTGTTGAATTCTTTCCCAGCGACCGCGGCGGAGACGTCACCTATCATGGACCTGGCCAGATCGTTGGCTATCCAATTCTGAATCTCGCGGCCATTCGACGCGACGTTGCGTGGTACGTCCGTCAGCTCGAAGAGGCAATGATTCGCGCGACGGCTGAATTCGGCATTGTCGCGGACCGCAAACCGGGAATGACGGGCGTGTGGGTCGATGATGCCGCTGCGGCGGCCGACGAAACGACAAAGTGCTCCTCTTCGGAAAAGCTCGCTGCCATTGGCGTGCATTTGAGCCGCTGGGTCACGTCGCACGGATTCGCGTACAATGTCTCGACCGATTTGCGTTATTTCGATTTGATCGTTCCGTGCGGCATTCGCGATAAGCGCGCTACGTCGCTCGAACGTTTGCTCGCTCGCGTGGTGCTTCGCGAAGATGTCGCACCACGGATTGTCGCGCATCTCGGGGGAGTGCTCGAGCGCGACATGCAACCGGTCTCGCGCGAAATTTTGGAAGACACATTGCGGGAACACGAAGAGTCAGTGGTGCATGCGACAGCGTAAATTCATGCCAGCGGCGCGAAAAACTCGCCAGTGTCGCGAAGCAATTCGCAGTGGGATAATGGGGCGTCACGCAGGGAGCAGAAAATGAGCTATCCGCTCACGCGGGAGCAGCATCTCGATCTGTATTACTACATGAAACTCAACCGCATGCTCGACGAGCAGCTTGTGCGATTGTTTCGCCAGAATGTGGTTGTGGGCGGCCTGTATTCGAATCTGGGACAGGAAGCGACTTCGGTGGGCACGGCGTATGCGCTCGAAAAGCGCGATTGGATCGCGCCCATGATCCGCAACGTGGGTGGATTGCTGGTTAAAGGTTACAAGCCGCGGGACATTTTGATGCAATACATGGCCCGCGTCGATTCGCCCACCATGGGCAAGGATGGCACCAGCCATTTTGGCGATGTAAAAGTCCGCCACGTCGTGTCTCCCATTTCCATGCTTGGTGATCTTGTTCCTGTGATGGCGGGAGTGGCCATAGGTGGTCGTTACCTCGGTCAAAATATTGTGGCCATGACGTGGGTCGGCGACGGGGCCACTTCAACCGGCGCTTTTCACGAAGGAATGAACTTCGCGGCGACGCAACACGCGCCGCTGGTGCTCGTCGTCGAAAACAATCAATGGGCGTATTCGACGCCTGTTGCGAAGCAGGTGCCGATTCACGACCTCGCCGACCGCGCCAAGGCTTACGGCATTGCAAGCGCCATTGTCGACGGCAATGATGTGGTCGCCGTGTATCAGACAACCAAAGAGGCCGTGGAACGCTGCCGAAAAGGCGAGGGCCCGGTGCTCATTGAATCGAAAACCATGCGCATGAAAGGTCACGCGCAACACGATCCCGCCGAATATGTTCCCAAGGAGATGTTCAAATATTGGGAAGCACGTGACCCCATTGCGCGCTACGAAAAATACCTCACCGAAAATAAAATCTGGGACGCGAAGACAAAAACGGATCTCGATGCGCGTATCGACAAGGAATTGAAAGAGGACCTCGAATTCGCCGAGAAGTCTCCGCTTCCGCCGCCGGAACTGGCCGAGCAAGGTGTTTACTGCGACGGCTGCCACACGGTGGAAGCGGTTTGGAAGCGATCTAAGGCGGAGGTAACGCCGCCGAAATCGAGCGTCAAGCCGGAGTGGGAAGTCGCGGACTTCGGTGGCTTCGATTTGGCATCGACCATGGCGAAGCAATCGGCTGCGGCGGGCGGCAACGGTGGAAATGGCGCCAAGGCCCGGTCGTCGCCGCCTCAGGTGACGAAATCGGCCGCGAAGCCGGCTCAGAAATCGAATGGACGCTTCGAAAAATCGAAAACCATGGCGCGTGTTCCCTTTGGCCGAGGACCTAAAGGCAAAGAGGGGAGAAAATAATGGCGCCTGTCACGATGCTTGAAGCGATTCGCCAGGCAATTTTCGAGGAGATGGAGCGCGACCCGGCGGTTATCGCTATCGGCGAAGATATCGGAGTGTACGGCGGTGCGTTCAAGGTGACAGCGGGCTTGCTGGAACGCTTCGGCTGGGAGCGCGTGATCGACACGCCGATCAGTGAAACGGCCATCATCGGCGCGGCCGTGGGCATGAGCTACCAGGGCCTGCGTCCCATTGCCGAATTGCAGTTCATCGATTTCATCGCGTGCTGCTTCAACCAGATCACCAACTTCGCTGCGAAATCGCACTACCGCTGGGGCGCACCCGTCCCGATGGTGATGCGCGGGCCTTCCGGAGGAGGCGTTCACGGCGGCCCGTTCCATTCCGCGAATCCGGAAATGTATTTCGTCCATACGCCGGGGCTGAAGGTGATTTATCCCTCGACGGCATACGACGCGAAAGGCCTGCTGAAATCCGCGATACGCGACAACAATCCCGTGCTTTTCTTCGAGCACAAATTTCTGTACCGCCGCATTAAAGAGGAATTGCCCACGGACGATTACACCGTGCCCATCGGCAAAGCCATCGTGCGCCGCGAAGGACGCGATCTCACCATCGTCACGTACGCGGCCATGATGCACACTTCGCTCGAAGCGGCCGAGACGCTGGCGAAAGAGGGAATTGAGGCGGAAGTGGTCGACCTGCGCACGCTGCTGCCGCTCGATAAGGAAACGATTTTGCAATCGGTGAAAAAGACGAACAAGCTGTTGATCGTTCACGAGGACACGCGCACCGGCGGCATCGCCGGAGAAATCGCGGCCGTCGCATGCGAAGGCGCGTTCGAGGATTTGGATGGGCCGATTCTGCGCGTCACGGCGAAAGATACGCCGGTGCCGTTCTCGCCGCCGCTCGAAGAACGTTTTTTGCCGAATTTGAATGACGTGGTATCAACGGCGCGCGAACTCGCGCAATATTAAACTTGAGATTCGAAGTCGAAGGAGAGGCCGATGGCGACTGACGTGATTATGCCCCAAATGGGGGAAAGTATTTTTGAAGGCACGGTGACGAAATGGCTCAAGAAGCCGGGCGAGAAGGTAGAGCGCGATGAGCCGCTGTTCGAGATTTCGACAGACAAGGTCGACGCCGAGATTCCGTCGCCGGCTGCCGGCGTGCTGAAGGAGATTAAGGTCTCGGAAGGCCAGACTGTGCCGATTCAGACCGTCGTGGGCGTGATTGACGCCGACGGCGCAGGCGCGGCTTCTGCAGCCGCCGCACCTGCCAAGGCAGAACCGAAGCCGCAAGTTCGCCCAGGCGAGCAAGCGAAACCGGAAGCCAAGCAAGAAGCGCGTCCAGCGGCGAAACAGGGCGACGAAAAACCGTCGCCAGCGTCCGCGCCCACGAACGCCGAAGCGGCGACAGCGGATTCGGCGCAAGGCGGCGGGCAAAGACCTACTGCGTCATCCGCGCCCGCGCAATCTCCCGCTAGACCGGCTGCACAGCAGCACCCCAGCGGAGACAAGGTTCGCAGCTCACCGCTGGTTCGCCGCCTGGCAAAAGAGAACAGCGTCGATTTGACGCAGGTCCCCGGCACAGGCGCTGGCGGCCGCGTTAGCAAGCGCGACATTTTGTCCGCCATTGAAGGCGGCGGTGCGCAAGCACGTCCAACCGCACAGGCTCGCCCCGCCGAGCAGGCTCCGGGGGGAGTCCGTCCGTCGATGCCGCCTCCTTCACAGCCGGCTGCGGGCGGCGCGCCGGCTTATGGCGCCTTCGACTCCGCCGTGCCCCGCGAGCGGATGTATTTCGGCAATTACTCCGTCGAACCAATGACGGTGATGCGCCAGAGAATCGCCGAGCACATGGTGGCCTCGAAGCGCGTCTCGCCGCACGTTTATTCGATCGACGAGGCCGACGTCACGGGAATCGTCAAGTTGCGCAGCCAGAAGAAGGACGAATTCGAGCGCGCGACAGGCTCGAAGCTGACGTTTATGCCATTCTTCATCCGCGCCGCGGTGGAAGCGCTGCACGCGTTCCCCACCGTGAACTCATCCGTGGACGGCACGAACATCGTTTTCCACCACGAGTGCAACATCGGCATTGCCGTGGCGCTCGACTGGGGCTTGATCGTTCCGGTCATTAAAAACGCCGAGGAGAAGAATTTCCTCGGCTTGCAGCGCGCCATTAACGACCTGGCGGAGCGCGCCCGCACGAAAAAGCTAAAGCCCGAAGAAGTTCAGGAAGGAACTTTTTCCATTACGAATCCCGGCGTCTTCGGCGGCTTGATGGGCTTGCCGGTGATCAGCCAGCCGAACGTCGCGATTCTCGGCCTGGGCACGATCGAGAAGCGGCCCGTGGTGATTGACGACGCGATTGCCATTCGTTCGATGGTGTATCTCACGCTGAGCTATGATCATCGCGTGGTCGACGGCGCCATCGCGCATCAATTTATGAGCAAGATCAAGCACATCCTTGAGAATTGGAGCGAGGGAGTTCTGTAAGGCAGTTGATAGTCGATAGTTTACGGGTCGGAAGTTGAAGACGGATACTCAGGCCAAATTGTTTGGTTGCGCTTTAGCGCTTAACAGTCAACTCTCGACTATCACTGCAGTCTTGGCCGCAAACGTTCCGCGAACATTTCTACCTGCGGTAGCGGCACAATGGTGATTTTCTGCTCGTCGAAGAGCCGAACGATGAAGTGGTGCCGCTCGTTCTCGCGCTCCGGGGCAACTTCCGTAATCGCCGTGAATTCCGAGTCCCTTTGCCGCGCGCGAATGCATTCGGCCGTATACGCCAGCACCTTCGCTTGCGCCGGATCGCGCCCAAGCGACAGCGCCTGCAGATAGCCGCGCGTCCCGTTAAAGCGATATGCGTAGTCGATGCGCAGCGGGTCGCCTGCCTGCGTGAACTGCTCGACCTTCACGCTTTTCTCCATCTTGGCGAGAATGCGGTGCCGCCGGAAGACGTCGTTCAACCGCATGCGAATCCACGCGCGCGTGCTTTCGACCATCGCGGCGGCCCGGCCCTGCCGCGCGGGCGGCGCCACTTTGTCGTGATAGAGCCGGTCGAGCTCCGCTTCGAAATCCTCCGCGAAGACCGCCTCTCGGGGGCCGAATTGCAATGTGTTTGACAGCGTCTGCTCCATCTTCTCGATCCATGCAGTGCTCGCGCCCGTGGCCGCCAGTTGCACGTCGAACTCTTGCGGCAACCGGCGCAGTAGCGCTTCGTCCGCGTTCGGGTGCAGCCGGCGCACGCGCGCGAATTCGGATGGTTCCTCGATCAGCCTCGCGCGTGCCCGCTGTTTCTTCGCGTCTTCGAGCACCACGCCGATATTCACCCACTCGTCGCGGATCAGGTTCGGGGTATAGCGCAGCACGCGGTAGCTCATGTCGCGCCGATTCGTCTCAGACATGGTTCACGTCCAGTTGGGAAACGGCGCCCGGGAAGATTTCCAGGCGCTCTCGATCAACTCGCGCGTCAGTTTTCGCCGGCGCAGGAGCTGTTCCATCATGCGGTAGAGCGCGTCCTGATCGAAATTGTACCACTCGGGCGGAATCTCCCGCGCGATCTCGTCCAGCACGTCTTCGGTAATGCGCCGCTCAATGCGTTCGAGCCACGGCTCAAACGCGTCCCATCCACGCACGCGATCGTAGACGTGCGCGCGGGCATAGATTCCTCGCAGTGGCGCGTCCGGAAAATTCCATTCCGCCGCGTTGAAACAGAATCCCTGGTCGATCATGATGGCGCGATAGCGCTCCGCTCCGCGCTCACGCAGGAAAATGGCCTGCCGGCCGTTCGTGTTGCACGTCCACTTGTCGAATACCATCATCCCCGCGAAATCGGAGAGATTCTCGACGTCGCGCAGTTGATCGTCAGGCAAAAAATCGTACACTACGGTCGCCGCGGGATTTCCGGGGTATTGCGAGCCAAATTCCAACCCCGGCGTGCACGGCACACGCCCTCGCCCCAGTTGAATTACCAGATCCTCGGTCAGCGCCACCATTTCTGGACGCACGTCGACCACCGTCGCGCCCGGAACAGGCAAGCCAATTCGCGCCGCCAGTCTTGTTCCAAGCAATTCGTTCGCCAGAATCCGCGTTCCCTGGGGATTATTTTGGAACTTCACAACGTAGTAGTTCTCATCCTCGCAGCGCATCAGATGCGATTGCGCGCCGCCGCGCATTCTCCTGATATGTTCGATGGCCAGCGGCATTGCGCGCTATGCTAGCCGCCGTTTCCGCGCGCAGCAAGAAAAACATTTTCAATTCGGGAACGTTTCAGAAAGGTACAGTTCGCCCTTCACACTCTCAGCCCAATCCAACGCATCAGTTCCAGCGCGTTGCTCCTCGGCACCACGCCGTCTCTCAACTTGTAGTCAAAACTCATCTCTCCGCCCGCGATCTG
The DNA here is from genome assembly GCA_035943235.1 of Candidatus Acidiferrales bacterium. Lineage (GTDB taxonomy): Bacteria > Acidobacteriota > Terriglobia > Acidiferrales > UBA7541 > DAHUXN01. Next base: position 47,815 of record DASZCH010000111.1, read on the forward strand.
ATCCTCGAAGTGAACGTTGCGTATCGAGCCATCGAGCGATGCCGCGATTTCCGTGAGCGCCAGATCGTGCGTGGTGACCATGCCGATCGCCCCGCTGCCAATGAGCGAACGCAGCAAAGCCTCCGCGCCGATTTGCCGGTCGTGCGAATTCGTCCCTTCGAGCAATTCATCGAAGAGAAACAGCAGCGGCGTTTTTTCTTCCGCCAGCGAGAAGACCTGCCGTATCCTCAGAATTTCCGTGTAGAAGTTCGACCGACCTTCCTGCAGCGAATCCGTGCTGCGAATTCGCGTACCTAGCGCCAGCGGCGACAATTGCAGCGCGTTTCCCCGAATCGGCGCCCCCGCCATCGCCAGCACCAGATTGACCCCCACGGTCCGAAGCAGCGTGCTCTTGCCGGACATGTTCGAGCCGCTCACAAGGAGCACGCGCGTTTTCGCGTCCATCCGCACCGAATTCCGCACGCAGCGCGATGCCGCCAGCAAGGGATGCCCCAAGTCTTCGCCGGCAAAATATCCCGGCGTTGTGCCTCGCGCCGTTTGAGGGCTACTTTCGGGAAGAGCTGCGGGAAAAATTACGGGAAAAGGATCGTCCGGATGCTCATACCAATACGCCGCGAGCGACAGCAGCGCCTCGATCTCGCCCACAACGTCAATCCAGGCGCGCACGCGTCCCCGCCATCGCCTTCTCCACGCCTCCACGACAAAGCCCAGTTGCAGCGAATAGAGAACGGGCAGTTCGATCAACTTCATGAAGTAACTGTCGCGCGCATCGATCCACGTAACCATGTGCGCCAGTCGCCGCATCGCCATCGAAGCCGGTTCGCTTCCGCGAGTTTTCAGCTCCTCCTGCAAATGCCGCAGCCGCACGGAAGAAAACGGTTCGTCCTCGATGCGTTTCAGGATCTCCGAGAAAAGCGCGAGGCCATCTTCGTTGCACTGGAAACCCTTCATTGCTGCATCGGCTCGTTTCTTTAGCCATGCATATACGCCCAGGTTCACAAGCAGCGCGATCAGGAACGGAAGGATTTCGCCCGTTAGCGCCCAGGCAACAATCGTTGCAATACACACGACCGCGAGCGCCACCACCAGGCCTCGCACAAACGGGCTTGCGAGCTCGGCCGTGCCTTCAGCCCAGGCCGCCAGTCCCTGCGGGTTCAGTTCGGCGCGCATGCCTTCGCCTTTTAAGGCCACATCCTCGCGCAAGTCGATTTTTTCGCGCAGCTCCGCGATGAGTTCGTGTCTTTCGTGAATCGCCGCGACATTCGACGGCGCAAGCAACCAACGAGCCAGCCACTCTTCACCCATTGGCGTTCGCGCCGAACACAGCAACTGAAATAATCCTCCGGCGCCGAACAAATCCAGATCGTCGGCGTAGACGTGCTTGGCGTCGCGGAATCGCTCTCCGGCTTCGCCTGTTCCCGCCCAGCGGTCTTCGATCCTCGCCAGGCCTCGCTCGTAAAACGCCACGGCGCGTTCCGCTCGCGTCCTCGCGCGAATCACAAGCTCATGCCACACGGCCAGCGCCCCATAAGCTGCCGCGGGGACTATCATCCAGTAATCCGGTGCCGTGTTTTTTATGAGCGAAAACCAGGCGAGGACCAGGCCTGTCGCAATAACCAATAGCTTGAAGTTTCCGATGCGCAGATGAACTCGTTCGCGTTCGGCGCGCACCTGCAACCGCGCTTCGCGACGCTGGATATATTCATTTGCCGGTAAGTTCAGTCGTGTCTCCCGGGACAAACCGCACCAGTCTACATCGCGAGGGCGCTGGCCGCCGCAGGGAAGCGCGCATTGATGCTCAATCGAAAAGGGTGGCGAATCCGCCGCAGCCGAATGTTATACTGCTCGCCAGCGTTTCATCTGACTGCGGAGAGGTGGCCGAGAGGCTGAAGGCGGCGGTTTGCTAAAAGTTTGTATTTTAGCTAGTTAGCTGCTCTCTCAGTCACTTACCGTTGGTCGTTTTTCAGTTACTCCCCCGTACAACGCGCTATTCCGCATCGAATCTTGCAACGAAACATGCAACGTCTCATAGTGTGCAGAGAACGCGTTATCGGCACGTGAGCAAGCGACGTCTTGACGATGCCGTAACGCAGCAAAACGATACCGTCTGCACGCTGTGCGGTTCAAGAAACACAGTAACGTCCAGCAAAACAAGCAGAAAGACACTCTCACAGTGTGCAGTGACGGCTACTCTGCGGTCCGCATACAGTCTAATATTCACGTACTACGTTTCTATTCCTAGGAACTACCGGATGGAAGGTCGGGGTGTTCGACGGCATATCGGCCTGATTCGATCCCCGGTCACACCTTCGGCTATAACGGTCCCACGTGAGCTTGACGACTGCCGGATAGTACTACCTCGTATTCAATAACAACTTCTCTTTGATAACACCGAAAGCCGTTCAAGTCTTTGCAGCACTCCATTACACAAACTGAAGTCATCGTAATCCCAGAATCTCTCTAATACGTGAGCGTGCTGCAACCTCTCTCGGCGAACCGCCACGCCCTCTTACCCACTCCTGAAAATCTTTCAGTCGCACGGTATGCTCAACCGGGACACTTACAGCGGTGACGCGCACGGCGTTCAATCCGCCCGCCATGCCTGCAACCCATTCTTCGCCGCGCATTGAAACAAGACCGAGAGCAACAGCTTCATACAGGGTGGAAGCGGTGACGCTCACGGTGTGCTCTACGCCTTCCATATCTTTGATCGTTACGCGACAGGATCGAGCGGGCATAAGCGAAGCCTAGCATCTTCGCCTTGTATTCGCCATATGGAAAATGCTACGCTCGGCGCGTTATGAGCGATCCAAAACTGCGAGCCATAAATACTGAATTGGATAATCTTGTTTCCAACCTGCGTGGAGAAGTCGGAGAAGTTATCACTACTTGGACGATACTCCGCTTCCTGATTGCGCAACAGCGTAAGCTTTCGTCGCCGAATGTAGCTGCCGACATGAGGAACCGAGACCTTGTGTTCATCTCAGTTTTGCGAACCAAGATGCAGGACGAACTGATTGCCCGTCTGTCGGAGCTTTCCAAAACCAAGATAGGGCGACTTACTTTTCATTTCGCGGCAGTCAAGTTAAAAGCATTGCAAAATGAGACGGAGGCTTTCAGACGATTCATTCAGCATCACGGATTCGACGAAAAACGAAATTACGACCTAAGCCATAAAGAATTGCCCGAACGATGGTCAGAGCACAAGTATATTTCGATCCCGTATAAAACACTGCTTGAAGGGATCGCACGAGCTTCTGTGTTGATGAAGAAAATTGACCGAAAGTTTCTGGGGCCTTCCGCCCCATACCTTTGGCGTGAGATCAGAAAGAAACGCTACTCGATGACGATGAACCCTCCGGGCAGCATGTATATGATTTTACCCCTGCTCAATCTCTCAAAAGAGACGAGGGAAAAAATCATCATGCAGGAAATGGCGGAAACCGATGACGTGTGGTCGGAAATGGAAACTAAGGTCAACGGCAACGAAGCCAAAGTACTCGTTTGCAAAAAGTGGGGAGCAATCCTGCTGGATCGGATAGTCTGCCTCGATGCCTATCCTCTACAAGACATCTCTCAAATCACATTCGGGGATCAAGCGAACCTCAGTCAACCATTCAGCGAAGGCAAACCCGTGTTCGAGCAAAAGGAAATCACCGCAAAGTATCAAGCTGCAAAATTTAGCGGCAATGACGTGGTATTTGTGCCTATTCGGAGACTGCATCGCGTAGAAGATGGAAGGGTGACGGTATTGTGCGACCTTACTCTGAGACTCGACGCGAAGCACAAAGCCCATCTCGGAGAGATGAAGGTTGGCGATGTGAGAGAGTTTCATCTAACAGTTCAACTTCTCGTGGGCTATGCAACAGAAACGCGCGATCAAAATCCGAGACAGTAGCCAGCGCCGAAACTAACTGCCTAAAAAACAAACCGTAGGGGGTACAACTGTGGGGCTCTGTGTATCCTATCCCATCAAGCGGTTGCTGGGTATGGTTACAGAGCGGGGAAAAGTGATACACCCCTCGTCGCTTTCGCCCCGCAGCCGCATATGTAAAGGCGCTCCGGTCCCTCCACACCTCCGTGGCGAAAAGCACTATCATCTTGATAGAACCAAGATGACTTGAAAATCGCACTGAAATACGCTGAACTTCTATTTATAGAGAGCTTGCGAAAAATTAAATGAAACGACTTGCACGTGACCCGATTCGCTTTGACTTAATCAATGCCTTTGCAGAATTCGGCAGAATCGAGAAGCTTTCGCTACGCAATCCGGCTGCCGCCGAAGGATTCGTCGAAAGAGCAAGGGCGTCTGTCAACCGTTCACTATTGAACGAGGCTTTTCTTCACGGAATCAGAACCGAGCTCATGTTCGAATCATTGGTTGCCAGTCTTGGCACTATCGAAATCCTGAAAACTGAAGATTCAGGCGAAATATACTCATCTGATGACACTTTGAAAGTCCCCGATTTTCGATTGGTATTTTCTGATCATTCTCAGGTACTAGTCGAGATCAAGAACTTTTATCAGACAAACGATGCCAGACAAGCCTTCGAGCTGGACTCACAATATCTCGACGGGCTTGTCCGCTATTCAAAAGCAATGAGTTGTAAGTTATTTCTCGGCGTCCATTGGGCACGATGGAATATTTGGACTCTTGTCGCACCAGAGGTGTTTAAGAACCGAGGAGAGACGAGAGCACTGGACATGCTCGAAGCAATAAAAGCAAACCATATGGCCATGCTAGGAGATTACAGTGTGGGCTGTCGATTCCCTCTGAGTCTCATAATGCATGCGGATAAACGACAGCCACGCATCATTGAATCCGACGGAAAAGGGGCCTTTGTAATTTCAAAGATCGATGTTTGTTGTGCTGGGCAGCTAATTGAGAGTCCTCTGGAGCGACAGATCGCGACGTACCTGATGTTTTACGGAAAGTGGAGATACGAGGTTATAGCTGATGTCATCGATAATCAGATAGAGACGGTGGAGCATCGTTGGTCGCCTGAGAGAGACAATGGGCAAGGGTTTGAAATCCTCGGCTCGCTTGGCGAAATGTTTTCCACTTTCTACAAGAGTGTCACTCAAGATGAAGGTCAAGTCAGAAGATTAAGGATTGATGTTTCTCCCGGATCATTAGGGCACTTGATTCCAGACAATTATAAGAGCGAAATCCTACCGCTGTGGCGATTCAAGCAAAAACCTGGAGAGCCGGGTGGCGTAGCAGAACCATGAGCGCATTAATGGAAGTACATCCGGCAGGGGTCCTGAATATGAGCTCCGAAATAGGCACCTGATGCTTCAGCAGGTATGCATCCAAGTTGTTGTCGATCAGCTCTGACATATACAAGTCCTCCAGCGAAGGGTCGCGTGTGAACATTTCCATAGAGAACTGTTTACGGGCTTCGGGGGATGCGTATCTCATTTTCCTCAGGCGTCCGCGGCCATAATTTTGTCGAACAATTCTTGAGTTGACATGCGATTCTGATCCTGGAGTTTTCGCGTTACGCTTCTACTAATTTCCAATGCTCCAGCGCGCCCACCGAGACCCTTGAAGTCTCCCTTCTTGCTCCAATCCCAGTCTTTCCCCGAGCGCAAAATCGCTAACATATGCACTGTCTTGAACTCGCGTTGCAGTAGGGCGAGGTCGATGACATACGCACCGATGAAACATATTGCCCACAATCCAGAGCCGCGAAGAATGATGAAGTCCTTTGGTGAACGCCATGCTGTACGTTGCCATTTTTTAACAGCTTTGAAGTAGTTTCTGATGACCCGATATTGCGCTTCGGCGTCGTCCAGGTGGGGTAATTGTGTTGATCTACTAAGCATATATTCGAGCCCGGTCTTCAGACCTCGAAGTGGAACATCCCTCCCTGCAGGCTTCTTGCCACCCTCAAAAACTCGCCCGTGAAATGGACTCTCGGTGTCGTGACTCAAGCGCTGAGCTATATATAGTTCTGGCATCCGATGCTTCAATTCTTCCTCAGGAGTCAAAAGGACTTCTATCCGATCCAGGTGACTCGTGTTCATCCTCTTTTGATTGTCATTGATATCTTTGAAAAGCTGGATCTCCTCCTCCCGTGTGAGGTCATAGGCTAAACAAAACGACACCAGTTTTTCGATCCGAGAATAACCGGCTTGCTCACCATCAGCGTAGTGCAGCCTGTGATTGCCGTCGACGCGAGAGATTGCTATAGAGTCACTGCGCTTGGTTCCCTTGATGTCTATTTCGAGGAGTCCTAGATCAGGCATTTCTGGCGAAGCTGGGTAAAATGTAACCACGTCCTTTCTTCTCGCACAGAGAAAGACCTCTGGCCAGAAACCCAAATCCCTATTTTTCGCATATTCATAGGCATCGCGCGCATGTTTAGGGTTCAAATCTCTTTGCGTGCCTTCTGGATTGCTCTCCTGATCGTAGATATCTGCATTCGATATATCCGCTAGGTCAGCCAGCTTGGCAAATCCCCGATAGACGTTAACACCTAGTACTTTCGCCCGGATCGCTGAGGACCTTAAAATATGCTTTTCCCTTTTGGCCATACTCAATCCTTTCAGTCCTATTTCACCGCGATACTTAGAGCCCTCTTGCTCCCGGATGTACGAGCTACTTTCGTCCGCATGGCCTCCAGCAAGACACAAAAGGTCAGGAGTAAGCATTGCAACTCGTCGATAAACTGGAAATCACTCTCTTCGAAATATCGCTGCTTTGTCCAGCGGTAAGACCGCCGCCCTGCGATGTACTTTCTAAGCTCGGTGAGATGCTCGCGCACGGGCGATTTCCCGGAGTCAAATGTTAGCGAATGAGCGCTAACGTTTCGAAGTGCTCTAAGGCGCTGAAGCGCAAGATACAAAGTTTCATCGACTAGACCCAAACGCCGACATATGCGAATGCGGGCGCTAAATGTCGCTAACGGCGCATCGCCATCAAGGAGTTCGTCCGGTTCTCGGGGCTTTGCGATCTTAGGGAGAAGGAAGATGCGCAGCATTTCAGACAGAAGATGATCGACCTTGGAGGCTCCGACGATAACTAACGGCCTCACGCTGCGTTCCGCCATCAGGTCGTCCGCAAACAAGTCAAACGATTCAATACTAGAGAGATCCGGCATCAGTGTAGTGAGTAAACTGGCCTTATATCAGACGGAGTTCGTTAATCCAACAAAAAAGGCTCCACGAGCTCACCGAAAGCTCAGGGCGCGCGTTTAACCCGTTTTGGGATTATCCCAGTCGGGGTTTTATACTCCCTCGGGTCTTCGCTTTCCCATGCCGAACTCTCCAAACAGAAAACTCCAGGAACTGCTTGTTCAAGCTCGCAGGGCTGCTCATCTCACACAGGCTGAACTGGCCGCACGGCTAGAGAGGCCGCAATCTTTCGTCTCAAAGTACGAACGCGGCGAGCGACGACTTGATGTGGCTGAGTTTGGTGAGGTGGCGCGTGCCATCGGCTTTGATCCTCTTCGGTTCCTGAGGAAGTTTTATCGCGAGGCGTCTTGAAGATCGTCGGTATACACACTTTGATTTCATGCGGCCTCTACGCTGGATCAGAACATTGGGCTGCGACTCGCGCTCAAATTCACGCTGCCGTTAGGAGTTGTACGTGGCCTCCAGGTAGTGACAAGTTTACGATCTATCCGGAACCAGGAAAGAAACGCGACAAGGGAAACGGGGTTGGGCCGATCAAGAAAGAGTTTGTAAGCGAACTCAGGACCCGTGGTTGGTCTATCGAGGGACCATCGAAAAATCTTCTCGGTCAGGCACTCGGAGACTTCGATGCTGTATTGCCAGGACCCGTCAAGCCGATTGTCGCGGAGTGGGAGACGGGAAATATTTCATCCAGTCACCGTTCCATGAATAAACTGACAATGCTGGTTGCAGATCACCTGATTTCTGCCGGTACTCTGATTGTTCCATCTCGGAAGCTATATGTTTTTTTGACCGACAGGATTGGGAATATCCAGGAATTGGAGCCATACTTCAGGCTGTGGAAATCAGTCCCTTGCACGGATGGAGTACTCGAAGTAGTCGTTATTGAACATGATGCTGAAAACTATAATGTTCCTAGAATTCCGAAGCTGACTGCAGGCCGCGCGAAGGGCTAATCTTCAATGAAATCGTGATTCTTGTGAGATTGGACATGGTCGGTTTCTAATCGCTCAATGATCGCTTTTCCGTAATCAATTTCTATTCCTATCCAATGTCGCTCCTTTGATTCACATACAACGAACGTCGTGCCGCTGCCGCCAAACGGGTCAAGGACGAGATCGCATGGTAGAGTGGACATTTCTATGACACGATCCAGTATTTTTGTCGATAGCGCGTTCGCAGTTCTTTTTCTTGATTTGTATTTCCAGTGCCTCACGGGTGGGATGTCGGTCCAGACATCCTTTAGCGTTACACCCTTCGGATTCATCGCATCTCGATGACCGCCGTAGTCCTTGATTTCGCCTCCACAGTGTCGGCACCGAAGAATTGGTGTGCGGATACGTCTAAAAGTATTTGGCTTGCCCTTGGAATAGTACAGCAGACTGTAATGACTTGGATGAAGACGGCCTGGAATTGGCAGGCACGCGCTAATTTCAATACTGATCCAGTGGCGGAACTCCATCCCGAGATCGTTAAGATGCGCCCCTATCTGAATATTCCACTTCGGCAGGTTATAAACAAACAGCGAACCACCTGGCTTTAGGACGCGGACGCACTCCTTCAGCCATTCTTTGCACCATGATATGTACACATCGTCTGGCAGTTTGTCGTTAGTTTTATCGCCGTACTTCTTGCCAATGTTAAAGGGCGGATCAGCGAAAACAGTGTCAATCACTTCATTCTTTATCGTCGGAAGGATTTTCAGACAATCAGCTTGAAAGAGCGCTCCCTTCTTGGTTGTGTAATTCGGGCGCGCCCCGCCTTCCATCAATGGCAAAACATCAAAGGCATGTTTAGTCCAATCAATTGCGGATTGCTTCAACGGCTGCCCTCGCGAATAACCCAATTTAGGATATTATACCTCGGGTGGATTTGACAGATCAAGTTGCACCTAGGCAGATCTCGACGAGTTGTCCGAGCGCTGGCCAATGTCTGGGATGCGGCACGCGTTTCTTTCTCCCAATCTCCGTGGCGTAAGGTACTGAGATCTGAAGCGCCTCGGCTATTGTCTTGACTCTTATGCCTGCCAAACGAGGCTGAATCTTTTCGCGGTAGGCCTTTTCAGTCAACCATTTTCGCAAGTCAGACGGATTCCACGCGAGCTTGGCCGCCATCTGCCGACGCGCCGTCTCGGAACGAAGAGCCTCTGCTTTCGGATTCGCCCAGACTTTGCTGCCTTGATGAGATTTTCGCGGTTCGCTACTGGCGAACATGTGCGGCAATACGAGGGACACCCTGTGGGGATTTGCCGCAATTTCCGCAAATACTCGGCGGACGCGACGGAGTTTCAACAGTCTGAATAGGTTCAATTCCTCTACCGACGCGACGGCTGTTCTGTGTGAGTTGCGTACTCGAAATTGTCCCTCTCCTTCATTTTGGCACCGACGCCGAAAATATGCGCGCAATTTGTTCTGCAAGCGGCGCTACAGCGCTGGCCCAAGCCTGCGCTGTCTCCGAAAGTCGCTGCGCAAACGAAGCCATCAGTTGCCGTCGCGCTGCTCGAAAAACCATTCGCGCCGCAGGGGTGAACGCAAAAGCCAATCAAGCACGTAGGCATCCACGCGCGGGCGAATCGGTTCCATCAGATCAGACGCCAAACTGTCGCGCGATGGACTGTCGAAGTGCATCACACCAAGCCGGGGATCAAGTTCAAGCGCGGCGGCTGCCAGCCGAGCCTCGGACTCAGGCAGGGCATAAAGATAATTCAGCATCGCATTTGGCGGATTGACAACAAGGGTGCGGTGACGCGGTAAGGGGCGATTCTCGGCCTCCGAATGTTCGCCAATGCTCCGGTACTCGCGAAAGGTCCTTGGTCTCAAAAGCGACCGGCACTGGTCGCCATACAGGCCAATATGGTGTAGGCGGTCAGTGCGTAATACCGCGCGGATTTCCCTTGACTTTATAATCATATTGTGGTATAGTAGTCGGTGAGTTAACAATTACGGCCTGATTTTGTAAAAACGTAGGAAATCCCGCCGAAGTAAAAACAACCCCTTGTTTTGTTGTTCGTAGGCCTTCGTCTAGGCGATGCGTGCGTACTTGAGGCTGGAGGGCTAGAGCGTTCGGTAGGCCTATAACCTAGGATGGCCCAGATTCGCTATTAGGGCCGTTCTGGGCCATCCTTCATTAAAATGAGAGGTATTCTATGTCCAAGCAAAAAAAGAGGCTTACGGACGTTGCCATGCAATTTAACGACGAAAGGCTAATTACAGTCTTGTCAGGACGCGAGGACTTATCCGGAGCGAAGATCATACACCAGACTGGCTGCGATGGGCACCGTTGTACGTGCGCTTGCCATGTGGTCTTGAAAGATGGCCGTATTTTCGGCTAAGTATATCCAAACACATCATTCTAATTCGCGCGCGCCGCTGGTATCTGGGGATTGTCGTAGGTGGACTGCAGGAATGCTGATCTGCTGGTGTCCACTGGTCAAAAACTCTCCTGTTTTAGAAGTGAGGGGTGGAGGGTGGAGCATTTCGGAGAGAACCCAGGAGAGATATATATAAACCCACATCCTTAGTTCTTTTTCTTGTTTGTAATTCCCCACCCCCCACCCCCCGACCTTCAGAGGGTTTGAGGTTTTCACCAGTGTGCAAGCTTTCACCAGAGCACCAGAGCATTGTAAAAGTTTTGCCTGTGACCAGTCCCTGATACCAGCGACGGGCACGAATGGCAATGAAGCAAGCAACAGAACGAAAGGATGATTTAAGAACACATGAATCAGGAGAGCGCAAGTTTGAAAATAAATTTCGCGGGGGAACTTTTGGAGCGCGAATTCAAAAAACAAGAATGGCTCGTTGACCGGCTCTTAGGGCCTTCCAAGAGAATCAGTTTGCTAGCGGGAAGGCCACGGGCTGGAAAGAGCACGCTAGCTTGGCAGCTATCCGTAGCTGTCGCTGGTGGACGCGATTTTCTAGGCCGGTCCACAAAAAGGTCACCTGTGCTTTTCTGGAACCGAGAATCGACCGACAGACAGATTAACGGTTTGTTGAAACAGTTTGGGTACGACAAGCTTAGCGACGAACAGATAGCAGTCGTGACACCTTCACCAGCTAACAATAATCCTGAGGGGCTGAAAGCGGCTCTGACTAAGCTACCGGGAACGGGTTTATTGGTTATCGAAAACCTAAGCCGGGTTTTGCGTGTTAGAGATTTGAACGACAACACCGAAGTCGGCGAACAGTTTGAAATTTTGATGTCGGCCCTAAATAAGTTTTTAGACCACACTTCCGTGCTTGCAATCCACCAGTTAAAAAAACGTCAATCCGAGTTTGCCCTTGACGGAATCTTAGGCGCTACGGACATAGCGGCGCAATGCGACGGAGCATGGGTAATTTCGAGAGTCAGTGACGAAGACCAGCGCAGAACATTCATGGCAGAGGTTCGAGAGGGTGACTCAATACCACTGAGCGCGACACGTTTTGAATTACCCGTAGGTCTCATTCTTGGCCTGCCGGTGGATGAAGCGCGAAAGCAAAAGACTCTTGAAACGCAGAACAGAGTCCGTCTGGATGTTTTAACATTCTTCGCCAAAAACTCAGGAGCAACATTAGATGAGTGCTTCGCTGAGGTTTCGGGCAAACGTGATGTAGTCCGCAAAGTTTTCAAACAAGCTTGTCTTGATGGCGTCATAAAAAAGACAAGCGGCACAGGTGCTAAAGGTAATCCGTTTCGATATGGCAGTGTCGAAGTTCCTACGGAAGAAAGGATAGCCGCATGAGCACAATTAACGCAGCGGAACTGGTAGCGTCCATCGAAAGCAATGTTGATGAGATCGCCGCAGTGCAAAAACTCTGGCGAAGTTTACTTCCAATCGAAACGCCGAACGCTCGCCAGATTTATCTATGGCTCACGATGGCGCAACTGCCGGACATTCGGTTTGCATTTTGCGAAACTGCAAGCCGGTGCTTAAGAATGAACGACGAAATGAGTGCCGACCATGCCGTCAGATTTTGTACGTCCGTGTTGAAAAACAGATTGGAGCAAAGAGAATTCGCGGCGCAAAACACCGCGCAGCAAACGACTGGGTAACGTTGAATGCTGAATGTGCCGATAGTTCGCGCCGTCATCTCTTACACGGAGAGTGACGGCGTGGAACGTCGCACAATTCGGCTGCGACGCCGCGTCTTCGCCATTCGCGGCGGCTTTGATTCAACCTTGTCACGGCTGCGCTGGCCATTCTCCCCCGCGTGGCCGCGACGCCCAAAAGAGGCAGTGAATGCGCGGATAGCGATTCGATTGTTTCACACGCCATATCGCATCGTTTGTTCGCTGGGCACGGCTGTTAACTCCTTTCAGACCGAGCCATTTATTCACCGTCCGCGTTCTGTCCCGTAGTTCGGCCAGTGGCGTGGTTTGACTGCGGGACGGAACAAAGTTTTTAACGAGGCAACACACATGATTCGAGCAACACCAATTCAGAAAGTAATCAAGCCGTCAGTGCGATACATCGGCGGCTGGTTTCAACATCCGAAAACAACGAAAGGCAAAGGTAAAAAGTAATGAGTGAATTTAATCCATTTGGCAACACACCGAAACATTCGCGGGAAAGAGTGTCGCGGATTTTCGGCAAAGGTTCGTCAGGAAAATTGGCGCAAGAAACAAAAATGCAAAATCCTGCTCTGTATGCGGAGCTAAGACAAGCCGCCGTGTTTTACGGTCTGCTTTGCGAAGTGCCCATGAGTCCGCTCGAAAAGTTGTTGCGTCCGAAAGAGCGTGTGTTCAGCGCAGACGAAATTCGTTGCAGAATTCGATTCAGCGAGGCCGAAGTCAAAGCGTTGTACGGCAAAGGCGGTAACGATCTTGGCGCAGAAAATCTAAACGACATTGCTCAGAAAGACCCGCAACGTTACGAGGACTTGCGATGTGCTGCGCGGTCTTACGGCTTCGCTTTGTCGGAACGCCAGACACAAGGGACGGCAAAGCCTCATGCTGCCGCAGAAGATAACAGGTTCCTCTTGTCAGACGAGCTTGCATTAAAAGCAAACCTGCCAGTAGGGACACGTGTTACGAGTAGCGAGTTAGATTTAATTATTTCGGGAATTGTAGAAGTGCAGACTGCGAAGGAAGCGGCTGCGACTGAGGCAAAATAATGGAAGCACTTTTGAGCACTGACAAAGTTTGCGAATTGCTAGGCGTCACTAGCTCGTTTTTGAAAAAGCGAATCGAGGATGGCACGCTGCGATGTGTCAGACTTGGAGCGAATCGGTTGATGCGTTTCCGCGAATCGAACATTGAGTCGTTCGTAGAGTCGAGGCTTGGCAAAAAGTTTTCGTCTGAGAAGCCTCGGAGGGCAGCCTAATGTCAGTCGAAGATTTTAACGCCAGTTTTGAACGCGACACCGGCCTTTCGGCGGGAATTTTAGCGGTGCGCGAACTGGCAGCGGCGGAGTTTACGTGCTGTCGCTGTCGCCACTCAGAGACTTGCATTGTGCCTGGAACCGGCGCTGTGGAAGAGCAGCGGCGCGCCCCCACCCACATTCCCGCTCAAGCCGCGAAAAAGAGGCTTTGTCTGCGGTTTATGACTTGAAACTCCAAAGCAGGATACGATCAGCACGAAACAGCACGCAGGCTCCTAGTAGTGCCAGTGCCAGACTGGCTGGCTCAGGAGTGGGGACTGCCGGTGTAAAGTCTAGGACTAGGAAGTCTAACGAGATGGTCTCTCCTGCATAGGTTGTACCGTTGCATGTAGCGTTTACGCTTCCACTAGCTTGTGCGCTACCCGTTCCAGGTTGTCCGTTGAGGGAAGTTACATTTTCTATTCCTCCCCAGGATATATTGAACAGTGTAAGGGAGTTGCAGGTCAGAACTGCGGCTGGGTCGAAGCTTGTGTTGAAGAAAGCGCCACTTTGTTGGTCGAAAAATCCGGTTAACGAGAACTGCGGGGAAGAGACATCGAACACAGCATCATTGATCTCGCCGCAGGCTGACTCTTGACACTCGTCGTCAAAACTAATGATGGAGAAGTGTATGGTCGCACCTGAGATGGAAAGGTCGCAGCCCAGATTTGCGCCACATCCTGTAGGCGTGGGAGAAATGGCGGTATAGCCAACATCCATTACTGGTGTTGGGTTTGCCTGTGCTCCGATGGAAAACAGTAGTGCCAGTACTGCGCATGACAACAGTTTCATTGTTTTTCTCCTGCCGAGAGCACTGGGGTCGCTCCAGGGACATTTTACACGCGAGTTCACTTATTAGCCGTTTAGGTTATTTAATGTCAAGTAAAAACTAAATCCGATTAAGATGTACCCTGCGATTACTTCTCGCAGAGGCTTGTGTTCTGGAAGAACAGAATTCTTTCAGGGCGAATTAGATATTACACTCGCGTCCGCACAGTGTGCAGTCAATGTTGAAAGTGTGCAGTCGGTTTTAGAAAGCTAAAAAAATGTCTGAGGCAGGGCCACGTTGTTTACAAGTCGAGACGCGGCATACCATCACTTCTGAAGGCTCAGGGACATCCTTCGGCGCTATCCCAAACGTTGCAACATCGGTTCGTAGAACCGTTGCACACTTTTTGAGTTTGTAGAATCAATAGCTTGGAACTAGCGTTGCATCTTCGTTGCATACTCTGCATTCAATTCCTCCGTGTCACTCCAGCCACAATGCGATCTCTTGTCTAGCGTTTACCAGCCAACAAACTTACCAACGGTGTCACTTTCCCCTTGACTTTTGCACTTTACTGTGATACACTATCTATAGTTGTAAAATTCGACAGGTGCTAGCAACGCCTGAGTCACGGAGTAGGACGCGAGTACGGCAATTTAGATCGTGCGGTAGACCATCGCGTGAGAGAAAGACAGGTCGAAAGGTAGCAAGCACAAGTCTTGCGGTGACTTTCGCCAGCGGACGGCCAGCACGCAGCAAGTGATTCTTTGCCGGGATGGCGACAGAGCCTGTAGCTCGCGGAGTAGACCGTGCAGAACCACCAAACTTTAATCCAACCAAAAAAAGGAGATTAGGCAATGAAGATGTCAAAAGTGGGCGAAGCCGTAGCCGAGGCCAGAGAAGAGGCCGTAGCCGAGGCCACAGAAGAGGCCAGAGCCGAGGCCAGAGCCGAGGCCAGAGAAGAGGCCAGAGCCGAGGCCAGAGAAGAGGACTAACCATGCCTCCAAAACCCAAACTTGGCAGACCGCCGATACCGAAAAGTCAAAGGCGGTCTGTCTTTATGATCTGTCGCGTGACGCCGGATGAACAAAGGCATATTGAGATGGCAGCTAAGAAACAAGGCCTTCCAGTGTCGGATTATCTGCGCGACAAACTACTGAAAAACTGAGAAAGGACAAGACGAATGAGACAGCAAAGCGGTTACCTGTTTCGGAAAGGCAATAGTTGGTTTCTCCGCTACAGCGATAGCGTGCGTGGCGAAGATGGCTCTATCAAGCGCCAACAATTGTGCAGAAAATTGCCAGTGGCCTACGGCGGTGCTTATAAGACGAAGGCCAGTGTAAAGCCGTTTGTCACAGACTTCCTAGCGCCGCTTAACACTGGCACCGCAAACCCGCAGAGCACGATGTCGGTAACAAGCTTTACTGAGGAAGTTTATTTTCCTCTCGCCGAACAGTCTTTGCGTACATGCACCGTCCGAGGCTATCGACAGATATGGAATCGCAACGTTAGAGATCGCATCGGCAAAACAACGTTGCGGGATTATCGAACGATGCACGGCGAGAGATTGCTTGCAGACTGTGCAAAGGACGGCTTGGGACGGAATACGCTCAAACACACGAAGGCTTTTCTATCGGGCATATTCAAACAAGCGAAGCGGCTAGGTTATCTAGACACTCCCAACCCGATTATGGACGTGAGCATTCCACGGGTTGCGGAGAGTGAAGAAACACATGCTGTATCTTTGGAAGAGCTAGAGAAAATGCTTCTAGTTTTGCCAGAGCCTGCTAAGACGCTAGTGCTCACAGCCGCGTTAAGCGGTCTGCGGAAGAGTGAACTGCGCGGTTTGCGTTGGTCTGATTACAACGGCGCACAGTTAAGCGTGCAACGTTCCATGTGGAGATCGGAAGTGAACGAAACCAAAACCGCTAGGAGCAAAGCACCTGTCCCCGTAATCAAGCGGCTGGCAGACGCGCTCAACGCGCTACGTGAGAGGCAAGGGCTTCTAGCGCACCCAGACAACCCTATTTTTCAGGGAACGACTGGAAAGCCGATTCACTTTGATTACATGGCGCGTGAGATTATCCGTCCAGCATTACAGGGAACTGGTGTAGACTGGCACGGCTGGCATTCATTCCGAAGAGGACTAGCGACGATGTTGCATGGATTCGGGGTACCGGACAGGGAGATACAAGGCATCTTGCGTCACTCCAATATCAGCGTCACTCAAGCGTGCTACGTCAAGTCACTGTCCGAAAGTCAGATTGACGCCATGCAAGTGCTAGAAACGAAAATGCAATCCGGCCTAACATGCAACAAGGATGCAACGTCTCAGGCAGGGTTTCTGAACTAAAGGCTGTAGAATCAACCAACGGAGAGGTGGCCGAGAGGCTGAAGGCGGCGGTTTGCTAAACCGTTGTAGGGACAAAATCCCTACCGGGGGTTCGAATCCCCCCCTCTCCGCCAGTATATAATTTCCCTGTAGAACAAACAGTTTTTGATGCAGGCTACCGCTTGCTACCATTCCACGGCTGAATTAGGAGGCCTAAATGGCGATTTATCGCCGGGAAAAGGCGGAAGGTGCCGGCTGGCGGTACGTCCGGGTCAATCTTGGACCAGGACGGCGCGGGGCTGAAAAGCCGCCGTATTACATCCGATTCACTATCGCGGGTCGAAGGAAATGGAGCGAGCCGTTCCAAACACTCAAGACCGCCCAGGAGGCAGAGGCGGGTCTGCCGGGCGTAATTGAAGCGCAGTCAAAGAATCTCACGCTTGATGAACTTGCTCAGCAGCGAAACGCGAAGCGCGTGCCAATCAAAGCGGCCGTCGAGACCCTTGCGGCGCGGTGGAAGCAGGGAACGCCTCCGAAAGGTTAAAACAGTCCAACTCAGTAGCCTCGGGCTGTTATCCCCATGTCAAAACCTCAGCCGTCGCTTGTGGCACCTCGTGGTCTGCGTGTAGCCGAAGCCGCCCAATATTCGGGAACGACACACTGGAACATCCGCACTGCAATATGGACTGGCAAACTCAAGGCCCGCAAAATCGGCAAGGTCACGTGAACGGGGTGGAGCTGGTTGTCGACGGCGGCACATCGGCAATCTGAAATCGACTGCGATACGCGGCGAGCCGTCAGCGGATTGGGGCTGAAATCGCTATCCCGGAACCTGCCCCATCCGGCCGCCGAAACGCAGAACAAATGTGCGGATAAAGTGTCTTATCGCGTTTAAGAAAAATGGAGAGATTTCGATGAGCGTACAAGAGCAAGAGAATGGATGCTTTGCTGACAGGAGCCGGGTTAGACGGCGGGCCGGCTCTTTCTAAGCAGCGCGTATGAGCTCAATTCGGAAAGCCACGGCCAACAAATTCGGTACGTTGCAGGCCTCCGCAACCAAAATTTCTTTCCTGTCAGCAATTTCCGTGAACGAGTCGCCGCAATCGGCAGGATGACAAGCAACTAGCAGGGTGCCAAATTATTGGCAACCACCGCGTCAATTGAACGCCGGCGCTTCGTTGAAATATCCGAATCCCTATCAGCAAACGATTGAGCTGAAACGAGATTTGGTCCTTTCACCTTTACCTCAGCAGGTGGACCTCTACGTGCCCTTTGGACGTTGTTGATTGCAAGGTACGGAAAAATGAAATGGAGTCGGGGGCACCATGAATTTACTAAGAGCGAACTTAGTTGAACCGGATTTTCGATCTCGTCGAGAACACAATGCGCCACTTCCTCGCAGAAGGATTCGCCCCAAACCTGAGAGCCAACGGCAAGCGTCACAGCACGACGTTTTCGAACGATCAGTTCCGCCGGGAACTGACAGTCCGGAGTGGTTGCTGGTGAAGCAGGCCACAGCAGGTGATGCCAACGCATTCCGACAACTGGTTGACCGTCATACTGCCCGTCTCCACAACGGTGCACGCAATGTACTTCATAACGAACAAGACGCTGAAGACGCCTTGCAAGACGGCTTGCTCTCTGCATACCGCAGGATCGCGTCCTTTGAAGGACGGTCTCGATTTGCCACTTGGTTGACGCGCATCGTCGTCAATTCAGCGCTCATGATTCGCAGAAGACATTCTCAGCACGATGTGTCATTGGATGAAATTTTGGAACAGACATCAAACACTCTCGAAGCAATTGCGGATCGAAGGCTCGATCCCGAACAAACCTACGGCGCAGCCGAAATGGCCGCGCTGATCAGACAAAAACTGGCTGAGCTTCCCCTGGGGCTTCGGGAAGCCTTTCAACTACACGAAGTGGATGGCCTTTCGTACGACACGTGCGCCGCACAGCTTGGCGTGGAGCGCGGCGCTCTCAAATCGCGGGTAACTCGCGCCAGGCGACAGCTCGCGAATTCGCTGCGGCCTGTCTTGTCGCTGAGCACTCGACGACCCGAACGGCTGTGGTTCGAGGTTTTCACACGGGAACAAGGTGATCGAAAAACCCTCGCCAAGGTGAGGCCAACATGAATGTCTTCAAAAACAGAATGCGTCTCCTGGTTCTCGGAATCTTCTTCGTTTCTGCGCCGGCATTTTCCCAGTCCATTTCGTCCCGGGGCGGCATCAACGAGACCTTGCCGGATTTTCAGCCGCACAGCTCTTACTTTGGAGGAGTGGCCCGCGGCCAAGCGGTTTCCGGAGTGTTGCCGCTTTCTCTCTCCAATGCAGTCGACCGGGGCCTCAAGAACAACCTGGGCGCGCTGCTCTCAAGCGACGCGATCACCGAAGCGCGGGGCAGACGGTGGCAAAGATTGAGCGCCTTACTGCCCACGGTTGCGACCGAAACCAGCTTCAGCACGCATCAACTTGATCTCAAAGCCCAGATCGGACTTCAGATTCGGGGCGTTCCCTCCGTGATTGGTCCCTTCGGTGTGTTCGACACGCGCGCCTCTCTAAAGCAACCCGTGTTTGACTGGAAATCGATCGAGCAGGAAAAGTCCTCCCGCGAGCAACTGAAAGGCGCAACGTACAGTTACCGAAACGCGCGCGAACTTGTAGTTCTTGCAGTCACGTCGAGCTATCTGCTTGCGATTGCCGAAGAGTCTCGCGTTGATTCGGCGACCGCGCAGCGGGACACAGCGGAAGCGCTCTATCAGCAAACCGCCGATCAAAAGAAAGCTGGCGTCGCTGCCGCAGTGGATGTCCTGCGCTCGAACGTTGAGCTGCAAGCTCGCGAGCAAGACCTGATTGTGGCCAAAAACAAACTCGCCAAACAGAAGCTCGTATTGGCTCGCGCGATAGGTCTTCCCGCGGAACAACAATTTAAATTGACAACTGAAGTGGCTTATCAGGCCCTTCCAACGGTGAGTCTCGCTGACGCGCTGAGCCGCGCCTACTCGTTGCGGCCGGACTATCGAAGCGCCATCGCGGAGGCGAGGGCCGCCGAATGGGAAACGAAAGCTGCTGCTGCGGAGCGCTATCCGTCCGTTGCGGTAGAGGCGGATTACGGCGATATCGGAGTCAATCCGGCCAGCTCGCACGGCACAGTCAACGCGGAAGCCGTGGTCAAGATCCCGATTTTTCAAGGAGGAAAAGTCCATGGTGACGTGCTCCAGGCCGATGGTGAGCTCAGGCGGGCGCGTCAGGGGCTTGAGGATCTTCGAGGCCAGATCAATCAGGAAGTTCAAGATTCACTCTTGGATCTACAAGCCAGCGAAGATGAAGTTGCGGTCGAGAAGAATGCTGTAACCCTCGCCGATCGTACTCTGCAGCAAGCTCGTGATCGTTTTGCCTCAGGAGTTACCGACAACATCGAAGTTGTGCAAGCCCAGGATTCCGTCGCCTCCACGGAAGAGTCTTATATCGCCAGTCTATACAGCTACAACCTCGCAAAAATTTCGCTCGCGAGAGCTATGGGAACGGCTGAATCGAATTTTGCAAATTACCTGAAGGGGAACTGAAATGTCCGAGAGCACTACGACCATCGAGGTTAAAGATTTGCCGGAAGCTTCAGAAAACGGCTCCAGCAACCGCCCGATCCCGAATCAGCCCGCGCCAGTCAGCAAAATACGTCCCAGGGCGCGAAAACGCTTAATGATTGCCGCTGGGTCGGTCGCCTTGTGCATAGCGTGCGCGTTCGCCTGGCACTATCTCGCCGGTTTCGAATCCACCGATGACGCGCAGGTGGATGTCCATTTATACCCGGTAAGCGCCCGCGTCTCCGGTTACATCGAAAAGGTGAATGTCCGGGACAACCAGTACGTTCGCCGAGGTGGCACTCTCGTAGAGATCGATCCGACGGACTACCAGGTCGCGGTCGATCGTGCGCGGGCCGAGCTGGAAAATGCGGAGGCCGCTGCACGCGCGCTACGCATCGACGTGCCCATCACTGCCATCGATACTGCCAGTCAACTGCAATTTTCTTCGTCGGCGGTACAGAACGCCAGAGCGGGGGTGGCTGCTGCGCAGAAGGAAGCTGCCGCGACACATGCCCTCCTGCTCGAAGCTGAGGCCGAAAACGTCAAGGGTCAGGGCGATGTCAATCGTTACCAGCTCTTGCTGGCCAAAGATGAAGTGCCCCGACAGATCTTTGACCACGCCTACGCAACTGCAAAAAGCGACTCGGCGGCAGTAGCAGCGGCCGAAGCGAACGAGGCCGCCGCCGAGCAGGCCGTGCAACAAGCCGCGAGCCAGCTCATGGAATCGGAAGCCAAGCTTCAGGCGGCCAAGACCGGGCCTCAACGGGTAGCCTCGACGCGCGCGCGCGCACTATCCGCTGCCGCCGACGTTAAACAAAAGCAGGCTGCCCTTGGGCAAGCCCAATTAAATCTCACATACACCAAGATCGTCGCTCCGGTCAGTGGAGTGGTGAACAAGAAGGTCGTGGTTGGGATGAATGTCGACCCGGGCGAACAACTATTGACTGTCGTGCCGCTCGAGGAAGTTTGGATCACTGCTAATTTCAAGGAAACGCAGCTGCGGCACATGCAGCCCGGCCAGAGAGTCGAGGTCAGTGTCGATTCCACGGGGCGAACCTACACGGGGCGCGTAGACAGCGTTGCGGGAGCAACCGGCCCGCTCTTCAGCCTACTGCCCCCGGAAAACGCCACAGGTAACTACGTGAAGATCGTGCAGCGCCTGCCGGTGAAGATCGTCTTGGATCCGGGAGAAAATCATGACCACCAACTTCGTCCTGGAATGAATGTTGAAGCCAAGGTCTTCGTACGATGACCGCCGCCGCACAGATTTTGTCGTCGGAGCAGGTCGCATGGAGCCCCAAGGTAAATCCATGGCTCATTGGGATCACGGTCTCTTTGGCAGCCTTCTTAGAAGTTCTGGATACCAGCATCGCCAACGTTGCTCTGCCTTATATCGCCGGGAATCTGGGCGCGAGCTATGACGACAGCACGTGGGTGCTCACCTCGTATCTTGCTGCGAACGCGATCGTCCTCCCCATGAGTGCGTGGCTGGCCGAGGTAATTGGTCGCAAGCGCTATTTTCTGTTGTCACTTGTTGTATTCACCCTGAGCTCTCTACTCTGCGGCTTAGCGCCGAGCCTGCCGATGCTGCTTTTCTGCAGGGCCTTGCAAGGAGTTGGCGGAGGCGGACTCCAGCCCATGGCGCAGGCCATCCTCAACGACAGTTTCCCACCCGAGAAGCGCGGGCTCGCCTTCGCGCTGTACGGAATTACGGCGGTCCTGGCGCCGACCATCGGGCCTATGCTTGGCGGGTGGATCACGGATAACTATTCTTGGCGCTGGATCTTTTTCATAAAAATTCCTGTTGCCGCTGCCGCTCTTTATTTCACCTACAAACTCGTCGAGGATCCGCCGTTTCTTCGCCGTTTGAAGAGAGGCGGCATCCGCGTGGATTACATTGGAATCGCAATGCTCGCTTTGGGCGTAGGTTCGCTGCAGATTCTGCTCGACAAAGGCCAGGAAGACGATTGGTTCGGCTCTCATTTCATCGTTATGCTGGCTGTGACCGCTGCGGTGTGCCTGACCGTGCTGATTGTTTGGGAGTGGTTCCGCAAAGAGCCGATCATCGACGTGCGCCTTTTCAGGAATTTTAATTTCGCGACTGCCAATCTCATGATGTTCATGATGGGTGTGATGTTGTTCAGCACCCTTGTGATGATTCCGGAATTCCTCCAGACACTCATGGGTTACACAGCGGAATTGGCGGGCCTGGTCCTTTCCGCAAGCGGTTTCGTGCTGCTGCTCATGATGCCGATCGTGGGAAGGCTCACAACGAAACTTCAATCTCGATACTTGATTGCTGCGGGGTGGTGCGCCCTCGCCATGGGACTGTACTACTCGGCTCATCAGACCGATCTACTTATCAGCTTTCGTTTCGCGATGTGGCTGCGCGTCGCCCAAGTGGTTGGTATCGGCTTCCTTTTCGTTCCCATCACCATGGCGGGCTACATCGGCATTCCCGCGGAAAAGGGCAACAGCGTCTCAGGCATGGTCAACTTCATGCGGAACATCGGAAGCAGCATCGGAACATCAATGGTAACAACCATGCTCGCTCGTCGTGCTCAGTACCACCAGCAGATCTTAGTCGGGCACCTCACTCCCGCTACGTCGGCCTTTCGAGAGGCAGTCAAAGCTCTTACGACGAGGATTGCCCATTCGGGCCTGAGTGCTTCCGATGCACATGCTCAGGCATTCGCCAGGTTCTATCAGTTGCTCAACCGACAGGCGCACACTTTGGCGTATCTGGATACGTTTTGGCTTTTGGCGGTTCTCTCAGCAGTCATGTTCGTACTTGCATTTTTCCTGAAGAAAAACGATGTGCGATCCGGTGCCGGCGTCGCCGTTGGCTAGTCACCTGGCGTGCGCCCGGCCCGTGCATCTCTGATCCTATCGGCGGTCATTATGAGCCTGCAACAAACGATGATTTCCGTTCCACCCGACCCTGCCGCGACGCTTCTCGCCAGAACATTGGCGGAGTTGGATCGCGAACGACAGGAGGTCGGGGAGATTCAACGTTTACTCCTGCCAGCGTCGCTGCCGGAGATTCCCGGTTTTGAAATGTCACCCTACTACCAGCCGAGCGGACACGCTAGCGGCGATTATTACGACGTGGTGCCGCTGATCGACGGCCAGTGGGGATTTGTGATGGCGGATGTGGCGGGACATGGAACACCAGCGGCGGTCATCATGACCGTGATGCGGACCTTGATACACGCCGAACTGCCCAGCAATCGAGACAAGTCGGCGGGCGAGTTCCTGGGACACGTCAACAAGGTTATGTCTGAAACATACCTACGAGATGGCCGATTTGTGACGGTTTGGGCCGCGGTTCTGGATCCGGTCTCTCGACAATTGACTTGCGCGTCCGCCGGCCACAATCCGCCGCGTCTCCTGCGCGACGGTAGCGTGTTCGCACTCGATGTGGCGACCGGACTTCCCTTGGGAATTGATCCGGCGGCAACCTACGAGGAGGTGGGCATTGGGCTCGAGCCGGAGGATTTGCTGGTGATCTACACCGACGGAATCACGGAAGCGATGCGGCCGGGCACCGACGGTCCAGAATTGTTCGGCACCGAGCGGCTCGATAGAGTGCTCAGCGAGTCCGGCTCAGACCGAACATGCGATTGCACGGAGCGTGTGAGAAAAGCGATAGCGGTGTTCACAAACGACGCGGCTCCGACGGACGATCGGACTATGCTAATTCTCCGAGCAAGGTCCGGGATCTCCCTCGCAGGAGAAACGGTGATGTAGGCTCTCGCCTCGAAAGATTTACGTGCGGGCGCTCCTATTTTTTTCTCAACTATTTGTAGACATTGACCCTCGAAGGAGGCATGCTCTAGAGCGACTCCACTCGAAGTCTGAGAGAGAACAGACTGTCGCGCGCCACCGACCCATGGCGTCTCTCGCCAGGCCCCCCGCGTCGTCAAGCCTGCTTCAAACAAAGGAATTCATTATGAATAGCCCCGCCGTCCCCGTACCCTGTGCCGGCTCTCAACTGTTGGAATCGCGCCATGTCTGTGCCTTCTTTCACAATTTGGATGAGGAGTACCGGGCGCTGCTTCCCTTCATCCGGGAGGGTTTCGCGAAAGGTGACAGAGCCTTCCATGTTGTCAATCCGAAGTTGCGGGAAGAGCATTTCCGGCGACTATGCGCTGCCGGGATTGATGCTGCCGAATCAGAGCCGACTGGGCAGCTCAAGGTGTGTGATTGGCACTCCGCCCATCTTCATGATGGCCATTTCGATCAGCACCTAATGCTGTCTTTTCTCGAGCAGGAACTTAAAGACGGAGCCAAGCAGGGATTTCCGTTGAGTCGCTCAATTGGCCACATGGAGTGGGCGGTTGAGGACTGGCCTGGCGTCGAGGACTTGGTCGAGTACGAGGCCAGGCTGAATTACATCCTGCCGCAGTATCCAGACCCTATCATCTGCGTTTACGATCTCAATAAGTTTGGCGGTGCAATCGTCCTCGACATCTTGCGGACCCACCCTATGGTCATCATCGGTGGCACTCTCCAGGAAAACCCATTTTTCGTACCGCCGGACCAGTTTTTGGAGCAGCTCCGGGAGCGACGATCACATTAGACTGGGTAAAATTATGGAAGCAATCTCACCACTACGCGCCGCGATCACTCCTACCGATCCTGAGGCGGCGTCCCTCAGAGCCTGTATCAATGATCTCGTAGGCATTGTTGCGCTTCCCGCAATCTGGACTGGCGGCGAGCCATCCCACATCGTGCGTATTTTACTGGATGCGATCGTCCATACGCTGCGACTCGACATCGCCTATGTGCAACTCGCAGATCGAACCGGAGGAACGCTCGTCGAGACGGCCTGGGCCGCCGAGTCGAGGAATCTGCCGCTGGCTACGAAGCAGATTCGTGAGGCGCTCCACCGGCGGCTGGGAAACGATATACGGACGTGGCCTCCGCTGGTACGTCATGCCATGTTCGGTCACGACATATCTATAGCGCCCGTGCGCTTGGGCGTGCATGGAGAGATCGGAGTAATGCTTGCGGGATCCGTGCGAGAGGATTTCCCAAGGCAGACTGAGCGGCTTCTTTTAAGTGTGGCTGCAAATCAGGCAGCCATTGCATTACAAGAGGTCCGCCTCCTGAGCGAACAGAAGCGAGCGGCCACCGAGCTCGATCAACGCGTCGCTCAAAGAACGAAAGAGCTGGCGGTTGTTAACGAGGAACTTATAAAGGAAAACGCTGAGCGCCGGCGGGCGGAAGAGAAGCTCCGCGCCCTGCAGCAACAACTCGAATCCCACAATGCCTACCTGCAAGAGGAAGTCGACAGCGCCCTGAGCTTTGGCAGAATCGTCGGCCGTGGCCGGGAGCTTCGTCATGTCTTACAGCACGTCGAGGACGTGGCGTCGACTGACGCGACGGTTCTGATTACAGGGGAGTCCGGAACGGGCAAGGAGCTCCTGGCGCGAGAGATTCATGAACGGAGCCGGCGGTCGCAGCGGCCGTTTGTGCGCGTCAATTGCAGCGCGATCCCGCGCGAGATGTTTGAGAGCGAGTTCTTCGGCCACGTGCGCGGCGCTTTCACAGGCGCAGTACGAGACAGGCCCGGCCGCTTTCAAGTCGCCAACGGCGGAACGATTTTTCTCGACGAGATCGGTGATCTTCCATTCGAAATGCAGCCCAAACTGTTGAGGGTCCTGCAAGAGAGGGAATACGAGCGTGTCGGCGAGGACATAACGCACAACGTCGACGTTCGGGTAATTGCCGCGACTAACAAGGATCTGGCCGAAGAAGTTCGCGCACACCGATTTCGGCAGGATTTATTCTATCGCTTGAACGTGTTCCCACTCGGTTTGCCGCCTCTTCGCGCCAGGAGGGACGACATCCCGCTGCTGGCCGCCCATGCCATCACGGAAGTGGCGAAGAGGCTGCGAATACACGCCCCTATGTTGACTCAGGCGGACGTCGCACGGCTCAAGCAATACGATTGGCCCGGCAATATCCGCGAGCTGAACAATGTCATCGAGCGAGCGGTCATTCTCTCAAAGGGAGCCCAACTTCGACTCGACATCGCATTCGCGGATCTGTCTGGTGCACCGGTCTCGGCTTCCCTCGCGGCAGAAGTCATTCTAACGGACCGCGAATGTCGGGAGCGGGAACGCGCAAATCTGATAAAGGCGTTGGAGCGTGCGGACGGTCGCGTTTATGGAAAGGGGGGCGCCGCCGAGTGGCTTGCCATGAATCCGACGACCCTTGCGTCGCGTCTGCGCGCTTTTAAGATCACACCAACAAAGCCGCAAGCCTTGCAAAACGACTCCGCCAAAGTGAAGCACTCGTCCCGGGCCAGTGACAGCGATGCGGGACACAACCGGTGAGTTCTCGATCAAGTTTGCAGATGGCGGAAGATGGTCAAGCGCTGATCTCGGTCAGCGATACCGGTGTGGCCGCCTGCCGGCAACGCGGATCAGATTTCCGATGTAATCTTCGCCACCATAGTGATGTCCTTGAGATCGAGTGTCTCAAATCAACAGTTGCCAGATCGTCGGCACGTCCAACCCTGTCGTTGGCAAACAAGGCTTGATCGGATCGACCGTGGCCACGCCGGCTGTGCGCGACGACGCGGAAACCGTTCTGCACAAAGAAAAGTAGCTGGTTATCCCACCCATCGGCGTTGAGCGGCTATCCATGGGAAAGCGTTATGGCCGGAGGCTGCCCCAATCCTTACGATAAGTTGCCGTCTTTCACTGCAATCGTGCCATGTGCATTCTCTCCTCGGGTTTTCACGGCAGCCGAAAACGCTCCCAGCTGTTTGATTTAGCTCGTCGGCACCAAAGCGGGAGCGCCTTTACCTCCTTTTGCGGATCGGTTAGTGCGTGACCCTCGCCGCTTTCGCAGTGGACTGAGCGAGCCAGTCTTCAAACCGCATCTTGCTGAGTTCCGCGTCGCCTTCGGGAACGAGCGTTCGCTCTTTTACCTCTATGCCGTAGTAGTAGCCGTGCGGATCAGCGACGACCTCGCGAGGATCCTTCCAGGCGGCTAAACCTTGCCGAACGAGTTCATCGAGACGAAACTTTTCCGGTCCCCCTACTTCAACGGCGCCATTCACAGGTGAGCCCGTCGCTATTCGGCCTACTGCACTGGCGACATCATCCGCCGCCATGGGCTGAATGAGCGCACTTGGTAGACGCACTTTGTTGCCATCGGTGGAAAAATCGGCGATGCCCTTGACGAATTCGAAAAACTGCGTCGCGCGGACAATTGAATAGGCAATCGAGGAGCTCTTGATCAAGTTCTCCTGAGCCATCTTTGCGCGAAAGTAACCGCTGGCTAGCATGCGTTCCGTTCCTACGACGGACAATGCCACATGGTGCCTTACCCCTGCAGCCGCCTCATACGTGAGGAGGTTACGCGTTGATGTTTCGAAGAATTTCAGCACGGCGGCGTCGTCCCAAGTGGGAGCATTTGACACGTCAACGACTACCGTAGCTCCTTTCAGCACGTCAGCCAGTCCCTCGCACGTGACAGTATTTACCCCCGTGTTGGGTGATGCCGCTACCGCCTGGTGCCCGTGCTCGCGCAACTTGGCAACGAGTTTTGATCCAATCAAGCCGGTACCACCGATCACTACGATCTTCATTTGTCACCTTCCTTTCGAACCAGGATATTTCGCAGATGCCCGTCGCGGTCGCTGAGACCGAACGTCCCGTCTTTTTGTAACCCAATGCCTTATCGACTGCACGACATGCGCACCATCACAATTCAAAGAGCCCGCGATTCGCAGGTGCGCCAGTTACGCGGCACCTTTGTTGCTACAGCCATCCGGCTCCCATGTTGCTGCTGTGTACGTAGCTATGACCAGGAATGAATGCGCGTTGTGACATTGTTCCTCCAGCCGGAAAGGAACTGCGGCCGACGCAGTGCCGTTGGCCGTCGCCCGCGTTATCGTGGGCCAACGAGATCTCATGATCGATGGTGTTTACGACGAGATCTCATGGCAATCGCCCGGGAGAAATTATCGCTGATTAAGAAACAGGCGCATTTACAAGGGAAATTTGCGTGTTTTCAACTCCTCGCCAATGGCATCTGTCTTGCCTATTACCCTGTGTGATTCAACGATCGAAATCCGATGCTCGGTTCCAACGACCGCCTTATGTCAGCGGTTCGCGCACGTCAACGCGAAACACAATCGTCCGCGCTGGCACCGGTGCAGACGATAATGGCCTTTCAGCTTTCCTCCGTGCGCGAGGGCATCTGTTCGGCATTGCCAACAGCATGCTGAAAAATGCCGCGGAAGCCGAGGACATCGTGCAAGATGTGTGGATACGATGGCAAACGACCGACCGCAGCGTAGTCCAAAACGCAGCGGCATTTCTCGCGACGACAACGAGGCGTTTGGCGATCAATGTTATCCAGTCGGCTCGTTCGTGCCGGGAGACAGCCTTCCGGCCGTGGCTTCAGGAATCGGCGGAAACCAGCTGCGATCCTGAAGTGGCAGCGGAACGAAGGGAAGCTTTACAACGTGCAGTCCTCATGCTTCTGCAGAAGCTCTCGCCTGCGGAACAGGCTGCGTTCGTTCTTCGGGAAGCGTTCGACTACTCGTATCGGGAGATCGCGAAGATTCTTCGCGGTGAAGAAGCCAATGCTCGCCAACTCGTGACTCGAGCTCGGCGACATGTCGCCGATGGTAGGCACGCTGCGGTGAATTCGGCCGAACAACGGTTTTTCCTCGCCGCATTCGCTGCCTCCCGGGACGGTGCTCTCTCCGCGCTGGAGTCTTTTTTTCGTCGGACTTGCCTACCGCTCAGTTGGAAAGTCGAGCGGGCAGCGCGGACTCGGCCAAGGATTGTAGAGCCGACTTCAGTGCCTCACCCCTGCCAGTCGCTGGACACCGCCTCCGAGCGTAATGCCAAAGTAACGTTGGCTGTTTGATGGTGGCGATCGCGTAGGCGCGGGCCGCCGCGGCGGCTCGCAGAAAACCAATTGTCGGAGTGCATCAGAGAAAGCGAGGAGAGGGAAACATGACTAATGTTTCATACGCATTCGCAACGAGTTCGGTTGGAGTGGCCGACGGGCACACCATGCGCTCTGGCCCCCAGATTCTTGTTCCTGGCCAAACCGGTGCATCGGCCACGAATGCGGCCGAGTTCGATTCAACGGACACCGGAACAAGCGATTTCGAGGGATTGGGCCATAATGAGAAAATCAAAAAAGGGCAGCCCTTCGAAAATGCGAGAGTTTCGTCTTGTCAATCCTTCCGCGGAATTATCGGCCGGAGTCCCTCCTTGCTGCGCACGCTGCAGGATGTTACGACCGTGGCTCCGACCGACTCGACTGTGCTGATCCTGGGCGAAACCGGCACAGGTAAAGAACTCATCGCCCAAGCCGTTCATCAGCTAAGCTCCCGGCGGAATCGGCCCTTCGCCAAAGTCAATTGCGCTGCCATCCCCTGCGGCTTACTCGAGAGCGAGCTTTTCGGCCATGAAAAGGGGGCATTTACAGGAGCGCTCACCCGGAGGATCGGACGTTTCGATTTGGCCCATGAAGGCACATTGTTCCTGGATGAAATCGGGGATATCCCTCTCGAACTTCAGCCGAAGCTACTGCGTGTCGTGCAGGATCAGGAGTTCGAGAGGCTCGGCAGCGTCCAAACGGTGCGCGTGAACACTCGGCTCGTGGCAGCGACAAGCCGAGATCTGTCTAAGATGGTCGAGGAAGGAGAATTTCGAAGCGATCTGTACTATCGGCTGAACGTTTTTCCGGTGCGTGTACCTCCGTTGCGAGAACGCCCCGAGGATATCCCATTGCTTGTCGAGTACTTCGTCGAGAAGTTCGCAAGTCGAATGAAAAAGAGCATAGAAGCCGTTCCGGAAAAGAGCATAGAAAAGCTCATCCATCACCCTTGGCCAGGCAACATCCGCGAACTGCAGAATTTTATCGAGCGTTCTGTCATCCTGTCTTCCGGTCGAACGTTGCAAGCGCCGCTTTCCGAATTGCACCATGCGCTTATACATGGCAAGCCCCTGTTGGCCACACTTGAGGAAGCGGAGCGCGCACACATTCTTGACGCTCTTCAGCGCTCCAGCTGGCTCGTCGGCGGACCGAAAGGCGCTGCTGTGCGACTCGGGCTAAAGCGCACGACCCTCGCGTACAAGATGACAAGGCTCGGCATCGGCAGGCAAAGCCAAGTGGAGTGAGCTGCCTTCGGACGGCAAGAATTTTCTCTTGTATTCCTTCGCGAATCACTTTGCAAAGGCAATTCGAGGCCCCGCACACATCTTGGTGTCAGAAGACGGGCAGGCTTTGCAGGGCGGAAAAAGTTGAAAGGCGTTGTGAAATGGAATCACAGGCCGCAGGGACCCGGTGTTGAGCGAGTTCGTCGGCGATTTCCACCTCGCGCGTTGGAGCAAGTTTCAGGGAAGCAAGCCTGCGGAGGATCTCAGGCTTCCAATCAGGCATTTTCAGCCTCCCGGTGTCTACTCATGAGCCGCTGGATATGCGAGATTCGAACTCGACGGGGAATTTGAGCGCATCATTGAAGGCATTGACACGCACTGGTTCTGGCTCGTATTCGGTGGGAATGACTGCCTGTGCGCCACGTTGCAGTCTCTAGACAAAGGAAGCGCGCAGCCATTCTGACCTGCGACGTAAGAGATAAATCAAAGGTCGTCGGAAAGACGCTCACTTATCTGAGCCCCGCGCTGGCTAGCCTACCACGTCTCGATGATCCTTGACCTTCACGCGTGAACGAGCTGGCTAATCCGGCGTACACGAATTTGCTTCTCACGCTTCCGGGTTTGGGGAGGCGCGCAATACTCTTAAACGCAAGCTTTCCAGCAAAAGCATTCGAACCCTTGCCAGCTTATTTCGTCGGAAGTCGGTTTCCAGGCAGGATTCCTGTACCCTCTTTGATGGTAACCAATTGGTTGGCTGCGACCGCTTTGAATCTTTCTTTGAAGCCGTTCGGCCAGATAACCTCGATGTCCGTCGTGGTTTCGGCGCCCAATCCGAAATGCAGGCGCGGGTCGCTCGCGGAATAGAAACTCGATTGACTCAGAAGAGCCTGAGCCTGGATTTTCCGGCCATAGTGGACTACCACGCGCGCGCCAATCGCGGTGCGGTTCGATTTCACGCCGATGAGCCGCACTTTGAGCCAGTGGTGATTGCCTCTGAGATCGTTGCGGAGCAGGGAGGGCGGTTCGTCCCTATTCACGATCAAAATGTCCAAGTCTCCGTCATTGTCGAAGTCGCCGAAGGCGCAGCCGCGGCTGGAATGCCGAGCCGCGACACCCGGTCCAGCTTCGGTGATCAACTCTTCAAAAGTCCCGTTGCCTAAATTGCGGAAAATCATGCGCGGGCACTTGTCGGGGTACTGAGGAAGCTTTTGTTCGATCCCGGGGTAAACACTACCTGCCACGACAAAAATATCGGGATGGCCATCGTTATCCAGGTCCACGATGCCCGTACCCCAACAAATATAGTGGGTTTCCACCCCGAGATGGGCGGCGGTCGTAACGTCGTCAAAATTTCCCTTGCCGTCGTTGTGGTAGAGAACGTTGGTATCGTCCGCGAAATTCGTCTTGAAAAGGTCGAGGTGGCCGTCAAGATCGTAGTCGCCCAAACCGATACCCATGCCGGCCTGCTCTTCTCCGTCTTCATTCAGGGCGGCGCCGCGTGCCACTCCTTCCTCACGAAAAGTGCCGTCGTGATTGTTCATAAAGAGAAGACTCGGCGTCGAATCGCAGGCGACGTAGATATCGGGCCAACCGTCTTCGTCGAGATCGGCCGCCACAACCGTCATTCCGTAACTTGCACGCAAGGCTGAAATGCCCGCTGCCTTGCTCACGTCAGTGAAAGTCCCATCTCCATTGTTTCTGTAAAGTGAATGAAAACCGAAAGGCAAGCCCCGAGGACCACAATTCACCGGGATTCCTTTCCAATCGCAGTTGGAGTTAGAGCCCGGTTTCGGAATGTTCTCTAATTCGAAGCGGACATAGTTGGAGACGAAAAGATCGAGATGGCCATCACGATTGTAATCAACGAAGGAACACCCGGCACCCCAGCGCTTGGGATCATTCGTTAGACCAGCTTGCACGGTCACATCCGTGAAAGTGCCGTCACCGTTATTGCGATACAAGACGTCCTGGCCGAAGTAGGTGACGTACAGGTCTTCGTAGCCGTCATTGTTATAGTCCCCCACGCATACCGAGGAAGCCCAGCCAGATTTCCGCAGGCCAGCTTTTTCGGTGACTTCGGTGAATGTGCCATCGCGATTGTTCTTATAGAGACGATTTGTTGCGGCCGGAGGATCTCCTTCGATGCGCGAGCCGCTCAGGATAAAAATGTCCATCCAGCCGTCGTTGTCGTAGTCGAGGAAGGCGCATCCGCAACCCATCACCTCGAGAATGTAGTCCGCGTGGTCCGGCTCCCCGCAGATGGTCGGCGAAAGCAAGCCTGCCTGGCGGGCGATGTCCACGAAATGGGCATCGAACGGCCGGCTTGATGGGGGCAGTTTGGACTGGGCCCTTACGTTACGTGAAGCTTCGCCCTGGCCGTTTGCCCTGAGGATCGGCACACCGAGGGAAAGCGATGCGAGAAGCAGTCGGCGAGAAATTTTCATCAAGTCGCCGCGCTGGGGTGTTTAACCGAAACCAATAGTCGCTCCAGAAAACTGCCGGTAACTGCGGCGCCGCGAATTGAAACAGCGCCTGCAGTGGGCACGCTGATCGCTGCGATCGCGCCCGAGTTGTTAAGATGACAGGATTACCAGCACGCCATTGCATTATACGCGAGAGAGCAAGCCCTCAGAACGCATGTGGCGTTCCAATGTCCAGCCATCAAAGAGAGTCGAGGGCGTTCCGCCGGACAGATTCGTAACGGGCTGCCCGAAGAGGATATTTCAGAATTGGCTTAGCGAGCGGAGTTTTTGCAGCCGTCAATGAAGCTTAGCGATTATTTCTGATCAGGATTAGGGAGCATCCGCTCGCGAATCATCGCCGGGAGTTCATGGCACGCTGCGATGAACTGGCGAAGAGTCCGCCTGGTAGGGCCGAAGAAGTCGAACTCATTCAGGGAGAGCCTGTTTTCGGTGTAGGCGCGCTGGAAGTCCGGGAATTTCAACAGAAGCTCATCCACAATCTTGGGATCGACGGGTTTGTGGATCCGCGCGACGACCTCGAGATCGCTCGAATTGAAACGAACCTGCCATTTGTGGGGCGGGGAGATTACAACCTCTCCCCCTATGAATTCGCTCCAGTGCATGTGATTGCGGAAAGCCGCGGAGAGAAGCCGGATGCGATATCCACGCTCGCGAAAGATTTGGTAGGTCTTCTTGAAGGTTGCGACTCCAGCCCATTCGAGGTAGCCAGGATCGATCGTGATCGAATCCATTTCCGCCTGAACTTTGAGCCAGTCGTCGAGACGTCCCACCATGATGGTGCAGACGGGTCCCATCGAGGAAATATCTTTGCCCTCGGCTTGCCGGCGGTTCAAACCGCGCTCGACGGCCTCCGCGACGGCGACGCACTGCGGAAGCGAGAAGCAAACCGTGGCGTTGATACTGATGCCGCGATGCGTGGCCTCTTCAATCGCTGCGATGCCTGCTTTGGTGACCGGAATTTTTACAATCATGTTCGGGGCCAAGGCGGCGAAACGCACTGCTTGCGCCACAATCTCATTCGTATCGCGGTAGAAGCGGGGGTCCGTCTGAATCGAGAGCCTGCCGTTGATCCCACAATGCTGCTCGAAGATCGGCATCAGGAGCTCAGCTGCTTTTGTCGAAATTTCCTCGACAACCTTCCAGGCAATCTGATCTTCGGTTGCGAGAGGCATCTCTCCGATAAGTTCGTCGATGCGATCCCGCCAGAGATGCATTTCGTTCTTTAGTACTTCACCCACGATAACTGGATTGCAGGTGGCTCCCACCGCGCCGTGATCGAGCGCGTAGGTCAATTCCTGGAGAGATGCCGAATCATTCCAGAGACACGTGGGAGTCGTCTGGGTCATTTCGTGCAAGGGACTTTTGAATTTTACGAGTTGCTTCATAGGCTCCCCCAGACCTACCCGCTCGCCGTTGCCCTGCAGCCGAAGAGTGGGCGCATCGCTCGAACACGAAGCAAGAAATCAGGGCGGACGGCCAGATTCCTGCGGCCAAGGCTGAGTATACACCAGACGCGTTGCAGCCGAAGCGCCTCCCGAAACGTTTTGGTTTTGGCTTTATGACCCTTTCTTAGTAAGCTCCTGATTTGCCAGACATGTTGAATCGATCCCTGAACACCGCAGCGAGGAGAGCTGGCTTGAAGGCAAGAGCGAAGCGCGTAAGGCGCCACGTTACGATTCGCGAAGTGGCCCAAGCTGCGGGGGCCTCCGTCTCCACAATTTCCGCCGCATTGAACAATTCCGACTATGTCAGTGCGGACATGCGGAGCCGAATTGAAGCGGCAATCAAGACGCTGAAATACTGCCCGAACGACCTCGCACGCGGCCTTCGCCTTCAGAAAACTCACTCGATCGCCATCGTAGTGCCCGACCTGTCGAATAACTTTTACATCGAGCTCGTGCGCGGGGTCAAAGACTATTCGGCCTCGGCGAGTTACACGATTCTGATCGGAGATTCTCGAGAAAATTGGGAAGAAGAGCGAAATTATCTGGATTCGTTTCACCGGCGCCGCGTGGATGGAGTTGTGCGAGTTCCCGCCATGAACACAACAGGAGGAAAAGCGAAAGCGATCCTCGGAAATCTTCCGGTGGTTTACGCGGACCGTCACCCTCGTGAACGTGACACCTACGTCGGCAGAGTTGGAGTGGACAACACACAAGCGGCCAAAAGCGCGACATCCTATTTATTGAGCCTGGGGCACCGCGATATCGGGATCATTACGGGCGATGCTTCCAGCGGAACATCCCGGGATAGATTGCGGGGATTCGTTTCGGCGATTCGCGGCGCGAAAATCCGCCTGGACCGCTCGATGATTCATGCCGGGCACAATGACATGGAAAGCGGCCATTTCCACGCGATGCAACTCCTGACGCGAGGGCAACGTCCCACGGCAATTTTTTGCACCAATAATATGATGGCGTTAGGAGCGCTGGCGGCGATACAAGAGATCGGCCTCGCATGCCCCGAAGAAGTCAGCCTGCTCGGATTCGACGATTTCTATTGGGCGACGCTGTTGCGGCCCAGGCTCACGGTGGTGCGTCAGCCCGCGAGAGAGATCGGAATGATTGCGGCGAGAATCTTGATCGATCATATCGAAGGGCGGTCAAGCATTCCTACGCCGGCTTTGCTCAAGACACAACTTATCGTGCGAGACTCCTGCTGTCCTCCCGAGAAAATGTAATTGATCTCCTTGCGGCACGTCAGTCCATTGGCGACAAGGGGCCGCCGCCTTGCCTGAAGGGCCATGATTTGACAGCCCGAGCACGCAGAAAGTATGCACCCAATCCCAACACCAAAAGAATGACAGCGGTGCCAATGTTCTGGCGTTGTTCCGGAGTGCACGCGACATAGATCCATCCGATGAGCGCAACGATTGCCGGGACGGGATAAAACCACATGCCGTACGGACGCTTGATTTCCTTTCGATATTTGCGGATTGTGAAAAGCGCGATGATCTGAGGGATGAACTGGAAAACGATCTGAATAATCATCAGAGCCGATAATAGCCGTTCGAGCGAAAACCAACAGAGTGGAATGGCCATGGCGTTGGTGGCGAGAAGTGAGACAGTGGGAAATCGCCCCGTGCGATGGACGCGGCCGAACACCTTGAAAAAGTTTCCTTCGGCGCCCGCGGCGTAGAGGATGCGGGAGTAACCAAGGCTGCCGGTGAAAGCTCCGGCCAGCGTGGCGACAAGAATGAGGCACGTCATGACTGAAGCGGCGCGCGCGCCATACAACTTGCCGATGAATTCCGACACCACCGCGTGAGAGACGGCGGCATCTCGCCAGGGAATCGTCCCTATGATCACCACGCTCATAAGAAGGTAAAGGACGGCAACGATCAGAACCGAGAAAACAATGGCTCTGGGGATGTTCTTCCCGGGATTCTTGACTTCGCCTCCCAGATAGGTGACGTTATTGTATCCGCCGTAGTTATACATTGCGATTAAAGTAGCCCCCGCCAGCCCGTAAAAAAACGATTTGGAGAGATGAAATGCGCCAGGCGGAAAATCGAACGCCATCTTCGTGTTGATGTGAATCAGTCCGGAAACGATTACCCAAAACATCGCCGCCAACACCACGGCCAACATAATGACCGAGTAACGTCCCACCTCCTTGACGGGACGATACAACAAAAACGTTATGAGCACACAAACGGCGGCGGCGAGCGCGCCTACCCCGGCGTGGTTTAATCGAGGTAAGAAGTAATGGGTATATTCGGCGAAACCGACGCATGCCGCCGAGATGGACAGCGGGGCGACGAAAATTGTTTCCCACAGGAAGAGAAAGGAGAAAAGATGACCCCAGGTGCGTCGGTTAAAGGCTTCCCGGAAATAAATATACGCTCCGCCAGCTCCCGGCATCGCCGCGCCCAATTCGGCGTAAACCATCCCATCGCAAACGGAGAACACGGCGCCCAGAAACCAGCCGAGCACAGCCTGCGGCCCGCCCATTGCGGCAAGGATCACACCGATGGTAATGAAGGGGCCGACGCCAATCATTCCCAGCATGTTGACGGCGACGGATTGAAGCAAGCCCATGCCGCGGACAAGCTTTTCGGAGGGCCCCGCGATCTCGGGAGGAAGATGGGGCGAAGTGTTCTCGGCCAAGTCAGGCGTCCCGGAAAACAGTGAGTCGAATATCGAGCGGGGACTATAACAGTGGGGTCGGGCACGAGCAAGTCAAGAAGCGCGAATGTACTGGACGTTTTAGCATGAGGTGAGCTTCGTCACGTTCGGGACGTGACAAAGCAAAGACTTTCGGAGAACTCGCAAAGGCAACCTCAGAGCAATTTCGCGAATGAGGACATGTGGCACAGAGTGCGAGCCGAAACGAATCGAGGAAATCGGGGATTAGAAGTGCTCGAAGTCGTGGCCAGTCATCCGCTGAGGGCAGAGTCCCATCACCATTTCAGAAGATCATAAGCTCGCGATCTGCCTGAGACGTCCGGCCTCTTCGGCGCGCCGCCATATTTTCTGCAAAAGTCGACGGCGACGGACTGGCCGAGGTATTCTGGTCACGTAGCGAAGCGTCCGAGGAAAAAAGGTAAACCCTGGGATCGGTAGGCAGATAGAAACTTGGGACCAAGCGTTTCATGCGAAGCAGAGATGCGAGAGATGGATTGCATAAGCTAGGAGAAGCGACGACCGTGAAGGCGTGTGGGCACTTGAGACGTTCGATCCTGGTTGTGAGCTGTTTGTTTCTCTGTTGCTTCCCACTGACGCTTCGCGCGCGGCAGAATCAATCCCCATCGCAGACGCCTCCTCATCAATCCTCCGGACCACTCGCGAAAGCACAATCCGCTCTCGCACACGGAAATTCAGAAGACGCGATTCGAATTCTTTCCGATTACCTTCAAAGTTCGCCCGCTGACTCGACCGCGCGGACCATGCTTGGACAGGCGTATGCCAGCCTGGGGCAGAACGATCACGCCGTCGAAGAGTTCAACACCGTCTTGCAAGCTAACCCCGGGGACTACATCGCCCTGACCGCGCTCGGCGAAATCTATGAAGGCGAAGGTCAGCCACAAAAGGCTGAGCCGTTGCTGGCACATGCCGCAACCGCCAGCCGGCGCAACCCACGCATTCGAATGGAGTGGGCCGTGGTTCTCGTGCAACTCCACAAGTACAAGGAAGCCCAAAGCGCATTGGCCGGACTATCCCCACCGAGTGGCTCTGAAGACCGCATCGGATTCCGCCGACTACAGGCTTCCGTCGCCCTAGGACTGGGAAATGCGCCAACCGCCGCTTCGGAAATGGAAAAAGCGTTCGCTCTGAAGCCGACGGACCCTGGGCTCGCTATGGCGACGGCTGTGGCGGAAGTGCAATCGAAGAATTGGCGACGCGCGGCAGGTTTGGCAGAACCTCTATTTTTCCGCACGCACGATCCCCAGGTCGGCCTCATTTGTCTGGAAGCCGAATTGGAAATGCACGCCGATTTTCATCACACTCTGGAGCTGCTTCGCGCAACGCAGCTGACAACCACGCAAGAGCTGGCGTTGCACCAGCGTCTGGCGGAGCTCCTGATCTCTCACGAAAAATATTCCGAATCCATTGAAGATCTAAAGAGGGCAGCAGACCTCGACCCACAGCGCGCCGATTTGCAGTTTGATCTGGCCCTCGCACAGTTCCGGGCGGGCCGCGCCGCCAAGGCATTGGAAAGCGCGGAGAAGTGCAAGGAGCTGGGCGACAGCGCCGAACTCGAGGACCTGCTCGGGGACATTCAAGAATCGCGCGGAGACAACCTGGCAGCCGTAAAGAGTTATCAAGCGGCCGTTGCGCTGGCACCGAACGAAGAAAAGTATCGCCTCTCACTCGCGGTGGAGTTGATCCGGCACAATAGCTTCGAACCCGCGCGAGTCTCTCTCAAACAGGCAGAGGAGCTGCAGCCTGAGTCCTGGCGAATCCAATTGGCACTGGGCATGGTAGAGCATTTTGCGGGAACGGATGAAGGAGCGACAAAATATCTGCTGCGTGCGGCGGAACTGGCTCCGCAACCGCAGGAGGCGCTGCAATATTTGGGAGACATTCAGATGGACCGACCTTCGGCGCCCGCTCCCGCGGCGGTTGCAAAGCTGTGTCAGTATTCGGATGGCCAGCCGAAGGACGGGCAGATGGCGTATTACTGCGGAGCGGTGCTCTTTCGCCGAGACTACGTTACGGGAGATAAAACGCACGCCGCCGAGATTTTGCGGCGCTTGCACGCGTCAGTTGCGCTGCTTCCGAGGAACGATGCCGCGCCGCATTGCCAATTGGGCAAAGTGTATCGATGGCTGGAACGCTGGCCGGAAGCCCTCACCGAATCCGAAGTCTGTGCACGCCTGGACCCTGAATCCGCGGACGCGCATTACCGGCTGGCGCAAATTTACGAGCGCATGAAGCAACCGGAAAAACAGCGGAGGGAAATAAAACTGTACGAAGCGGCGTCAACGCGCGTGGCGGATGAGAATGCGCGGCGCGAAGCAACGATGAAAACGTTCCTCTACACGATGCAGAAGGGCACGCAGGGACAGAAGGAAGCGCCGGACCATCGGTGAGAATGGTCGGGTGTCAGGCTGTCCGCTTCCGCCAATCAGCGAGGGGACTTTTCCGGAAGCTTGCGAGCGCCCGCGTACCGAGATTTCATCAGCTCAGGATTTTTCCCCAGGCTGACCATGTTGGCGAAAATACGGTATGCGCCGGGAACGCCCTCTGGCATCTGGCGGTAGAAGGCGTAGGCATTATAGATGTAAATGCCCTTGCCGTATTTCGCGTAGACGAGGCCGCCCTTTTGGGGAGCCTGACCAGGATCGTGGGTTTCGAGCAGCGGGACATACCGCGCGTCCCAACTCTCAAGAAATTTCGAGCCTCGCTCTTCCACCCAGCCTTCAAAATCCTTGCTGGTGATTCTGTTGGGCCAGGTGAAAACGGGATTTGACGGCGCCAAGATTTCGACTCGGGAATTTTCGTCGGTAACTTCCTCGGGATTCGAACCCATTTTGTAGGGATACGGACCGTAATTGTGGTCGTATTCAGGCGTGTTGTATTGAACGATGACCACGCCGCCGTTCTTTACGTAGTCGAGGATGCGATCGTTGTGAATTCTGAGATCATCGCGCACGGCATAGGCGCGAACGCCGAGAATGATTGCGTTGAATTTTGAGAGGTTCGCTTTCGCAAGATCTTCCGGGGTGAGGTAATGGACGTTGATGCCTAGATTCACGAGAGATTCAGGCATGTCGTCGCCCGCGCCCACGATATATCCGATATTCAGCGCCGGAGCGACTTTCACATCAACACCGGTTGTGCGATAGGTGGAAGCTCGATAGAGGTTGTAAGGACGCAAACCGGGATAACCGACCGTGTGATAGCCTTCTTTGTAATCGTGACCGTCGTAGGTGGCAACGGCCGTAATTGCGTACGCCTTTTCCTTGAGCCCGGCAGGCGTGACGTGGAAGTTAAGCGTCTGGTCATCTCCGTCTTTCGAAGTCGAGAACTCTTCCTGCGGCGCCTTCCAGCCATCCGGCAGGTCGAGTTTTACCGTTCCCGTTGCGGGACCTTTGACATTGCTGTGAATATTGACTGACACCTCAAACGACTTTGCGTACAGCGGAACGATTCCCGCCTGCGGAGCGATAGAAACGGAAATGGCCGGACCTGTGATCAGCGGTTCGAACACCGTTCCCGGGCCCGTTATCCGCTGCACGGACTGAACTACCTGCGTCAATTCGAATGGCGCCCCGTCGAATACGAAATGCACTCTGGCGGATAGCGGATAGGGAGCTAAGGGCAGACTCAGATCTTTTGGTACGTCGATGTCATAGTAGGCTTGCTCGATGTTTGGACGCGTGAAATACGGTCGCGTGAAACTCGCGTCGGCCGCGGTGTGAACTGTGAAACGCAGATCCGCGGATTGATTGCCTTTGAGGGTGCCGCCGGTTTGAGCTGAGGGATCGATGGACCAACCTTCGTTCGTCGGAGCTTCCAACACGGCGCTCTGCAGTTCCACGGGAAGATTGGTTGGATTGGTTGTGTGAATGCTCACCCAGAATTCCTGTCCTGGGATTGCCACTTGAAAGGTTGGCTGGTTTCTGAAGAAGCGCGCGAATGGCCCTGTCGGCTCCTTTTCAGGAGCCAGCGTCGCAAGAACCGAAATGCCCAGGGATTCGGCGAGGGCATTTTCGAACTGCGTTTGCTTCACCCTTAGTTCGTGCGTCACGTCGTACTTCGAATCGGCGGTCAGGTCGCTGCTGGCTACTTTTTTGATCAGTTCGTCTGTTTGTTTCAAGCCGGTAGCAAGGGTCGAAGCAATCGCTTCCGGATGCTGGGCCGAAAAATCATTCATAGCTTTATCGACCAGGGAATTGATCTGCGATAAATCAGCCTTCAGGAAAGAGGAGTCACCGCCTCGCGCCAGGCTCGCGATGCCGACGAGCGAAACGTCGACGCCATCGAAGAATGACGACTCTTTTTCCGGAACGGAGACGAGCGATGCGAGCAGGTGATACGGAGTCATCTCGGCTTCCGCCGGTGGCAGGCCCGTGCCGCCGCTCTGCGACTTTTGGTGACCCAGACCCACGCGGGCGAACTGGGTGTACGTTAATCCGAGGAAAGGGTTGTACTCGCCTTCCGGAATTTCGACAGAAGCGGAAAGCGCTCCGCGAATGACCGTGCCGTTCGTATAGTTACGAAATTCAGCGGGGTAATATTTGCCGTCCGCGTAATCTAAAATCCCTTTGTCGGTGACGGGAGAAAACGGCACGAGCGCATAATCTTTCAGCGGCTTCCAGGGCCGCAAGCCTTCCTTGATCTGCTCGGGAAACATATTTGGATCGCCCGCCGCCTTGAAAGCTTCTTGCGCCATTTGGCCAGCCACTTGGTGATTGCCGTGGCCGTCCGTCCGGCCACCAACAAAAACGGAAGTAATGACGAGAGGGCGAGTCATGCGAATTACGCGCACAACATCGGAGAGAGTTTGATCGTGCCCCCATTTTTCGAGCGCCTCTTCTTTTGTCTTGGAAAATCCGTAGTCGCACATTCGCGAAAAGAATTGTTGGACTC
>DASZCH010000112.1:0-2905 GCA_035943235.1 Candidatus Acidiferrales bacterium
AGCGTGCCGGTTTCGAAGTGCGCGACGTCCACCCAACGCACTACGGTCGTATTTGCCCGATTGAAACGCCCGAAGGTCCGAACATCGGTTTGATCAGCTCGCTGTCTTGCTTTGCGCGAATCAACGACTACGGCTTCATCGAGTCGCCGTACCGCAAGGTGCGAAATGGGCGCGTTATCGATTACGTCCAGATCGTCAACGCGGGCGGCAGTGAATTCAAGGCCGGCGAAATCGCCGAACGGGAAAAAGTCGATTCGGCGAATGAAGAACTCACTCGCGGCAAAGTGACGGCCGAGGCGTATTGCTTCTATCTTTCCGCGTGGGAAGAGGACCGCTACGTAGTCGCGCAAGCGAACGCTTCGCTCGACGACCGCGGGAAAATCACGACGGAACTTGTCAACTGCCGGCAGGCGGGCAACTTCGTTTTGAAGTCGCGCGAGGAAGTGGATTACATCGACGTTTCGCCGAAGCAGCTTGTCTCCGTGGCGGCCAGCTTGATTCCGTTCCTCGAGAACGACGACGCGAACCGCGCGTTGATGGGTTCGAACATGCAGCGTCAGGCCGTGCCACTCATTAAAGGAGAGGCGCCGCTCGTCGGCACCGGCATGGAGCGCGTCACGGCGCACGATTCCGGCGCGGTGGTCAGTTGCAAACGTGACGGCATCGTTGATCAGGTCGACTCCGAGCGCATCATTGTGCGCGTCGAGTCCGACCAGTCCGGCGTGCTGAGCCGCGAAGTCGGCTCGGATATTTACCTGCTCACCAAATTCAAGCGTTCGAACCAAAACACCTGCATCAGTCAGAAGCCACTGGTGCGCGCGGGCGACCGCGTGCGCCAGGGACAAGTGCTCGCCGACGGTCCTTGCACCGATCGCGGCGAATTGGCGCTTGGCCGCAATGTTCTGGTCGCGTTTCTGCCGTGGCGCGGGTACAACTTTGAAGACGCCATCCTCGTCAGCGAAAAGCTGGTACAGGACGATTACTACACTTCGATCCACATCGAGGAGTATGAAATCGAGGCGCGGGATACGAAGCTCGGCCCCGAGGAAATCACGCGAGACATTCCGAACATCAACGAGAGCTTCCTGCGCAACCTGGACGAAAGCGGCGTGATTCGCATCGGCGCCACCGTGAAGCCGGGCGACATCCTCGTCGGCAAAGTCACGCCCAAGGGCGAAACCACGCTGACCCCGGAAGAAAAATTGTTGCGCGCGATTTTCGGTGAAAAGGCCGGGGATGTTCGCGACGCTTCGCTCTATTGCCCGCCGGGAATTGAAGGCACCATCGTCGACGTGAAGATTTTCTGCCGCAAGGGCGCCGAAAAAGACGAGCGCCACAAGGCGATTGAGGCCACGCAAGTCTTCAAGCTCGAAAAGAACCTCGCCGACGAAATCCGCATTCTCACGGACGAGCGCCTGAAGCGTTTGAGCGCGTTGCTCGGCGGCCAAACACTCGTTGCCGACTTGCACGACGAGCGCACCAACAAGCGGTTGCTGACCAAGGGCACGGATCTGACGCGCGACATCCTCGAAAAAATCTCGACGCGCAATTTGAAACGCTTGCGCTTGTCCGACAAAGATCCTCTGCTCATCGAGAAAATCGACGAGATCGAGGAAATGACCTCCCGGCAAATCGACGTGCTCCGCAAGATCACCGAGGAGCGCAAGGAAAAGCTGAAGAAGGGCGACGAACTGCCGCCGGGCGTCATTAAACTGGTCAAAGTCTATATCGCCATGAAGCGAAAGCTTTCCGTCGGCGACAAAATGGCCGGCC
This sequence comes from Candidatus Acidiferrales bacterium, assembly GCA_035943235.1. Lineage (GTDB taxonomy): Bacteria > Acidobacteriota > Terriglobia > Acidiferrales > UBA7541 > DAHUXN01. Next base: position 1,774 of record DASZCH010000112.1, read on the forward strand.
GCCACGGCAACAAGGGCGTCATCGCGCGTATCGTTCCCGCGGAAGACATGCCCTACTTGCCCGACGGCACGCCGGTGGAAATTGTGCTCAATCCACTGGGCGTTCCTTCGCGCATGAACGTGGGCCAGATTCTCGAAACGCATCTGGGCTGGGCGGCGAAGGAACTGGGCGGGCAAATTTCGAAACTGCTCGACGAGGGCTCGCGCGCTGAAATCGTCCGCAAATGGTTCAAGGACGCTTTTGGTGCGACTTCTGTGTGGGAGTCAATCAAGGAGCTCGACGACGAAGAAATCATCGCCCTGGGAAATAATTACAAGGATGGCATCCCGATGGCGACGCCCGTTTTCGACGGCGCGCGCGAAAAGGACATTCGCCACTTGCTGGAAGCGTCGGGCTTACCCGAATCGGGAAAAATCACGTTGTACGACGGCATGACCGGAGATGCTTTCGCGCAGCAAATCACCGTCGGCTACATTTACATGCTCAAGCTGTCCCACTTGGTCGATGACAAGATCCACGCGCGCTCCATCGGGCCGTACTCGCTGATCACGCAGCAGCCGCTCGGAGGCAAAGCGCAGTTCGGTGGCCAGCGTTTCGGAGAAATGGAAGTGTGGGCGCTCGAAGCGTACGGCGCCGCGCACATTCTCCAGGAATTGCTCACGGCGAAGTCCGACGATGTCTACGGCCGCGCCAAGATTTACGAGGCTATCGTGAAGGGCGAGCCTGGAATTGAGCCGGGCGTGCCTGAATCGTTCAACGTGCTCGTCCGCGAGCTGCAGTCGCTCTGCTTGGACGTCGAATTGATGAAGCGGCAAAAACCTCAGATTGAGGCAGCCGCCGCCGATTAACCGCTCCCGTTTTTTTTCGGGAGCTTGCAACGAATTTTTGTCCCGGCGTCGCTGGGACGGGAGGTTCGCCCTTGTATCGTTCTAGCCCGTATGATCGCGCCAGTCAGATTGCCGATTTCGATTCCATCCGCATCAGCCTGGCGAGTCCTGAGAAAATCCGGTCGTGGTCCCACGGCGAAGTCACCAAGCCGGAGACCATCAATTACCGCACATTCAAGCCGGAACGCGATGGCCTGTTCTGCGCGAAGATTTTCGGTCCCGTGACGGACTGGGAATGCTTGTGC
>DASZCH010000113.1:0-4359 GCA_035943235.1 Candidatus Acidiferrales bacterium
GAAACACCCATCGTGAGGACGTTCTTGGGATTCAATCCGGGATCGACGGCGAGCAAGCGCTCCATGCTGTCGATCATCAACGCGGCTCCGGCGAGAACGATGAGCGCGAGCGCGACTTCGCCGGCCACGAGGGCGTGACGCAGACGGTTTCCCCCGACGCTGGTGAGACCGCGCCCGGCTCCTTCTTTGAGAGGATCAATGATTTGGCTGCGCTGCGTGCTCAGGGCAGGCGCGAGTCCAAAGAGAACTCCGGTCAAGCAGGCCAACAGCAGAGCGAAAATGAAAACGCGCCCGTCGATCGCAATTCCCCCGACATGACGAAACGGCAGATATTGAAGATCGGTGGGAAGCAGCGGTGCGACAAGATCCAGCCCAATCAGCGCGACGATGATTCCCGCGATGCCGCCGAGAAAACCCATCAGCAGGCTTTCCGTAATTAACTGGCGGACAAGGCGACGGCGCGTTGCGCCGAGCGCGCAGCGAATGGCGAGTTCGCGCTGGCGTCCGGCACCGCGGGCGAGAAGCAAGTTCGCCACATTCACGCAAGCGATGAGCAGCACAAAGCCAACCGCGGCGAAGAGTGACCACAGCGTGGCTCTCAGATCATTCATCCCGTACTCTGCGAGCGGCATCACGGTGACGCTAAAGCGATTGGGGTTGTCATCCTTCGGATATTCTTTGGCCAGACGGCGGCCGATGGTGTTCATATCGGCCTTGGCTGCTTCGAGAGATACGCTGGGCTTGAGCCGGCCGATGGCGACGAAGGAATTTGAGCCGCGGTCCGTCAAATCGTTCCTGGTATATCCGACGGGAACCCACAACTGACGGGCCAGGCTCCAGAATTGAAAGTCGAACGTACTGGGCATTACGCCAACGACGGTGTAACTCTGGCCGTCAATGGGAATTTGCTTTCCGATAATCGCGCGATCACCGGAAAAACGGCGCTGCCACAGCGGATAACTGAGCACCACTTCATGCTCTTTACCTGCGGTTTCTTCCTCAGGAAGGAACGTGCGTCCGAGAAGCGGACTGACCCCGAGAACGTGGAAGAATGTCGCCGTGACCCGCACACCGGAGACGCGCTCCGGTCGGTCGCCGACGGCGAGGTTGTAGCCTTTGCCGGCAGAATCGAACCATGCCATGCTTTCGAGCACGGTGTTTTGTTTCTGGACGTCCATCATATTGAGCGCGGAGACAATGTTGATGTTTTCGGGGCCGTTTCCGCCGTAAGTCTGCCAGACGAGCACCAAGCGATCTGTGTCGGGATAAGGAAGCGGCTTGAGCAGCGTCGCGTTAATTACGCTGAAAATAGCGGTGTTCGCGCCGATGCCCAGCGCGAGTGTGAGGACGGCAATCGCCGTGAAACCCGGCGATTTGATCAGCATGCGCAATGCGTAACGAATATCTTGAATCAGCGTGTTCACCTCAGCCTCCTTCGATCGCCCGGGCGCAGCACCCTTACGAAAGCTATTCGTAACGCAGGGCGATCATTGGATCGACCTTCGTCGCCCTCCGCGCCGGCACATAGCACGCAAGGAGCGCAACGATGATCAGAAGCACGGCGGCGCCGGCAAAGGACAGCGGGTCCGCCGCGCTGACGCCGTAAAGTACGCTGCGCATCGCAAACATCAGCGCAATTCCCGCGATGATTCCCGCGGCCGCGCCGATGAATGCGAGCTTCGCGCCCTGCTTCAGCACAAGCCGAAGCACATCCGCGGGGCGCGCGCCGAGCGCCATGCGAATCCCGAATTCGTTCGTGCGTTCCGCGACGGAATAGCTGATAAGCCCGTACAGCCCCACCGCCGCCAGCAAAATCGCGAGCGCCGCGAACACGCCCAGCAAATTCGTGGCGAAGCGCTGCGGCCCAAGCGATTCGGCGATACGCGCGTCCATCGTGCTGAAGTCGGAGACTGGCTGATTGGGGTCCGCGCCGCGCACAGCTTCGCGGATGGCGGCCTGAGCCGAAGCGTCGCTGCCGTTCGTTTTCGCGAGCAGGAAGCCGAAGGGCGCGTCGTTCTGGTACAGACAGTAGTAGTAAGCGCCTTTTGAACTGCTTTGCGCGCTTCCGCCAGCACTCTCTTCGCCCACGAGAGTGTTGAAGCGGATGTGCCCCACAATGCCGACAATGGTGGCCCAGTCTTTGCCGTTACGAATTTTCTGTCCAACGGGATTTTGATTCGGCCAGTACTCGCGCGCGAGATTTTCGTCAATCACGGCGACGAGCTGCGAGCCTTTGCGGTCGTCGTCAGTGAAAATTCGCCCGGTCTTGAGCGGGATGCCGAACGTAGTGAAATATCCCGGCGAGACGACGCGAATGTCTCCGTGCGGCCCCGGATCTCCCGGCGGCACCACGCGACCTTGAATCGCAAACGACGCAGAAGAATTTCCTCCGGAGAAAGGAATGCCGTAGCCCGCGCCGGCGTCTTTAATTCCCGGAGTGTTTTTCAGTCGGTCGAGCACCGCGCGGAAAAAGGCGTACTGCTTGTCGTTCGTGTCGTACTGCTGTTTGGGCAGCGCGAGGCCCGCGGTCATCACTCCGTGCGGACTGAATCCGGGGCTGACGTCGCCGATGCGCGCAAGGCTTTTCAGCAGCACGCTTGTTCCAGCGAGCAGCACGAGGCCGAGCGCCAGTTCTCCGGCGACCAGCCACGCGCGGAAATTCTGGCGTCCGCGGCTGCCCGTTGCGGAGCGGCCCGATTCGCGCAGCGCGTCATAAGGATTTGCGCGCGACATGTGCCACGCCGGCACCGCCCCGAAGATCAGCACGGCCACAATTCCAACGAGCGCCGTGAATCCGAGCACGTAGCCATCAAGCGGAAATGTCATGCCCGTCGCCAAATCTTTTGGCGCGGCGAAAACGAGCGCCTGCAAGCCGAATTGCGCGAGGAGTAGGCCTGCGCCGATGCCCAGCACGCCAAGAATCAGATTCTCGCCAAGCGCCTGCGCGATAATTCGTTTGCGCGAAGCGCCCAGCGCCGCGCGCACCGCCAGTTCCTTCGAGCGGCCTGTGGCTTTCGCCAGCAAAAGGCCGGCGATGTTGGCGCAGGCAATCAGCAGCACGAACGCCACCGCGCCACCCAGAATCAGAATCGGCGTGCGTAAATCGCCAAACACAAAATCGGAAAACGGCATCAGGAACATGCTCCACTGCGACGCCGTCGCATAGCGCTCGAAATCCTTGTTGTTTTCGTAGTTGTGCGAGAGCACGTTCATGTACGCGCCGGCTTTGGCGAAAGAAACACCCGGCTGCAAACGCGCCACCGCGAGATAGTTTTCGTTGAAGGTGTTGTCGATCGCGTATTTGCTGGCCGGCTGGCCTAGCGGCGACCACAACTCCGTTTTCGGATTCGGGCAGTGGAAATCGCGGCCCATCACGCCAATGATGCGGTAGGGTTCGTTGTTCAGCTGAACTGTCTTGCCCACCGCGGTGGGGTCGCTGCCGAACCAGCGTTCCCATGCGCCGTAGGAGAGCACCACTTCGTGATTCGCGTTGGGCTGATCTTCCGCCTCACTGAATGTACGGCCGAGAATTGGCTTTGCGCCGAAAACGTTGAACCATTGCCAGGTGACCAGCGCGCCCTGCAGATCCTGCGGATATTCGCCACCCGTGTAGTTGAAGTCGGCGTCATTTTCCGCCGCAGCGGACGCAAAAATCTTCGAGCTGTCGCGCATGCGCGCAAAATCCGGCAGCGAGACGACGATGTTCATCAAGCCCATCTTGACGTAACGCACGCGCTCGACGACCACCTGCTCGGGATGCGCCACGCCCGCGGGATGCAAAAACAGCGCGTTCACCACCGAGAAAATCGCCGTGTTCGCGCCAATCCCCAGCGCCAGAGTCAAAATCGCAATCGCCGTGAACCCCGGCGCCTTCATCAACATCCGCATCGCATACCGCACATCTTGCATCACGGCTCCCATCATTCACCTCTCAGTGCCTTTGGTCTCTTTGTAGCTCACGTCTCGTTGCGGCGATCTTCGCATCCCGCCTGCCCTTTGTTTTGCCGGTGCTTCATCCTGGGCGGAGAGATTTTTGCTTTCCGAGCTTCAATTCTCGCTCTTCGAATTTTGTGTTTCTCTCATCGGCTTTCGACCGTCAACTCTCGACTATCAACTCTATTCATATCTCAATGCCACCATGGGATCGACGCGCATCGCGCGCCGCGCGGGCAAATAGCACGCCGCCAGCGCCACGAAAATCAGCAGCGCCGCGACGGCCGCAAAAGTCCACGGGTCATCCGGCGCAACGCCAAAAATCAAGGCCCGCATCGAATATGAACCGCTGAGCGCTCCTGCCATGCCCAAACCCACGCCAATTCCCGCGAGTTTCACCCCGCGCCACACGACCATACGCAGCAC
>DASZCH010000114.1:0-28593 GCA_035943235.1 Candidatus Acidiferrales bacterium
GGCTTCAGCCGCTGAGGTCCGTCGTCGCATAAGGCTCTTTAAGCACTTCGCGGCGACGACTCCTATCGTGTTTATAAAGTGCGCAACGGCCTATAACCAATGCGTTCACATTCGGCCGCCCTCACTGTACATTCAATTCCAGCGGCAACTTCCGGAGAACGAACGGCGCGGCTATCCGGCGCCAGTCAAAATACTCTGATGGAGACGAAGCGATGCAAGCTTGGCCGGTTCAACATCCCGCGTCATTCGTAATCGTGACGCTTGCAGTGTTTTGGATCGTCGTTTCACTGTTCGTCAGCTACGGCGGCGGATGGCACGTCCTCGCGCGCCGTTTTCGCTTCAACAGCGAATTCACCGGCAAAGTTTTCCGCTGGCAAAGCGCGCACATGCGCTCGGTGGCTCGCTATCACAATTGCGTTTCGATTGGCGCAAATCTGGAGGGCTTGTACGTCGCGCCATTTTTCCCGTTTCGCATCGCCCACCCTCCGCTCTTCATTCCGTGGAGCGAAGTCTCCTACACGCGTAAAAAAATCTTCTTCTCCCAGATGTTTTGCTTCGAGCTGGGCCGCGAACACGCCATCCCGTTCTGGGTCGGCAAAAATCTCGGCGAACAGCTCCAGCAGGCCGCCGGCATAGCGTGGCCTGCCGAATCCCTTGGCTAGGCCGTACACAAGAATCTGCTTTTGTTTCGCCCCCGGAACAGAAAGCGAATCCTCTTTTTCCTGCTGATCGGCACGCCCGATACTTTTCCTCCACACCTTGATATTTTCCCCCCTCGGGAGTAACTTTCAAATCCCATTTAGAAGTGCAATCCAACGCGCGGCAAATGTTGCGGAGGGGCCATGGCCATCGATGTCCGAATCAGCGTGAACGGCAAGGAACATGAGAGCAAAGTCGAGCCACGCCTGCTGCTGGTGCACTATCTCCGCGACACGCTGGGCCTGACAGGCACGCACATTGGCTGCGAGACGAGCCTCTGCGGCGCCTGCACCGTGCTTCTCAATGGCAAAGCCGTGAAATCCTGCACCATGCTTGCCGCTCAGGCCGACGGCGCGGAAATCACTACTATTGAAGGGCTGGCCGGCACTTGGAAACCGAATGGGGCCAATGGTAAGGACGGCCACGGCGGCCTTCATCCCATGCAGGAGGGCTTTTGGGAAAAGCACGGCTTGCAGTGTGGCTATTGCACTCCCGGAATGATTCTCACCGCGGTTGCCTTGCTCAACGAGAATCCCAAGCCCAGCGAATCTGAAATTCGCGGCGCTCTGAACGGCAACCTGTGCCGCTGCACCGGCTATCAGAACATTGTGGAAGCAATTCAATACGCAGCAAAAAAGATGGAAGCTAAGTCGCGCTGAGGTTTTCAGAAGGTCGGGGCATCAGCCCCCGGGAGGTCGCCCATGGCAACCGTGGCAAAATACGTTGGCAGGCCGATGAAGCGCAAAGAAGACCCGCGCCTCATCCAGGGCCTTGCGCATTACGTTGACGACATTCAACTCGCGAACATGCACTACATGGCCGTTGTGCGAAGCCCCTACGCGCACGCCAAAATTCGCTCCGTTGACGTGTCCAAGGCCAAGTCCGCCCACGGCGTCGTCGCAGTCATTACGGGCGACGACATCCGCGGCGCTATCGGGCCCGTTCCCTGCGCGGCGCAAATCCCGGACATGAAGCCCGCTTTCCGCACGGTGCTTGCCACCGATAAAGTCCGCTTCGTCGGCGAGCCGGTCGCCGTCATCGTCGCAAACGAACGCTATGCCGCCCGCGACGCCGTTGATCTCGTCGAAGTCGATTACGAGCCCCTCACGGCTCTCGTTGACCCCGAAAAAGCCATCGCCAAAGGCTCGCCAAAGCTCTACGACAATTTCGCCGACAACGTCGCTTATCGCTGGGAACTCGAGGGCGGAGACGTCGCGGGCGCATTCAAAAAAGCCGACAAAGTCATCAAGCAGCGCATGATTAATCAGCGCCTGATCCCCATGGCTATGGAGCCGCGCGGCGTGGTCGCCACATTCGATCCCGGCGAGCCTAAATTAACCATCTGGACCTCCACGCAAATCCCGCATCTCGTCCGTACGCAAGTCGGCGCGATGCTCGGCTTCTCGGAGACTTCGATTCACCTCATCACGCCGGAAGTGGGCGGCGGCTTCGGCAGCAAGTTGAATGTCTACGCGGAAGAAGCGCTCTGCGCGCATCTTGCGATGAAAATCGGCAAGCCGGTAAAATGGATCGAGTCGCGCCGCGAAAATTTCCAGGCCACGATTCACGGTCGCGATTTCATCAATTACGTCGAACTCGCTGTCAAGCGCGACGGCACCATCCTCGGCGCGCGTTACAAAATCATTGCCGACCTCGGCGCGTATTATCAGCTTTTGACGCCGTTGATTCCCACGCTCACCGGCTTGATGCTCTGCGGTAGCTACAAAATTCCCGCGATTCGTATCGAAATCACCGGCGCACTCACCAACAAAATGGCCACCGACGCCTATCGCGGCGCGGGCCGTCCCGAGGCCACTTATTTCATCGAGCGCGCCATGGACATCGTCGCCGCCGAACTGAACAAAGACCCTCTCGAAATTCGTCGCAAGAATTTCCCTGCACCCAAGGATTTCCCCTACGCGACGCCCACCGGACTGATTTACGACACGGCCGCGTACGAAAAGTGCTTGGACGCAGCGGCCAAAGCTTCCGGGTACGCGAAACTTCGCAAGGAGCAGGCCGCAGCGCGCAAGAATGGCAAGCTCATCGGCATCGGCGTTTCCAGTTACGTCGAAATCTGCGCGATGGGTCCCTCCAGCGCCATGCCCGCCGGCGGCTGGGAAAGCGGCACGGTTCGTATCGAGCCAACCGGCAAAGTGAAAGTGCTAACCGGCTCATCGCCGCACGGCCAGGGTCAGGAGACCAGCTTCGCGCAAGTTGCCGCGGACATGCTCGGCATCGCGCCCGACGACGTGCTCGTCGTCCACGGTGACACCAGCGAAGTTCCCTATGGCATCGGGACGTTCGGCAGTCGCGCCACGGCCGTCGGCGGCACGGCGATGTACAAGTGCCTCGAAAAGCTCCGCGATAAACTCTCAAAAATCGCGGCGCATATTTTGGAAGTCGATCCTTCCAAAGTTGCTTTCGGTGACCGCAAAATTTACTCCAAGGCGGATCCGAAGAAATCCGTCAGCTTCAACGATCTCGTCAGCGCCGCCTATGTAGCCAAAACGCTTCCCCCCGGCGTCGAACCTGGCCTGGAAGCGACCACTTTCTTCGAGCCCACGAATTTCACGTTCCCGTTCGGCACGCACATTTGCGTCGTTGAAATCGACCGCGACACCGGTGATGTTAAACTCAAGAAATACGTCGCCGTCGATGACTGCGGCAACGTCATCAATCCGTTGCTCGTCGACGGCCAGGTCCACGGCGGCATCGTCCAGGCAATCGGCCAAGTGCTTTTCGAAGAGGCCGTCTACGACGCTGAGGGCCAGCTCATCACCGGCGAGCTCACCGATTATGCTTTGCCGCACGCAGCCGATATCCCGCGCATGGAAACTTCGCGCACCGTCACCCCCACGCCTGTCAATCCCATGGGAGTGAAAGGCGTCGGCGAGGCAGGCACCATCGGCGCGACTCCGTGTGTCGTCAACGCTGTTGTCGACGCCCTTGCGCCGCTCGGCATCACGCACGTTGATTTGCCCATCAAGCGCGAACGCATCTGGGGACTCTTGCGGAAACCGGCGCCGCGCGCGAAAGCGAAATCCGGGAGGGTGCGATGATTCCAGCCGAATTCGAATATCAGGCTCCGAAAACTCTCGACGAAGCACTGCGCGCGCTGGGCCGCCACGGCGACGAGGCGAAAATCCTCGCCGGAGGCCACAGTCTGTTGCCGATGATGAAGCTGCGCCTGGCCGCGCCCCGCTACCTGGTCGACATTGGCCGCATTCGCGGGATGGATTACATCCGCGAAGAGCGCGATAAAATCGCCATCGGTGCGCTCGTCACGCACGCACAAGTCATCACCTCGGAATTGCTGCGAACGAAGTGCCCGCTGCTCCCTGAAACCGCCTCCGAAATCGGCGACATGCAAGTTCGCAATCGCGGCACGATTGGCGGCAGTATCGCCCACGCCGATCCCGCCGCGGATTACCCTGCCTCGGTTCTCGCGCTCGATGCCGAAATGGTCGTGCAATCGAGTTCCGGCAAGCGCACCATTCCCGCCGCCGACTTTTTCGTTGACCTGCTCACCACGCAAATCCGCCCCGGCGAAATCCTCACGGAGATTCTCGTCCCCATGAAACGCCCGGCCGAAGGGATGGCCTACAAGAAATTCCATCAGCCGGCGTCGGGATTCGCAATTGTCGGCGCGGCCGCGCGCGTCATTGCCGGCAAAAACGGCCAAATCGAGGACATCGCTCTCGGCATGACGGGCGTCGGCCCGAAAGCCTATCGCGCCACTGCCGTCGAGAAGTCGCTGCGCGGAAAAAACACCACCGAATCTCTGATCGCCGATGCATGTTCCAAGGCCGCGCAAGGAGTCGACGCGCTCGGCGATATTTTCGCCTCCGCTGAATATCGCCGCGAAATGGCCAGCGTCTTCGCGCGGAGGGCGATCACCAGCGCCCTCGAAAAGGCCATGGGACGCGCATCCGGCCCATCCAAAGGCTACGCGCAAGGCAAGACCAAGTGAAAGTGCAGGGAACTGCCTCGCTTCCCGCGCCGCGTCAGCAGGTCTGGGATCTTCTGAACGATCCCGAGCGCCTGGCGAAATTGCTTCCGGGCGCCGAACGCCTCGAGCCCGACGGCCCTGACCGTTACAAAGTGGCGATGAAGTTCGGCATCGCGGCATTCTCCGGAAAGTTCCAGGGCTCCGTCGAACTTGCCGAGAAAAACCCGCCCGAATCCCTGAAAATGCGCGTCGATGGCCGTGGCGCGCCGGGCTTCATGAAAGGCGAAGGCACGCTCTCGCTGCGCGAAAAGAGCGGCGTCACGGAAGTGCACTACGAAGGCGAAGCGCAGGTCGGAGGTGTCATCGCTTCGGTGGGCCAGCGCATGATCGACGCCGCCTCCAAAAAAATCATCCAGCAATTCTTCGACTCGGTCGCATCGCAGCTTCGCGCGTCAGCCAAGTCGTGATTGCAAAGGCCGAGAATGGTTCGGACCGCCAACATTGCGTTGATCGTCTTTGGCATTTTCATAATGGCAGGCGGATTCTTAGCGAACGGCGGCAGGTGGGACGTTTTCTCCCGTTCACGAGCCAAGCCTGTTTCAAGAGTGGGACGGGTGATCATGTTTATCTGTGGATTGCTCATTTGTGCTATCGCAATTCTGCGCCTACTTTCAAACTGATGCCTCGTCCAAAAATCCAAACGCGGGGCGAAGCGCGTAGTCTATAATGAATGGGAACGCGCATTGCTTCCGCGCCTTCGCCAGCGCAACGTTCCATTGTGAATCTCGGCTCCCATTCGGCGCATCTGTCTATCGGTCGCCATTGATTCGCAAAACGCCAAGGAGACAAAAATGAAGAAACTCGGACTTCTCTGCAGCGCAGTGATTATGTCCGCCGCGCTTTCGTTCGGCGCCGGCAAGAGCCAAACGTTCACCGGCGCGATCAGTGACAGCATGTGCGGCGCCAGCCACATGATGGAAGGCAGCGCGAAGGATTGCACGCTGAAATGCGTCAAGGACGGCAGCAAATTCGTCCTCGTAGACTCAAGCGGCAAAGTGTACCAGTTGAGTGATCAGAAATCCCCGGCCGCTTTCGCTGGCGCTAACGTGAAAGTCACCGGCACTCTCAACGGCGAGACCATCGAAGTAAAATCGATTACCGCCGCCAAGTAAGCCGCCGCGAAAAAAGTTTTCCCTGGCACAACCCGCGGCTCTGAACTTATCGTACGCGGTGGCGAATCTGGCAAACGGCGCCTAACCGACGCACTTTTGGAGTGCGGCGGCTCGACGCCACTTTGCCTTCTCCCAAGGTTCTGCGCCCGCACGTTCGAGTGCACCGTATCGCAGCCCCGCATTTTTGCGTTAGCGTGGTTCTTGCCTTAACATGGCCCCGAATGCTGAACGCGTTGCGCTATTACTGGATTGTCGCCAAAGGCTACCGCCTGCGCCCGTGGCGCAGTCCCTATTTGCGTTGGCGCATGGAGACTTTCTTCGGCGCCGAAGCGGATAACCTTGACGCTCATAAATTCCTGCGTCTCATGTGGCGCGAACGCGCCCGCATGAAAAGCTTCGCCGCCTGGGCCGCAGAGCGTCGTCGCGCCCAACATCGGCGCGGCCAGCACAGCTAGCGAAATCCGTGACAACTGCAAATCACGTCGCGCTCGGCTTTCGCGTCCACTCTGGATGGGCCGCCGTCGTCGCGCTTTTGGATTCTCCGCGCTTACCTGAAGTCATCAAGCGCTGCCGCATCGAGCTAGTCGAACCCGGCGCCCCGGGAGGCGTGCAGCCATATCACGCGGCGCGCAATCTCGATTCGCGTGACGCCGAGCAGTTCATCGCTCGCGTCCTCGAAGCGGCCGATCGCGCGGCCCTCAAGTCCATCGACGCTCTGAACGAGGATCTGCGTGGCCAAGGGGGAAAAGTTATTGCTTGCGGAGTCGTTCTCGCCTCGGGACGTGCGCTCCCCTCGCTCGATGTCACGATGAAATCGCACGCCCTGGTGCACACCGCCGAAGGGGAACTGTTCCGCAGCGCCATAGCTCACGCTGCAAAGCGCTATGGTTGGAAAACTCTGGGCATCAAAGAAAAAGAGCTGTACGAACTCGCTGCGAAACAGCTTCGCATTTCCGTCGAAAAATTGAAGCTCCGCGTGACCGAAATGGGCCGCGCCCTCGGCAGTCCCTGGAGCGCCGACGAAAAATCCGCCACCCTAGCCGCCTGGCTATCCTTGCGGGCGTCCCAGTAGCGCAGAGTCTCGCATTTTGAGACTCTGCAGGTTCAACTTATGGAGTGCGGCGGCTCGACGCGGCTTTGCCTTTCCTCATTCTTCTCTTCGGCGCGTGCGTGGCCCTTTGCGTTTTTGTAAAGGGCGGAGTTTTTCGCTTTTCGAGTTTCGCTTTTCGTGTCGGGGGTTTAGAACACCTGTTCGTCCGCCGACGGCCCATAAATCGAAGGCACCGGCACGTCGTTCAGCCGCAAGTAGACTCCAAGCTGCGCTCGATGATGAATCATGTGGTTCATCACGAATCCGCGCAGCACCGCAATCTTCGGCAGCGTGAAAATCGTTTTGCCATTCGCGATCAGCGACCAGGGTTTCTTCAGCTCTTCGTCGCTCGCCCCTGCAATTGCCGCGCGACCGGCCGCCACGCGCCTGTCGAATTCCTCAAGCAAGTGCTTTCGCGACTTCATCACCAACGGCTCGGACTCGCTCTTCCCAATTTCAATCGAGTCTTGCAAGATTGATTCCTTCGCCCACCCCGGCAGCTCCGCCAGATGGCCCGCCAGCCGCCCCATGGCCATCGACTTCTCATGCGGCTTGTAGTCCGGTTTTCCTTCCGGGACGCGCTCCAGTGTCTTCCGTGTATTCGCCACTTCATGGTCAAACTCCGGCAAAATCCCATCCCGTATCGCCATCTCTTCCTCCTGTAAATATCTGAACTTTTTTCGCGACCCTCGAATTCGGTTGTACTTTCGTGGTTGCTTGTAGCTCACGTCCCGTTCGCGCGATTCTGCGCGGACTGAAGTGAGGCCTTTCGCGGCCGCCACATCCTGGGCGTCCGTTGTGAGCAATGGCGCGAAGCGTGGCGTAGCTGCCTTCGCCACCTTCCTGCGCCTCTTCGGCGGCGCCTGCCGCTCTGAGCGGCTTCGCCATAGGATGCACCGCCGCGCTCTGCGATGCAACTCGCCAACACTTGCGCTTACGGCCACCACGCTCTGACAAATCTCCTCCATTGTGCTACGCTCTTTTGAGAGGCCGAGCAGTTCGATGCAAGCGGCAAAGCAGCAAGAGAAGCGCCCGCGCGCAACATCCCCAAATTCGAAGTCACAAGTCAGTCCAATTTCAGCCACTTCTAATCGGTACCTCTCGGGATTAGAAATCGGCGTAACTTGCACAAAACAAAGGAGCGACCTCAAGTCTAATCGGTACAAAACCGATGTTTCGTCAGCGTTTAGTCTTGGCTTTTTTGGAAGCGAAAAATGTCTGATCTGAAGATACTCCAAAAATCCGATTCTCTCCACGAAGCCCGCTGGTGGGACGTTGATACCAACGGCAAAGTGCATTGCTACCTGTGTCCGCGCCATTGCCATATCGGAGACGGCCAGGCAGGCTTTTGTTTCATCCGCGTCAACCAGGGCGGCAAGCTTTTTAGTCTCGGGTACGCCTCTCCCGCCGCCATTCAAATCGACCCCATCGAAAAAAAGCCGCTGAATCATTTTCTCCCTGGCACAAAAGTTCTTTCCCTCGGCACCGCCGGATGCAACATGGGCTGTTTTTTCTGCCAGAATTGGGACATTTCGAAGTCCCACAGCGATCAGGTTCACTCGACCCATCTCGATCCCGCGCAAGTCGTCGAACTCGCCATGCATCACGGCTGCCCATCGATTGCGTTTACCTATAACGAGCCCACCATCTGGGCCGAATACGTCATCGACATCTGCGAAGTGGCCCACAAACACGGCTTGAAAACCGTCATGGTTACCAATGGCTACGTCACGCGCGAGGCCTTCCACGACGTTTACGATCACATTGACGCCGCTAACGTAGATTTGAAAGCCTTCACGGAAAATTTCTACGGCAAAATCACGCTGACGCATCTCGGACCTGTCCTTGAAACGCTTCTCCGGCTGAAAAACGAAACCAATGTCTGGTTCGAGCTTACGAATTTAATGATCCCCACTCTGAACGACGACGAAACGGAAACGCGCAAGCTCGCCGAGTGGATTTTGCAGCATCTCGGCCCCGACATTCCTTTGCACTTCACCGCGTTTCATCCCGACTTCAAATTGCGTGACAAGCCTCGCACGCCGCCGGAAACATTGCATCGCGCGCGCCAGATCGCTCGCGAAGTTGGCTTGCATTACGTCTACGAAGGAAATATTTTCAGCGGCGCAGCGAGCACATACTGTCCCCAGTGCGACGACCTTCTTGTTAAGCGCTCCTGGCATAATGTTCTGCAAAATCGCATCGTCAACGGCGCATGTCCAAAATGCGGCCATTGCATTCCGGGAAACTGGGTCCTCCCAGACAGCGCGATGCTACGTGCTTCGCATCACAAAGCCGGAAGCATCTCTCACGAATTTGACATACTGAATCTCTGATGTCGGGGGAAGTTGAGGAAAATGATGACGACAAAACTTCGGACGACGCAAGTTACGTCTCGTGAAGATGGTCACGCTAGAGGAGGAAGTGCGATGAACAAACTCAGGGGAACTGTTATTGCGATTCTCGCCGTGGCTGCCTTGGTATGCGCTGCATTGGCAATGGCGCAGGCGCAATCGCAGCCGGTAAAATCCACGACTCAAACGGACCGGCTGCTGAAAAGACAGGCGCTGATTGATCAATCGCCGAACAATGAACGCATGACAGGTGTGAACGTCGTGCGCCTCATCAACACGGCGGAGGCCGAATACAAGCACGCGCATGGCGGTTATGCCGCATGGCCTGAACTCTATCGCTCGGGCATCATTGCGAAACACGAAAAGTCGGGACTGATGTTTGGCAACCTGAATCTGAGCGAGGGGCCTGAGGTCGTTCCTGGCTGGACGCTCGCCATGATTGTTGCCGCCGAGGGCCAAAGCTACGAATTATCGCTGCACAATTTGCCAGACAGGTGCCAGTTTTCATTTTTCAGCGATCAGCGCGGCCTGATTTATGAAGGCAATGTGATTGGTTGTGAGACGAGCCAAGCCATCCTCGTGCATCACTAAATCGCATCGCGATTGCCGACACTTATTTTGCTGCGCGAAGTAATTCGGCGGCCAGCGCAACAGCTTCAAAACTCGCAGGTCGCGAGCGCTGCTTTAGCGGCTCCCACGGCAGGTCCGGGAATCCGCGTCGCGTCAATTCGGCGGGAAGATGGCTCAAAATGTCGCGGGGATTCTGCGCGTATAGCATCCGAATCGTTTCAAATAAAATTTCATTGTCCGCGTCGAGCCACGCATAATCCGCGAGCATGCGAATCACACTTTCGCGCGCCGATGGGTCTCCAGAGACATCACAGACAAACTGAAGCAGCTGCATTTCCTTATCAGCGCGGGAACCAGCAGAGTTATTCAACGCCATCGCTCGACAGCCGAAAATAATTCAGTGCTCGATTATACGGGGAAAAAGGAAGGAGAAGAAAACGATTAGAAGTGTGCGCCGGTCAGTAGCGAGTCGGCATCCGCAGCGCTGATCAGGCCGCGCTTGACCAGCAGTCGAACCAGCCGTTGCGCCACGTCAACGCGGTTTTCGGTCTTTGCGGGTTCATTGCTCGATGCGGGAGCGGCCAGGAAATCGGTTGGCTTCACGTTCAGAAGTTCCGCAAGCCACGCATCCAACGCGCGCGCCTTTTCGGGCGGCATATTGTCAAACGCGACGCCCATTCCCAGCCCCGACTGCGAATACGTCACCGTTCCCAGCGCCTCGATTGCCACGTCGTTCTTATGCAAACGCACACGCACGCTCGAACCAACCGGCAGCGGCATCAGCGTGTCCACGAAGCAGCCGCCGGGACCTAGGTCCGTGGTGCGCGTCGAAAAGCGCGTTCCGGAAATTAATTCGATCACTTCGGCGGAGACAGTGATTTGATAGCGAATGCCGTCGCGGCGCTCGACTGTCTCTTCAGTCACCGATGGAGGCACAACTGTCTTAGTCAGCGTTTTGGACAGATGCGACATCAAGAGTCTCCTGCGCTCGCGCGAAAATAAAGTGTTGCGAGGCGTTCCGGAAATGACCCGCACCCCCAGCAACATCCCCATTGTGGGTGTTAGGCCGTGTGCGAGCAAGATGTTCACCGACATACCGTACGGAAAGGGAACTGTACTTCGCTACTGTACGAAGGGACAGGTGCGTTAGAGCTGTGTTCTGCGATAGCTGCTCCTGTTGTGGCTGAAGGTTTCTTCGCGGTGCGATTCTGCCTAGCCTGCGGACGCGAGCGTTATTGTTCGCAGTTTTCAGGTAATTGGTTCAACTTTTGAATCGCTTCGGTGTTGCCTTTGTGTGATGCCGTGGTCAGCAGGATTCGCGCTTGCAAACAGCTATGCGAAACTCCTTTGCCTTGCAGGTAAAGGTCGGCCAGCGGAATAGCGGCGTCGGTGTTTCCCTTTTCAAGCGAGCGCCAAAACCATTCGGCTGCCTCGCCCGGATCGGCGGAGACTCCGCCCGTGCCGTTCAGGTATTTTTGCGCTTGATGAAATTCAAATTGGCCTGAGGCTGCGGGAACTTGGTCACCCATTGCAGACGGCATTGCCAAAGGCGACGCGGTGGAAGGATTTGCAGCGCCGTTGATGCCCAACCCAGAAGACGCGGAGGTCGCAGCGGACGCCGGTGGCGTCCCTGCAGGCGTGGCGCCTGCCGAGGATGCGCCACCGGGAATTACAGGCCCTGTGGCTGACGGCGTAGCCGGTAAAGGCGCCGGACTTTGCGGCGCGGCTTCCGAACTTTCTCCCGGACTTCGTTCCGGGCGTTGTTGCGAACTTTGTTGCGCACCTTGTGGCGCCGGTACCGGCGGATTCTGTCGCGCTCCTTGCGCCGTTTGTGATTGATCCGGATTCGGCGTCGCTTGCCCTGATACGTTTTTCCCCATGGTCTCGATTTCCGAACCGATTTGCTGACGATGCGCACGCACGTAGGGCAGGCTGGCAATCCCCGCGGCACCAAACAGGATGAGGAGGATTACGACAATCAGGACCTTGTGACCGC
This sequence comes from Candidatus Acidiferrales bacterium, assembly GCA_035943235.1. Taxonomy (GTDB): domain Bacteria; phylum Acidobacteriota; class Terriglobia; order Acidiferrales; family UBA7541; genus DAHUXN01. Next base: position 11,834 of record DASZCH010000114.1, read on the forward strand.
GCTCCTCTTCGGGAAACGATTCTCCGGAAATCCATGGCGAGCGCGAGAAGAGTTCACCCGTGTTTCGTGGTGGAAAAGACGGCCTCACCTCGGCGCGGGGAGGCGCAGGCGGAGTTGCGGCGGCCTCGCGTCTAGGTTCGGCGCGCCGCTTGGGAATTTTCGGAATAGCCGACGCCGGAAACGACAGCGGCATTCCAGAAGACGGAGCGGGCGCGGAAGCTGTGGCACTGGGAGCAGCAGTTGAGTCATAGCGCGCTTCTTCCGCGGCGGCCGGAACCGGCTCCTGCGTTCGCTGCGTATCCGCGAGGCCGTCCGAAAGAACCACTGTCTCGACGGCCGGTTCCGCAATGCGAGAAGCAACATGCCCAACAACTTCTGCTTCCGATTCTGGCACGACGGGCGGAAAAGCGGGCGGCGCAAGAGGCCGGAAAATCGGGCGCGCGGGAGGAACTGGCTCTGTGGGAACGCCAGGTTGCGTGAACCGCTGGGCGACGGATTGGTTCGTCAGCGGTTCGGTAGCCGAAAACTCATGCTGGATGATTAGCTCTGGGCCAGGCACTTCGAGCGGCGTTTTTGGTTCCGCAAATTGCTCCGGGAGCGGCGCAACCGAGCCATCCAGTCGTTCGATGACGAGAGGAACATCAGGGTCCGGGGCACGCGTGGAAATTTCGGACTCCACACTAGCCGCGGCTTCGTGCGTCACGACCGTCTCAGCAGTTCTCGCCACCCATTCACGAATGATGCTTCGTGAATCGGCGGGCAGATTTGTGAAAGTGGAACCGCCAGAATTCCCATTCGAGCCCACCCACGCAATGCGCGCGCGAGCCGAAATGCGGTAGCCGCTACCCAGCGAAAATGAGACCGCGATTTCATCGCCCTTTTCGACGCGGCCCACGGCTTGAAACCCTATGCCGTTCTCGCTGATATCCACGACCATGCCGCCATTATCGGCGCCCATGTCGAAGTACTCGGGCGAATAAAGCTTTTGTCTTTCGTGTTGGCGCCGTTCGACTTCCACGCTATGGCCCTCAAGAAGCTCAGAGTTTTGGCGCAGCACTGCCGCAAAGGCCGGGGGTTAGAAAGCGCAGTTCAATTATAGACACGACTTTCGTCGAGTCGCAAACATAAAACGGCTGTAATTCCTTGAGCTTCCGGCTGTAGGGCATTGCGCTAAATGATTGCAATGAGTCCCTTTATCTACGACTGCTTTCCGCGAGCAGTTCCGCGAGATAATTCTGCCATACAGCCGCCAGCGTGTGGGTACCATGACCGCGCGTCTCGTCCGTGATGGGCAGTAAGACAAAACGCCCATGCGGTATTTTGTGAATCAATTCTTCGTCGATATGCAATTCCGGGGGATTGACAAAATCGTCGGCTGAATTTATCGCGATGAGCGGCGCCTCGATTTTGTCGAGATTGGGCGACGGATCATAGGTCCGCGAGGCATTGAACGCATAGAGCATGTCATTGGCGTCGAGATTCTTCAACCTCTGCTGCAGGGATTTTTCGAGATACGCATCGGCGGCTTCTCGTGTTGGGTATTCCTTCTGCCAGTAACGCGGCGTGCTGACCATCAGCATTTCCACATCGAGCGCGCCGCGAAGCCCGTTGATTGGCTCCGTCTTGTAATTTCCGCCATCCCACGCGGGATCGTCTTTAATGAGGTCCATGATCATTTTGCGCGTCATACGATTGCGTCCCGCGATTTCAATCGGCAGGCACGCGAGCGGCATCAGCGCGTCCATGAACTGCGGATACGTCTCGCCCCACATCCACGTGTGCATGCAACCCATCGATGTCCCCGTCACCAAACGCAAATGATTTACGTGCAAGCCTTCGGTGACCAGATCGTATTCGCCGGTGACCATGTCGGCGTAATCGTAGTGTGGAAACTTCATGCGCAGGCCGTCGCTCGGCTTGCTCGATTTTCCGTGACCGATGTCGTCGGGAAGAATAATGAAATGTTTCGACGAGTCGAGCAATTGCCCGGGGCCGAACAGCACCCCCGCGAATACGGGACGCAGGAACTGGTGTCCCGAGCCGCCCGTGCCGTGCATGATGAGCACAGCGTTTGTCACGCGGCCACTGGCATCGCGTTCCGGCGTTCCGAGCGTGGTGTAATGCAAACGCAACTCTGGCAGCGTCTCGCCGTCGCGAAAATGAAAATCGTGAACCACGAAATCGCCTTCGTGAGTGGCCCAGGTGCGCGCGGGTGTGGTGAGGCGCGCTGCCTGCGCGAAAAGCGCTCTAGGATAGAATAGCGTTGCCGCGGATAACAGCAATGCCAGCCGAAAATGTCGAATCTTCAATATAGTTCTCCTATCGCGAGGGTCTAAAGACGATATCTCGTGTTCCGTGCCATTGCATATCACGCGGGCGGAGTTTGTTCAATCGCGGAGTGTGCGTTTTTTCGAGAGCTTCGCATTGACATCATGCGGCGTCCGGAATAATCTTCCGCGACTTGTGGCGCGACTTGTGGCGCGACTTCCGCGTCGTCGCGGGGGCCCGCTGGTTGCCGGAATGATTCACGACATTCGAAATTCAAGGGGCGGAATGATGAAGCGAGGAATCGTAATTCTGGGTGTGCTTGTGCTGATGGCGCGCGCGGCGCGGGTCGCGATGGCGCAGGATACCGACGCGATGCCGGTGAATGCAGCCGCGAAATCTAATACCACGTTTGTGCGCTGCGGCAAATTAATTGCCGACGCGGGCCAACCGGCAATTGATGGCGGCGAAGTCGTCATCACGTCGGGGAAAATCACTGCTGTTGGGCGCAATTTAACGGCGCCCGCGAACGCGCAGCAACAGGATCTCTCGAAATACACGTGCATCCCCGGCCTGATCGACGCGCACATTCATATCTGGACGGGCCCGCGCGGAAAATTTCCTTCCTTGCCGCTGGCGACGATTCGCGCCACGAGGGCGATGGCCTACGCGATCGATTCCGGCGTGGTTGCCGCACGCGTGCTGGGTAGCGGCGGCTTCGTCGACGTGGCGCTGAAAGACGCCATTGAAGAGGGGACAATTCCCGGGCCTCACTTGGTTCCCGCGGCGCACGCGATTTCCATTCCCGGCGGGCACGGCGATTTCTATAATTTTCCTCCCGATCTGACGCCCGAGAATTTCTACACGCCGGAGAACGGCTTCATCAATTCTCCGGCTGACGCGGAGGCGGCCGTTCACTGGCAGCTAAAGTATGGCGCGCGCGTTATCAAGATTCTCGCTTCGGGCGGAGTGCTTTCGCCGCTCGATTCGCCGCTGGCGGAACAGGTTTCCCCTGAGGAACTCAAGGTTATCGTCGAGCAAGCACACGCCGCGCACGTGAAAGTGGCGGCGCACGATGAAAATCTGGCGACGATTTGGGCCGCGCTGCGCGCGGGCGTCGATTCCATCGAGCACGGCGCGGGTCTCGATAAGGACGCCGCCAATTACATGAAGGAACACGGCGTTTATTTGACTCCGACGCTTTACATCGCGAATAACATCGTCGAGAACGGTTCGAAAATGCGCATGGCCGATTACGTGATTCGCAAGGCCAATTTAATTTGGCAGGGCGAGTTGCAGGGATTCAAGAACGCGATGGCTGTCGGCGTGAAAGTCGCGGCAGGGTCTGATCAAAGTTACGAACCGGGGAAGGGAACGGTGCGTGACGAAATCATGACCGATGTGCGATTTGGAGCGACGCCGCAGCAGGCTCTCTTTTTCGGGACGCGAGCATCGGCGGATTTGCTCGGCCTGGACGATCTGGGCGCAATCGCCGTGGGCAAGGAAGGCGACGTGGTCGCGGTCGAAGGCAATCCGCTCGAGGATATTCACGCGCTCGAACGCGTTCGCGCGGTAATCGTGAAGGGAGAGCCCGTGCCGGCAGCGAACCGCTATTAGCCGGCCGTTTGCGGAACGGGTGAATGGCATACGCGCTGCGTGGTAACGGAATCAAGTTATTGACCCGTGGATTGCTTTGCGCCATTCTGACCGGCCTGCCGCGGCTAACGATGCTGAAAAATGAATACTGAGACAACGCCTCTCAATAGACGACTGTGGAAGTGGATACTCGGCGGCTTCGCGTTGCTGCTGCTCGCGGCGTATTTCGTGCTGGCGCATTTCATGGGCGGGCCGCGCGACGTTTACGGCTTTTTGCGTTACGCGCTGCCGCAATGGCATGAAGGTGATTTGCGTGTGGGTGAGCAGGCGCCTGACGCGCGTATATATTCACTCGACGGTCGCACCGCTTTTCATTTGCGCGATAGTATCGGCCAGCGCCCGCTGGTCCTGATTTTCGGCAGTTACACTTGACCGCCCTTCCGCCGCGAGATTGGAAATCTCGTCAAGATTTACGACCAGTATAAAGATCGCGCCGAATTTCTGACCGTGTACATTCGGGAAGCCCATCCGCAGGATGAATGGCAGATGAAGTCGAACGTCGATCAAAATATTTGCTACGCGCAGCCGCGAACATTTCCGCAACGTGTGGCCATCGCCAACGATTTCGTCAAGCGTTTCCATTATCCGATTCCCATGGCCATCGACACGATGAACGATGCCACCGACCGCACCTATGGGGGCTGGCCGGAGCGGATCTACATCGTCGACGAGTCGGGGAAGATCGTGTATCGCGGCGGACTCGGTCCTTTCAATTACCATCCGGAAGAGGCGCGCGCGTGGCTCGAACGCCGCTTCCCGCAAACGGCATCCGCATCAGCAGAGCCATCCGGATCGCTCACAACTTCGCGAGCTACTCGCTAGCGCTTCGTTTCGCAGGCTTTCGCGTGAGAAAAATAATTTACGCGGAACGTTCGAGCCCGGCGCGGTCCCAGTTTCCTAGGGACGCGGCTGCGTCGTAGGTGCTTTCGCAAAAATCGAGGAGCGCATCGCGAGGAGAATCGCTTTTGCGCACTTCTTCATAGGGCAGGAAAAATTCCGATAGCTCCGCGCCGTAAAAAGCCGCCGCGGGACGCACGGTTCCTTGTTTGAAACCGGGCGGCTCGGGGGTCGCATAAGCGTAAAACGCGGCATCGCTCGCACCTTCGTTTCCCGGCCAGAATCCCACGCTGCTCACTTCGTGCGAATAGGCCTCGCGCGTTATCAAGTCCGCTCCGGGACGTTCCGGCGCGCGCCGGCCGGAGAACCGCGTGACAGCCAAATCAAAACTTCCCCAGAAGAAATGCACGGGACTCACTTTTCCAATGAAACGCGCGCGAAATTCCTGGAGCACGGCCTCCACGCTAACGAGCGCCCTCCAGAAACGGTTGGCGTACTCGGGATCGTAGGAGGCGTGCACCGTGTCCTGGTCGAAGCGAACAGGATTGGGAATCTCGACGGGCATGGGCCAGATTTTCACGCGGATGCCGAGAGACGCGAGCGCTTTCATGAACTCGCGATAAAAATCGGCGACGGAACACGGCTTCAATTCGATGGTGCGAGCCTCCGCGTCGCACGTCTGAATTTCCAGAATGTGCCGCAGAAAATCGAATTGGATTTCAAACGCGCCTTTGCCGTAGGGAATTGCCGACGTGGTTAGCCCGCGGCCATTGACGTAAAGCGGAACATTCCACCAATGATTCACCAGCGGCGTGAGTGCGAGCCGCACTTTGCCGGCCATTTGCGTCCACATGTGCAGAGTCGCGCGCGTCGCTTCCCACTCTTTCACCGGCAACGCGGGCCAGAAAAGATCCTCGCCGTATTTTGGGGGCAAGTTTTGTGCGGATTTTGGCTTAGGAGTCATGCGTTTATGATGCAGCGGCGCACGCGTCAATCCATCATGACTTCGTCGACGTAGCACCAGCGCCAATCCTCGCCGGGCTCGAAGGATTGAATGACGGGATGCTTCGTCGAGTGAAAATGCTTCGTGGCGTGGCGATTCTTCGACGAATCGCAGCAACCGACGTGTCCGCAGGTCAAACACAGGCGAAGGTGCACCCAAGCGTCGCCCGTCAAAAGGCATTCCTTGCAGCCTTTGCCGCTCGGTGTGACTTTCTGAATTTCTTTAACGTGTGCGCAGCCTTGGTCCAACGCAGCACCTCTGCGCGGATTCTACGCCAGTCCGCCGTCAAAAATCGAGCCAAAGAATGCCGCGCCGTGCGCCCGGAGTGTATTTGTTCCCTGCAAAAGTTGCTGCAATGTGCGCTGGCAAGTTGCGTGCGGGAGCGCGAGTCGCACTAGGTGCGGTAGCGGCCCGAGGAGCGGTATTTCTCGTAGACGGCTTCGAGGAATTTTTCAGTGTACGGCCATCCCGTCACGCGAGCGCCCACTTTTTCGCCGATGCGCGTGGAGATTTTTGCGGCCATCGAGGTGCGAAGCGCGGGATCGAAGCTGTCGCGACGGTGAAGGAACGTTTCGATCAGGTGCAGCTCGTCCAGCGTGATGCGCGAAGTGTCGTAGACCGGCCCCGCCTCTTCGGACTTTATTTCGAGGAACGGGCGCGCATCCTGAATCGTTTTTTCGTGGACAACGACTGTGCCCGCAACGAAGTCGCCGAGACGTTTGTTCTGCTTGCTGAACAGAATGCTGATCACGCCGACGGCGTACATTCCAGGTAATTCGTCCGCGATGCGCAGTAAATTCCGCGCCAGGGAATCGTACGCGCTGATGGGACGCCCGTCGTCCTTCATCACACGAATTTGCGCGTACCGTTTGCCGGGCGTCTGGCCGTTCCAGATGGCTTCGAAAAACGCGAAATAGCCGGAGTTCAGCAGGAACACGACGATAACTATGCCGGCAATCATCCATTGCGGGCCCAGCACGGTGACCCATCGGACGGCAGGAATCAAAAACGCGAAACTGAGGAACACGATAAATGCAACGATGGCCTGAATCGCCATATCCACGGCCATCGCCAGGAACCTGCTGCCTACTCCGGCAAGAGGGAAATCAAGAGAAGTTTGCTCCGGAGTCTCGATGGTAAGATTATCGGCAGAGGACGTCATTGATCTCCACTCGCTGGCTTGAAAAGCGACGCCCGTATTGGGCGCGACTCGAGCACCTGGTCGGCACAAAGGCCCGGCGCAGTATCTCCGGGCTCACCCCAAGCGAACTGCAAGAGTTGGCGCTATTATACCGTCAGACCGCTTCCGATCTCTCCACCGTTCGCGAAGATGTGACCAGCACGCAACTCACCATTTACCTGAATCAGCTGATGGGTCGCGCTCACAACTTGATTTACATGGGCCGTCGCGCAAAACCGAAGGGAATCTGGACATTTTACAGGCGCACTTATCCGGCAATTTTTCGTGAAACGCTGCCGGACACGTTTACGGCGTTCATAATTTTTTTATCCGCAGGCGTGGTGTCGTTTTTGGTGGCCATGGCGGATCCGTCATTCGCCAGATATTTGCTGGGGCCGAGCATGATCGACTCGATCGAGCACCATAAAATGTGGACGCAATCCATTGTGACGGTGAAACCGCTGGCGTCGAGCGCCATTCTGACGAACAACCTCACCGTGGCCTTTTCCACCTTCGCGCTGGGAATCACGGCGGGCATCGGCACGGTGTGGATGATGCTGCTGAATGGTTTGCTGATCGGCGCTGTAGGCGAGGCATGTTGGAGAGAGGGCATGAGCTTGCAGCTCTGGAGCTTTGTGGCGGCGCACGGAGTGTTGGAGCTTCCCGCAATTTTCATTGCGGGCGGAGCGGGGCTAGGAATAGCGCGCGGCATGCTGTTTCCGGGCCGGCTGCCACGCGGCGCGTCTCTGGCAAAGGCGGGAGCGCGCAGCGTGCGGCTCGTGCTGGGAGCGATTCCGATGTTGCTGATAGCGGGCTTCATCGAGGGATTCGTTTCGCCATCGAACCTGCCTATCCCGGTCAAATTTGCGCTGGCCGCCGCGCTGGCGACACTGCTGGTCCTTTACCTTTCGTCGAAAACGCCGCAGGCGGAAATTGCGACGAGCGACGCGCTGACTGAAGTGCCGGCTGCTGTGCGTGCTGAAGTCGCGAACGAAATCTGATCATCCGCTGATATCATTTTCGTACCGTCTTCATATCATTCCGCGTTCCTTCGCGAGCAAATACTGATTCACGACCGCGGAAGAGACTTTGGCCGGTTCAATCTCGAGAGTCAGCGCTCCGCTCTGGCGAAGCGTGCGAAGAAGAACTTCGCGGCGATGGACAATCTCTTGAGCCGCCACGTAATGGTACATTTCGGAGTCATTTTCGGGCCGCGATTCCAGCAGGCCGCGAAGCTCGGGCTGGCTGATCACGGTCAAGAGCACCAGATGGCGGCGGGCGAGCCGCGACGCGCTTTCAATCACGTCAGGCATCGCCGCGGTTTCGGCAAGGTCCGTGAACCAAACAACCAGGCTGCGGCGCTTTTGTATCGAGAGAAGAACTTCCGCGGCGTGCGAGTGGTCTGCTTCGAATTCCTCCGAGCGAACTTGCGCGAGGTCCTCGATCAGCGTGCGCACGTGAGCAGGACCGCGTCCGGCGGGCAACCGCTGCTGGACGCGCCGCCCATAAGCCAGCAGCGCGACGCGATCGCCGGAGTACAACGCCACTTGCGCCAACGCGAGAGCCGCGCCAACCGCGTAATCGAGTTTGGTCAGCCCGCGAACGCGAGCGCGCAACAGGCGTCCCGTGTCGAGCACCAGCCACACCGTCTGGCTGCGCTCGAACTGATGCGTTTTTGTGATTAATTTTCCGCGGCGTGCGACGGCGCTCCAACAAATGTTGCGCCACTCGTCTCCTTCGCGATATTCGCGCAGGCTTTCGAACTCGCGTCCCTGGCCGCGCAGATGTTTGTGGCGCGCTTGCAAGGCGACCTGGCGGCTGCGAATCAAGTAAATCGTGTCGCGCTTCGACTCCTCGATGTTCGGATAAATTCGCACCGCCTGATTGAGCGCGGCGGAGGCCCATCGTTCCGCGACGCGCCACGGGCTTTGACACCTGAGAAAAACGTTCCCGACGCGCGCGTCTCCGCGTTCTCTCGGCTGCACGGAATACCTCGCGCTCGCGGTTTCTCCAGCCGGGACGGAGATCGGCAACTCCGGAGCGTCGCCTCGAAACGAACGCGGAACGTCGTCGAGGACCTCAGCGAAAAGTGAAGACTTCCCGTAGTTCTGGATTTCGAGCTTGACGTCCGATTTGACCGAAAGCTGCACGGACGCGCCCCAAATCCGGCGCACTTCCAGTTGTTCCGGTTTCGGAATGTTCGCCAGATCCCAAAACCAAAAAAGAACGACGCCAACGTCCCACAACAACATCGCGAAAAGGTAGCGCCTGTCCGACCACGCCGGCCCGAGCCAAACGAGCCCAATCAACAGAAGGAGGAAAAATCTCCTCCCGAAAGCGAAAGGGAAACGCGAGCCAGACCGCGCCCGCGCGCGAACAGTTGAAGGAACCAGATGCCCGGGTTCGTTCATTTGGGAACTTCGACCGCGTTGAGGACTTCGCGAACCACCTGGTCGGCGGTGACTCCCTCGAGGTCGGCTTCGGGCTTCAAAATTATGCGATGGCGCAGCACCGGGCGCGCGGCGGTTTTCACATCGTCTGGGATCAAAAAGTCGCGGCCTTCCGTCGCCGCCACAGCTTTTGCGAAGAGCATCAGGTTTACGGCGGCTCGCGGGCTCGCGCCCAAACTGACGGCGGGGAAATTGCGCGTGCGTGCCACCAGCGTGACGATGTAGCGGAATAACGCCGGCTCCACGCGAACTTGCGCAATTTCGTCGCGCGCCGCTTGCAGCGTCGCGGCCGGGACTGTTCGCAAACCGGCATTCTCGAGTTGGCGCGGGTCGAAACCCTTCTGGAAATTTTCCAGGACTTGGATTTCCTGCTCCGCGTCGGGATAGCCAATCCGCACTTTCACGAGGAAGCGATCGAGTTGGGCCTCGGGCAGCGGGTAAGTGCCTTCGAACTCGATGGGATTCTGCGTGGCAAATACGGAGAAAAATTGCGAGAGCACGTGGCGCGTTCCGTCAATCGTTACCTGGCGCTCCTCCATCGCTTCGAGCAGGGCGGATTGCGTTCGCGGCGGAGTGCGGTTGATTTCGTCAACGAGCAGCAGGTCCGTGAAGATGGGCCCCGGGTGCAGCGTGAAAGCGCTTGTGCCCAGGTTGAACACATTCGCGCCCAAAATGTCGGCGGGCATCAGGTCGGGAGTGCACTGCACGCGCTGAAATTTCAAATCGAAAATGTGCGCGAGCGTTTTGACGGCCAGTGTTTTCGCCAGGCCGGGAACGCCCTCCAGCAGCGCGTGGCCGCCAACCAGGAGGACCAGCAGCAATTGGTCCAGCGCGTCTCTCTGTCCCACGATTACTTTGGCAAATTCGCCTCGAACGTACGACGCCAGCTCGCTTGCTTTATTCATTCTCTCTGCCTTTCATTTGTGTTGGCCGCTTGACTTCGAGACGCTCCGAGTAATCGTGAAGTTGCTGAACCAGCTCGACCGGATCCTTCACGCGCGCATCGCCACTCTGGCTGGCGAGTTCGCACTGGGAGAGCGTCTGCAACAGCGGCTCCTGTTCCCAGCCCAAACTTTCGCCGGCGCTTTTTGCCAAATCAGATGCACTGGCGTTTGCCGGAAGCCCCAGCTTACGCGTAAGGATAAACCGGAATCGCTGGTATGCAATTCCAACCGCGGCGGACGCTACATGCGCGGACGCGTACAAATCGCCTAGCGTGTCGACGAATTCCAGCGGAGAAAGCCGGGATTGCGTTACGGGCGGACGAATCGGTCCCAGCCGCCGCGAATATGTAAACACGATCGCCAGAAAAACCAAGCCGAATTGCGCCACGCCCCAAAATACCGGAGTACGCGCGAAAAAGGCCCAGAGAGAACCGCGCACGCCATGGAAATATTCGTCCCAGAAAACATGCACGTGTTGCGGCGAGCCAACGCAGTTCAAAAAGAAAACAAGATTTCCCGAATCGCGGATGCCGCCATTCGTCAGAGGAGTGGGAGCAGCCCACCAAATCACTTCTCCCTTGCCGAACCGGTAGGTTACAACGGCGGCGGTATCTTCGTTGCCGTAAACGACGATTTGCCTGACGGACGTTGGCGCCCAATTCTGCGGCGCGGTCATGGAAATTTGCGGCGCGCCCCGAGTGATGGCTGAGGGAACCAAGGCGTCGAAAGACTCTTTGTCTTCGAACGAATCGCCTTGCGCGAACTTTGAAGCGTCGGGCAGGAATCTGGCGGCCGAGGAACCTGTGGCAATGACGCGGCCCCCATTCTCAAGAAACTCGGTTATCGCGAAACGTTCGTCCTCTGACGGCGGCTGCACGGGCTCCGCGAGAATCAGGACTTCATCCGAGCCGCCTCCTGGCAATTGAGTGGGCGGCTTTTCCCAACGGGAAACGTTGTAGCCAAGCTCCTGCAGTAGCACGAAGGCGCCCTTCGCGCCATCCCACGAGGCCGAGTAGCTCGACGGAATCGCGGAAGCGCCGGTGATTTGCGGCGGCGAGATGATTGCCGACACGATAACCAGAATCGCAAATAACACGCCAACGCCGATCAGGAGTTTGCGGTCGGCGCTGTCGAGGCCGTGAGGCATCCAAATTTCTCCAAGTGTGCTTTTGCTCCCGACCAATCCTCCGGCGAAGCGGGACGGTCGCCGTACCAGATCAATTCGAAATGTCCGGTCAAATCGCGCAGCGAGCTCTGCTGATTCGGATGGGAATCGAGGAGGCGCAGCGATTCCCGGGGCGTTCGCGAACGATCGCGCGCCAGCAGCTTCAGGTCTTCCAGGCGCGCAATGGCGGCCCAATACGCGCAGTGAACAGCTTCGCGATATTCGCCGCGTTCGGCCGCCGCCAGGGCGTCGCGCACCCACATACGGGCATCACTTGGCGCGGAGGGTCCAGAGACAGGCATTTCAATGGTGTGCGCCCCGCGCCGAAGCGTCCGGAATGCCCAATAGCCGATCGCCAGCAACGCCAGCGCGATTACGCTCCACGCCAATAAGTTGCCCGTCTTGGCGCTGATATGCAGGCGCGCTAATAGCCGGGCAATTTGCCGGGCGATCCAGTTTCCGATGCGTGCTTCGAGCAATTGCCACTGGCTCGGACCTTTGAGGTCCTCGAATTCGCGTCCTTGAAAGACTTTGTTTAAGTCGGCGCGAGCCGTGGACTCTGATGCAGAAGCGCGCGGCTTCTCCAACTCGATTGCCGACCGGCGCATCGTCTCAAGCCGGAATTCAATATCGCGCGCGATTGTGCCGGCGTCCTTCGGGCGCGTCTGCAAGTCCGCGAGCGCGGAATCGAGCGATGCGGTTGATACGTGGAACTCCGTTCCGTTTGCGCGGACGGCCCAAGCGGCGGGCAGGGAACTTCTGAAGCGGGAAATCTCAGATGGTTGATTCTTGATGCGCTGGATGAGGTTAGAACCGCGCTCGAGTTCCGCCTCGTAGGAGTGCAGGTCGAGCGTAGCCGCGTCGTTGCCTGGCTGCGCATCGTGCGCGCGGGCTTGCCGCGGTCCCGCTAAAAAAAGCAGCGCGAACAGGCAGAACGCGGTGATGAGCTTCGTTGTACGTTTGGCGTACGCGGGCCGTTGCACTTTGAATCAGGCAGGCAAAACAGCGCCCGGCGCGATTCCGCCGGCTGACGGACCTGTTCCCATCGCTCCCATCAGGTGCTCCAAGTCGAAAGCTTCCTTGCGCACCCGCAGGTTGTAATACATCAGCGAGAACGCAATGCCGCCTACCGGCGCGATGAGCACTTGGGAGATAAAAGTGGTCACGTCTTGAAGTATGGCCATGCCAAGAGGTAAAACGTGCGGGTGCGGCGTCATCGCCATGATGGTAAACGGCAATTGAAAAATGACCGTTGCGATGGTCGCCAGTACCCAGGTTAGAACAAAAATCAAGAACATTTGCATCGCAAAGCCCTTGGTGAGGTGCATGCTGCGGCTGATCGCGGTAATCGGACCGTCGTCTTCGAGCATCGCAGCGGGAACTGCAACGCCAGCGCGGCACATGAGTATGATTCCTGGGATAATCAGGAAGATGAATCCGACCATTATAAGTAAGAAGACCAAGAAAATCACGCCGAGCACTTGAAGAACGTGTCCCCAGACTTGACGGAAAGATCCACGAATGCTGGCCGTTCGGCCCAAATAAAGATCGGAAACGGCAAAAATGGTGGCTGCCTGTCCGATGCCCGTCAGGGTGAAAATGAGAATGAAGAATAACAACGCGCCCCCCAAGGCGGCACCGATAATTGCGCCTGGGGAATGGGCAGTGCCGACGGTAGCGATGTGCGCACGCGATACCCATGCAAGTGAGACGTTGAAGATGAACAGCACGAAGAACGGCAACGACATAATTCCGGCAAACAGCCAGAAGTCGCTCTTGTACAAGCGAAACGTGCGGTCCAGAACCTCACCGATGGTCATCGGACGCAAATCAGCATTCGCCATGAGGCCTCCCAAGCACAAAGTGCCCAAGCATAGGGTGAAAGCCGCGCAGATATAAACATAGCTTAACTGAGAACGCAAGTAACGCGAACGGGCATAGGGCTGCCTGAAGCGAAAGAGGCAATGGCGGGAAATGCCTTAGCAGCCCGAAAAGGGCGAGTCGCCAGTATCGTTTAGGGCAACGACGTTCCAATCCGGTACAGTCGTACCATTCTCCTCCTCTCCAGTCCTAGTACTACACTAGCCTTCACATCAGGCTCGCCCGGGGAGGTAACGCTCTCGTGCCGCGCGAATTCCAGTTCATTTCTCTCCATCTCGCCAAGGTGGGCAGCCAGTCGATTTTCCGGCTATTTTCCGGCCAAGGTCCGGAAGGGTTTTGAGCCGGCATATCAAGTAAGGGAGAGACCATGGGCAATGGAATGCGGTTCGTACTTGCAGCAGCTCTCGGGATGGCATTTGCGGGAGGATTAGCAGCCCAGACTGAGCAGACTCAGTCCGCGCAGACACCTGCGCCAATCGTAAATACCTCTAACCGGCCAAGAACACCAGGCGAGGCCGTCGACCGAATCATCATGCGAGAGCATCAGGAAGTCTCAGCTCTGCGCCATTACAGCCCCATCGTGGAAACTTACATTCAGGATATGCGCTGGGACCCGCAACTCGGCCCCGTGCCGGAGAAAGATCACTATTTTCTTGGGGTGGCGGATCTGAGCAGAGGAGTGATGGACCGCTCCATGCTCCCGGATACAAATACCAGTTGGAAACACAAACTGAATCCGTTTAAGGGAGTCACTTCGTTTCTGGGGAATTCATACGTGCCCGTGGGATTCCTGCAGATGATTTTCGTGGACCCTATTGATTTCGACAAACAACATTACCAATTCGCTTATGTCCGCAATGAATTCCTCGGCTCCGTCCGGTGCATGGTGTTCAACGTGACACCGCTGCCGAAATCGGGCGACGGGAGATTCGAGGGGCGCATTTGGGTGGAGACGCAGGACTACACGATTGTGCGGTTTAACGGCGTATTTCTGCCGATTTCCAGCATCGCTGAGAACAACTTGCATTTCGACAGCTGGCGCACGAACGCGGCGTCGAATCAGTGGATTCCCTCGTACATTTATAGCGCCGAGTCGGACTTGAACGATTTTCCGTTTGGACATGTGCGCTACCGTTCGCAAACGCGGCTCTGGGGTTACGATCCGAAGCTCGGAAGCCATGAAAGCGAATTCAGCCAGCTGACCGTAGAAGCGGCCAAGCCGGTCGCCGACGAAGCGGATAGCTCCAACGGCACGGATGAGGACTGGCAGCGCGAAGGCGAGGACAATGTAATCGACGCGCTGCAACACAACGGACTGCTAGCACCCTCGGGTCCCGTGGACAAAGTGATGGACACGGTGGTGAACAACATGGAGGTGACGAACAATCTGGACGTGGAGCCGGAGGTGCGCTGCCGCGTGTTGCTGACGTCCACGCTGGAGGCATTCACGATCGGCCACACAATCGTCGTCAGCCGCGGCCTGTTGGATGTGCTTCCCGACGAAGCCAGCCTGGCAGCCATACTGGCGCATCAGTTGGGCGCGGTCCTGACGGGCTGGCCGCTTCGCGATGCGTATTCGTTCAACGATACGACGATGATTTCAACCGCGGAAACGATGAAGCGCATGTCTTTCCGCAGCTCGGAAGCCAGCGAGGAACTCGCGGCGAAAAAAGCGATCGAGCTGCTGCGAAATTCACCGTATAAAGATCAGCTCGCCACCGCCGGACTTTTCTTGAAACAACTTGCCGCGGAGCAGAAAAACTTGCCATCGTTGATCAGCGCCAACCTGGGCAACCATGTGTTCATGGCAGCACAGTTGATTCAGGCGGCGCCGCCACTGCAACCGACAAAAGCGGACCAGATTACGGCGCTGCCGCTCGGTTCGCGAATTGTGGTGAATTCGTGGAACGACAGCCTGGAGATGGCGAAAACGAAGCCTGCGGAAATGCTTTCCGCGCAGGCGAAAAAACCGTTTGAAATCGCGGCATTTCTCCCTTACCTGGCGCGCTATCAGCAAGACGCTCCGCGCGTTGCGACCGGAGTTGCGGCAGCAACAGACGTAGCCAAGCAAAATCCGAAGTAGCAACAGCTTCTTGAAAACAGGCCCGGTTGACATTGCCGCTAGAGGCGAACCGGGCCTCTTCTCCTCCGACACCAGCGGCCTGTAACGCGATAATTCACAAGCGACTCGAGTCTCCGGCCATCTCGCAGGCTTCTCCTCGCATCGCATTTGATGCCGCCTGGCCCTCGGTTTCTGGTCCGATAGCAGTGCATTCCGAATCTGTTGCGTTGATCGGGAAGGGTTATCATCCATCATGCAGGTTGCTCAGATTATGCAGGCGTGGGGAAAAATCCTAAAGGGCCAGCGTCCGTCTCTCTCCATTGAAATCACGCGGGAATGTCCTTTGCGATGTCCGGGCTGCTACGCTTACGATGACGCGCATCTGGGTGGCGGCAAGACGTTGCGCGAGCTGAGCGATCGCCGCGGGCAAGCGCTCGTCGACGGCGTGCTCGAAGTGGTTGATCGCCTCAAGCCTTTGCATCTATCCCTGGTGGGCGGCGATCCTTTGGTGCGCTATCGGGAGCTCGAAGTGATGATCCCGCGGTTACTGGCCCGCGGAATCGACGTACAGATTGTTACCAGCGCCTTCAGGCCGCTGGGAGCCGGATGGGCAAGCACGCCGCGTCTCCACATAGTGGTCTCGATTGACGGCTTGCAGCCGGAACACGACGCGCGGCGAGCTCCGGCGACCTACGAGCGCATTCTAAAAAATATCGCGGGGCAAAAAATCACCGTCCATTGCACGGTGACAAGTCAAATGATGAAACGTCCGGGTTACTTGGGCGAGTTTCTGAAATTCTGGACGCCGCGTCCCGAAATCAAGAAGGTGTGGTTCAGCATGTTCACGCCGCAAATCGGCGACGTGCTGCCCGAAATACTCACGCCCGCGGAACGCGCGCGCGCGATCGCGGACATGGCGCAATTGCGAAGACAATATCCCAAGCTGGACATGCCGGAGCCTGTGCTGCGCCAATTTTCTTCGCCGCCTGGGAAACCGGAAGACTGCATTTTTGCGTTGACCACCAGAACACTCTCGGCAGACCTGCGAACCGAGATCACGCCGTGCCAATTCGGCGGGCATCCGGATTGCAGTTCTTGTGGGTGCTTCGCGTCGATGGGACTCGCGTCCGTGGGCGCGCACAGACTGGCAGGCATCATTCCTGTCGCCGCAATTTTCAAAGCCTCTATGAAAATTGGGCAAACCGGCGTCACGTCTCGCAGGAATCACGCGGCAAACGAAATATTTTCCGTCTTGCCACCGGATAAATGCGAAACCCGGCAGGGAATCCAGAACTAATTTGTCGCGGAACGCCGCAG
>DASZCH010000115.1:0-7849 GCA_035943235.1 Candidatus Acidiferrales bacterium
GTAATACACAGTGTTGTGATCGAACGGATCAATCGCCAGCGGAGGCGTCCAATGGCAGCGATACTTCGTGTCGTTCGGCGGCGAATCCAGCGTATGCAGCCATGGACTAACCGAACGCGCCATCTTCGTTTTTGCATCCCAGCGCGTCACTTCGTCGCCGTAGCATGTGGCCCACACGATATTCGGATCCGTGACGTCCGGCACGGTCCAGCCGGATTCGCATCCGCCCATTCCGTGGTCCCATCCCACTTCCTGCGGCCCGCCATACCCGTATCCGCCTTCCGACAAACTCGGCCCGCGCATATTTCCGTCATCCTGCATGTTGCTGTAGACGTAATACGGAACCTGATTGTCCACGGTGACGTGATACATCTGCCCGATTGGCAGGGACACGCGATGGAATCCGCGCCCGTGCACGGTCGTAATCATCAACCCGCCGTCGTTCGTCAAGGCGAAGTGATCCGGATTCTTCGGGTCGATCCAGATGTCGTGATTGTCGCCGCCCCACGGAACGTCCTTAAACGTTTCGCCGCCATCCACCGACTCGTGGAACCCGCTGCTTGCCACATAGACCTCATCTTCGTTCCCGCTCGAAACCCCGATGCGGATGTAGTACCCGGCGCGTCCAGTTAATGACCTGTCGTAGCTCACCGCATGCCAATTTTCCCCGCCATCATCGGACCGCCAGAGAGAGCCCTGATCCTTCGTCTGAATCAGCGCATACACGCGATTCGAATCCGTCGGCGCCACCGCAACGTCAATTTTTCCGACGGGCGATTTCGGCAATCCATGCTCTTTAATGCGCGTCCACTTTGTGCCGCCATCGTGCGACACATATACTCCGCTGCCGGGCCCGCCGCTGAGTTCGGCCCAGGTGTGCATCGCTACTTGCCACGTCCCTGCAAACAGCGTGCGCGAATTGTGCGGGTCCATTGCCAGCCCTGAACATCCCGTGTTTTCGTCCACAAATAACACGCGCTCCCAATTCTTGCCGCCGTCCGTCGTGCGGTAAACGCCGCGCTCTTGCTGAGGCCCCGTCGTGCGCCCCAGCGCGCACACGAAAACAGTGTCCGGGTCCCTCGGATTCACCACCACGCGCCCGATCCGCCCCGTTGCGCCCAGCCCCATGTTCGTCCATGTCTTTCCCGCATCAGTGGACTTATAAACGCCATTGCCCATCACGTCCGTGTCGCGAATCGCCCAAGCTTCGCCCGTTCCTGCCCACACCTCATCCGGGTCCGAAGGCGCCACCGCTAACGCGCCGATCGCTGAGGCTGGCTCCTTGTCAAATACCGGCACCCAACGGTTCCCGCCGTCCGTTGATTTCCAAACGCCCCCCGCCGCCGCTCCTGCGTAATACGTGCTCTCATCCCCCGGGACGCCCGCGACCGCTGCGACTCGATTGCCCACAATCGGCCCAACGAATCGGAATCGAAATTGATCCTGCTCCGCTCCTAAATTTCCCCGCTGCGCAACGCCGCTCGTTGCGAACAATGCAACGCCCACTAGCGCCAGCAAGGTCCCCCGGCATCCAAGATTCAAAACTCGCATGTCACCTCTTTTCTTTGCCGAACAGTATCGCCGTTCATCCGCTTCCGAATCATCAGTGACGCGGGCGCGCGAATGACGGTTTCGGAAAGTTAATCGCGGCCATTCTCCTCGGGATCCTCGCGGAATCCATCGCTCGCATCAGCGCGCCGAAGTCTATGTCCGCCGCAAATAAAGTCAAGTGCTGTGTTGCTCACTTTCGCACAGCCCCGCGCCTTTTCTTTTGAGCGCCTGCAACTATCGAGTTAGACTTTCCTCGCAGCCATTAGCAATAAGTTATCGGCGGCCTCTCAATTCGCCACGTAACTCGTTCCAACGATTTTCTCGTTGTCCCCTTCGATTACCTGCATTGAAAACTGCGCCTCAGCGCAAAAATCGGGGGAACAACTAATGAAGCCAGCCACCAAACCACGGCCAGAAAGCACCAATAATCATTGCCACAGCATTTCCAACATCCTGACGAACAAGGTTCGCACTCCGCTTCGCCCGCAGAATCCATCCTTGACCACCGAGGAAGCGATTATACTGCGCGCCCTCGCCGGCGGGAAAACCGACAAGCAGATCTGCGCGGAGCTGCGTCTTCCGTCGGGCGTGTTCTATCGTTTGCTTCGCGACCTTCACCAAAAGACCGGCATGACCGATCGTTTGTCCCTGCTCGTCTGGGCCCTCCGCCGAATGGAAAGCGCCGAACGCAGGACCGAGCTGCGCGATGGCGACCTGCGACTCTGAAAAGTACGTTTCAGTGCTTTGCTCCCGGCCCAACTCGGGGTATGCTCTCATATCGTCCTCGTGGGAGAAATTGATGAACATTTCAACGCGCCCCGGTGGCCACGCCACCATTGTCGACATCGTGGGTGACATCACGCTCTACAACTCGCCGGAACTTCGCAAGACCATGATGGATTTGCTGAAGGTACAAAAAGTTCCTCGCGTGATCGTGAACCTGACCGATGTGAAATACATCGACAGCGCAGGCGTCGCCTGCCTTGTCGAAGCTCTGAAGGTTTCCAGGGAAACCAAGCTCGGCCTTGCTCTCTTCGGACTCAGCCGCGTGGCCAAGGAAGTTTTCGAGTTGACGCGCCTGATCAAAGTCTTTGAAGTCTACGGCACGGAAGAAGAGGCGCTCCGCGGAATTCAGCCGGTTTCTTCCGGCGTCACGGCCTGAGATTTTTTTCATGTCGGTCACCGAAACAGTCGGTCAAGCGACGATCGACGGGCTCGCCTACCTGGGCGACCTCACGATCCTCACGGGCCGCTCACTTCATGCCGCAGTCATAGCGCCCTTCCAGGGCCAGCGTCTGCGCGTCGAGCGCGCGATTCATCAGGCCATGGCTGTTGGCGTCGGCGCCGTTCCCATTCTTTCCCTCATTTCCTTCTTTATCGGAACGATCCTCGCGCTTCAATCCGCCTACGAACTTCGCAGGTTCGGCGCCATGGAGTTTGTCGCCAATGCTGTCGCTGTTTCCATGACGCGTGAACTCGGCCCGCTCATGACCGCCATCGTCGTCATCGGCCGCTCTGGCTCCGCCTTCGCCGCGGAGATCGGCACTATGAAAGTGAACGAGGAAATCGACGCTCTTCAGACCATGGCCCTCGATCCCGTTCATTTTCTTGTAGCGCCCAAATTCATCGCCATGGCCCTGATGCTCCCGTGTCTCACCACCTGGGCCGACTTCATGGGCGTCCTCGGCGGCTCCGCTTTCGGCGTTGCCGGAGCAGGCTTTACTTTCGGCTCCTACATTCACACCACGCTCAGCGCCCTGGTGTTTCACGACATCATTACCGGCTTGATTAAAAGCGTGATGTTCGGCATGGTGATCACCGCCGTGGGCTGCCAGGAAGGGCTTTCGACGGGTCTCGGCGCGGAGCAAGTAGGCCGCTCGACCACATCGGCGGTTGTAAAATCCATTTTCCTGGTGGTGCTGGTGGATTTGGTTTTTACCATGCTCTTTTACCTTACGGCAGCGCATTCATAGCTATGACTGACCAAAACGAATCGGACGCGCGGGTCAACGACGGAGTCGCGATTTGCGTGCGCAACCTGCGCGTAAGTTACGGCGATCGCGAAGTTCTCCACGGCGTCACCTTCGACGTAAAAGCCGGCGAAACTATGGTTATTCTCGGAGGCTCGGGCTCCGGCAAAAGCACTCTTCTTCGCACGCTCATGGGCCTCGAAAAACCCTCGGGCGGCGAAATCTGGATTCGCGGCAAAAATCTGTGCTGCATTTCCGCGCACGACATGGCCGAACTCCGGAAAAAACTCGGCGTCTCATTTCAGAGTGGCGCGCTTTTCGGCTCAATGACCGTCGGCGAAAACGTCGCGCTTCCCCTGCGCGAGCACACGCGGCTCGATGACTCTACAATCGAAGTCATGGTGCGGCTGAAGCTCGAGGAGGTTGGTCTTTCGGGTTATGAAGATTACATTCCCGCGCAACTCAGCGGCGGGATGAAGAAACGCGCGGCAGTCGCTCGTGCGCTGGCCATGGACCCGGAAGTTTTGTTTTTTGACGAGCCTTCCGCGGGCCTCGACCCCATCATCGCCGCCGGCATCGACGATCTGATTCTGAAATTGAAGAAGGCTTTCCGCATGACCATCGTCGTCGTCACGCATGAACTCGCCAGCGCCTTCCTGATCGCCGACCGCATGATCCTGGTCGACAAGGGAAACATCATCGCGCTCGGCACGGTGGACGAACTAAGGGCGAGCCAGCAACCTCGCGTCCGCCAGTTTCTCGACCGCGTTCCAGAACCGGACGTCGCCGAAGACGAGGGCTTTCTCGACCGCCTCACCGAGCATTTGCGTTTATGATTCCGCTTTTAGCGGTCAGCCTGCCGTAGCTCCGCTTCGAATGTCGCTGAGCCCACGTTTTTAAGCATAGGCCGTGGTATACTCCGCCGGCTTGGCGGGCTCACCGCCAAATTAGCTTTTCCGCGGATATTTGAGAGGCTGCATTGCAGGCTAAACGCGAACGCGCGTTCGTCGGAATATTTGTTCTTGTCGCGGCGGGTCTGCTCATCGTGACCCTGTTCTCGTTGTCCGGAGTTTTCGGCGGCGCGGAGCCAATTTACCTTACGTATTTTAAGAATGCCGGAGGCCTCGCCCCGGGCTCCGAAGTACGTTACGCCGGCGGACCTCCCGTGGGTCGCGTCGTCTCCGTCCGCAGTGATCCTCAAGATCCCACGCGCATGGAAATCAAGTTTCGTGTCGATGACGAAGTGCCCGTGAAAACGGACAGCAAGGCGAAGATTTCCAGCCTCGGCGCCCTCGGCGAAAATTTCCTCGGAATTGTGCCCGGCACCGCAGCCGCTCCGCGCGCGCGGCCCGGCGCGGTTCTGGCTTCCGTGAACTACGCCAGTTTCGACGAGCTCGCCACAAAAATAAACGATCTCGCGCCGCAAGCAACGGCGCTTTTGCAAAACCTGAATGCGCGCGTCACGGAATTGCAGGAAACCATCAAGCGCGTCAACGGCGTTCTCGACGCGCAAAATCGCGCCAACATTGCCGCAAGCCTCGCGAATGTCCGTGGCATGCTCACCGAAGATCGCCCGGTGCTGCATTCCACTCTGAATAATCTGAACGCCACCAGCGCCAAACTCACGCCCTTGATGGACGATTTCAAGAAGACGATTAATCAGGCGAATACCGCTCTGTCGCATGTGGACGCCACACTCACGGAAAACCGCCCGGATCTTCGCCAGGCGATCGTGGAAATGCGCGCGACACTCACGTCCGCTTCCGCGCTCGTCGATCAGCTCAACAGCACGCTCAACATCAATAGCGACAACATTGATGCCATCATCGCAAACATGACCGACATCACAGAAAACTTGAAATCGTTCACCAACACCATCAAGACGCGGCCTTACACTCTGATCCGCGCATCCCAGCCGGCTCCGCACGTGCCGGGCAAGCCTGAAAAATGAAAGTGAACATGCGCTTCGAGCAAAAACAAATCGCTCCTGTTCTCGCCACCCTCCTGCTGTTCGCCGCAGTGATCGTCACGGCGAACTGCGGCGCGGCGCGGCCCGTGAAATATTACACGCTGAATCCCGCGCCCACGCCCGAGCCGTCCGTGTCGGTGGAAAAGGACGCTCCGCTTCCTGTCACCATCCTTATCGGCCGCATTACCGCCTCGCACCTTTATCTCGACAGCCCCATCGTTTACAGCGCTGGTAGCGTCGAGCTCGGGACGTACCCCGATCATCGCTGGGCTGAAATTCCCACGGAAATGATCGAGACGATGCTGACGCAATCCGTGCGCTCAAACGGGAAATTCCGCTCCGTTGGACGTCTTGGCAGCAGAGCCAGAGGTGATTACATTCTCCGCGGCCATCTTTATTCTCTCGAGGAAGTCGATTCCCCTTCGCTTGCCGCCCGCTTCTCGCTCTCTCTCGAATTGTTTCAGCCCAAGACGGGCACCGTCGTCTGGAGCCAGTCCTATAGCCACGATGAACCTGTTAACAAGAAGACCGTGCCTGCGATAGTCGAAGCCCTACGCCAGAACGTACTCGCCGGTCTTGACCAGCTCTCAAACAGCCTCGACGCTTACATTTCTTCCAATCCCCCGCGCTGACGCATCGCCTTTGCCGCATCATAGACGGCCCGCAACAGACACCACAAATTCAGTTCGGGATCCGGGCTTAAATCGACACAAGAGTGATGGAGGAAGGCGAGGACTGCCTGATATTGTTGTCGAAGTTCCGTTGTAGACAGGGAGAACTACGAACCTGAGGTACGTACGTGCGTTAAGTGGACCGGCTGGGCTCGACCCGATCTTTTTCAAAAGCTGCCAAAAAAAAAGAATAGGAGCCCGCCATCCGAAGATGGCCAGGCTCTTATTCCCTGGAAGACCCGAATACGTCAGCGAGTTCGTAGCTTTATGCTACAAACCGACGACGGAGACCAGCTCCCAAACCTACCAATCCCGTCCCTAGGAGCAACAAGGAGGATGGTTCAGGAGTTTGACCACCTTGCGTCACGCCGGCGAATCCTGTCAAACCGTTACCCCCGTTTGCGCTTGGGTTGAAGATGTGCAACACGAACGGAGTGTCGCCGTTGGCGCCGGTTGAGTCAATGATGATGTTGTTCACAGACGTGCACCCACCCGGGCAGCTCACTGTAAACGACAGCGAACTTAACCCATTGGGCGGCGTGGGGCCGTTGATAACGTAAGCGAAGTTTCCCCAGCCATCCATCGTGCCGCCAGCACCAGAGAAACTGTACAGGCTCGACGAGAAGTTGCTGAAGGTCAGACCAACTGGACCGTTGAGCCCGAACGCCCCACCTCCGTTGCCAAACAGCACATCACCGTTGACCAGCGAAATTGAAACGTTGATGACTTCGCTGGCACCGGTGCCTGACGTGGAGAGGCTGATGGTACCGCACGGCGTAGCGACGCTGCAAAGCGCACCACTGCTATTATCCGTGTTGATTGTGAAGTTCTGTGCGTCCGCGGAAGCCTTCGTCGCCCCGAGGGTTGTTAACCCCAGAACTCCCAAGCCAACTACCGCGATTTGGAGCCATTTCGACTTCTTGATCTTCATACGCTTTCTCCCCTGAACTGAAGCCACAGACTCATACTCGATGGCTTATTTGCAGTTACAAGGCCAAACTCTCGCGGTGAACCGCCAGTAGTGAAACAGAGACAAATGCCACATTTCTCGACGCTTATAGACTACCTGCTAGTACTGCCAACGGAGCCGCCTCCGTCCTATGCGAAAAGATTTGCAGAATTTTCGCCACGTTTTGTCGTCATACCGTGTCTAGTACTTGGACAGTACCTCGCACGCTTTGACACGCTCCCCACAGCTGGCTACCGTTGACTATCGCTGAGTCCGTACTCCATCACGGGCAAAACGCGCCCTTCGCGGATCGTCGACGTCTTCTCTCCAATCCGCACCGCGCCCTGTCGCGCGTAAAACGGCTCCGCGTAGGGGTCCGCCACCAGCACAATTCTCAGGAAGCCCAAATCGCGCGCCAAATTCACCGCGTAATCCCACAGCCGTTGCCCGTATCCTTTTCCAATGTCATCCGGCTCGATGAACAAATCGTCTAGCTCCACCGTTTCCGGATCAATCGGCACCAGACTGCAAAATCCCACCGGCTTCCCTTCCGCCTCCAAAATGTAAACGTGAAAATCCGGCATAAATTTCTCCGGACGAAACGTCAGGTCTGGCTTGATGTCTTCGAGGAAAGCACGGTCGTACGCCCAATGGGCCTTAGAACGCATCGCCAAATCCGTCAGGAAGCCGCTCTCGTCAGGATGCGCCCGCCGAATTCGTAAGCTCCTATCCATGCGAC
>DASZCH010000116.1:0-22908 GCA_035943235.1 Candidatus Acidiferrales bacterium
GTGTCCATCGCGAGTCCGCTTGGCGACTCGGCCGGAGCGAGCGGCCAACGATGCGTGATTTTCATGGTATTCGAATCGATCTCGACGATCTCGCTGGTGCTTTCGAGATTCGCATAGACGTGGCCTTTACCGTCCGCGACCGGGAATTCCGGCTGGCCGCCGAGCTCGATTTTCCCAAGGACGTTTCCCGTCGCCGCATCGATCACCGTAGAGGTTTTTGAATCGCCGTTCATGGTGAAGACGCGTTTCGATGCCGGATCGTAGACTTCGCCATCCGCGTCCGGATCCGCCGGCGCGCTTCCCGTGACTTGCAACGTCTTCAAATCGAAGATTACGACCTTGGCGGCGCGGCCGTCCGTGATGAAGCCACGATTGAACTCCGGCGCAAGTACGATTCCGTGAATGCCCTGCATGCCCGTGATGTCTCCGACCACTTTGCCGCTGTCGACATCGAGCACGACGCAGTGCGTCCCATGCGAAATGAAGAGGCGGCGCGACGTCGGATCGAATTTCAGATAATCCCAGAACGTATCGCCGGGGACGGGAATCGTCTTGAGCAAGTGATATCCGGAAGGCCCGGCGGGCAGTGCGGTTGCAACTGCCGTATGGGATTTTGCGGGCGGGCGTCCAGCAGCGAAGGGCGCGGTGGTACAGAAAATCGCGGCCACGCAAAACGCTGCCGCAGCGTATATTTTTGGCAATCTCGATTGCTGATACATCAAGAGTTCCTCCTCAGAAAAAATTCGTGGCAGGTCTGCGATGCTAAGCCCGCGTAGGTCGAACGTCAACTGTACCGACCAATTGGCCCAAGAACGCCCTGGATGGCGTTTAAGGCATCTCTGACAGCGCGGCATGAAGCGTAGCCCGTGCTCGGCTTCCTGCTAGCTACGGACGCGCAGGCAGCGGCACACGTTTCATGTTGATCACGCCGGGCGACTCGCTTTCTGCTTTTTCGCACTGCAAATGCCGTTTATAATGGTGAACAGCGGGCGAGTCGGGTGATCGCTGGTCTGTTCGTCGCAAATCATCGCGAAGTGGACGGGTTGGAGGAAAGTCCGGACTCCGCCGTTTTGAAACGGTTAGGGCAACGCGCCTGATAACGTCAGGGGGCCGAAGCGGAAACGCTTGGGCTACGGAAAGTGCCACAGAAAATAAACCGCCGGTGAGGAATGCGCCTCGGCGGCCGGCAAGAGGCAAAACCTCTCGCGGGCCAATTGGGCGCCGCACAGGTAAGGGTGAAAAGGTGGGGTAAGAGCCCACCGTCCCGGTAGTAATATCGGGAGCTCGGCAAACCCCGCGTGGAGCAAGGCCAAATAGGAGGGTAGGGCTGGCCCGGCCCGTCGCAGGTCTTTAGAGCCGCTTTGCAGCTCGAAGGGACCTGCACCCTGAGGATCGGAGACGATTCGCGGGGTCAACCCTCGGGTAGGCCGCATCGAGCTTTCGAGTGATCGAAGGCCCAGAGGAATGATCGCCACGTTGTGTGTTTGCGTCCGAAGCAATTCGACCGCGACGCACGATGTACAAAATCCGGCTTATAGACGCGCCCGCTGATTTCATTGCACTTGCTCCGCTTTCGGTTTCGATTGTGCCCAAATCGTGCCCAACTTTTCGACATCCGGCACGTCTTGCATGATGCGCCGCACCCGCTCGCGCAACTCAGGAACGAAAGGCGCATAGTGCTTTTCCACGGTGTCGATTGTATCACCCAACACCTTCGCCACGTCGTAGGGACTCGCGCCACGGACAAGCATTTCGACCGCAAGCGAATCGCGGAAACGATGCGGATTAGAATTCGCTACGCCAGCGCGACGGCCAAGCGCGAGCATCCGCTCATAAAGACGCATTCGAGTGTACGGCTTATTCGTCGCCGGATTCAGCAGCACGCGATCCCACGGCTGAGGATTGCGCCGGACACGCTCCGCTTCGAGAGCGAACAGCAACTCCTTATGAATAGGAACAACGACGCGCTTGCAACGTTTCTGCGTAACGCGAACAACCTCGCTGGCTTCCCAATCGACTTCGCCCCACGTAAGCGCCACGGCGTCAGAGCCGCGAAAACCTGTCCAGCGAAGCAACTGGAATGCGAGCAAGTCATCCAACGCGACGGCGCGCAGCTTCACAATCTCCGATGGCTTGAACGGCTGCGATCCGCGCTCCGGGTTTTCTCCAGGCCTGCCTTCGAGCCGCACCGGATTCTTAGCGAGCATTTCGTTTTCAACCGCGAACGAAAAGATGCGATGTAAAATCGCGGCGCAGAGCGCAATGCTTTTCGCACCGCCCATCTTGCTACGTGAGCGAATGTTTTCCGCGCGCCAAACTTTGTACCGCTCAACGAATGAACGGTCTAGCTGCGCTATCACTCCGATGCCATTCGCAGCGACGAACTTCCCAAACTCCCGCACTTCGATTCGATAGCGTTCCCACGTTGACTCGCGGAATTTTCCTAGCGCGATTCTCCGCAGTGCATCGGCCTCGAACAAGCCGGAAAGCACTTCCCACGATGGAGCCTGAACAGGCGCACGTTCAACGTATCCGACAATGGCAGCCAAGCAATCGAATGATTTTGCGGGAAGCACGGTCCGCAGTTTCGGCCACAATTCAGAATCAGGCCCGGCAGATAAAGCTCGCTCAATTTCGTTGACCGTACTGCGTGCGTTCTCTCGATTCTGCGTCCGAATAGCCAACCGGACACGCTGCCCGGCAACGCGGCCCTCAACTCGATACCACCCGCCGATTTTTCTCTCTCTGAGCATCAGCGCAGCACCCTTTCGCGCTCCCGCTCGATTTGACGCACAACTTCGGCTGAAACAATTTTATGCCCACGGCGTCCGGGAGCCGGGGCGAAGTCTATCACCGGATAGCCGCGAAGGTATCCGTAAACCGCAGAGCGCGAAACGCACCATCGAGCCGCAAGATCACCAAACGAATAAAACGCACAGTTACCCGTAGAAGAAGCACCCGAAAGCGGTGTTTTCGGCGATGCGACGATGACACTTTCGGGCAACGACGCGCGGACAGACGCACCCGGCGACGAAAATTCCACGCGCGCACTGCCCGCAGACACACGACAACGCCGCCGCCCCGCAGCTTGCACCGTCCGAATTGGATTAGACGCGCTCAAGAAGAATCCCCAGAGCCCATATTGAGCACCATCGCGCGACCAGATTCGCGTAAATCCACGTAACCATTCGCGCGCAACTCCTCGACTCGCGCAACGCGCGGGATGCGCCCATTCTTCTCGAAGCACACGACACCGATTGCGGCATCGTCGCCAACACCGCTATGCCGATTTTCGTCTTTGCACTTTGGGCAGGGACAGTCCTGCTTTTCGCGTTTCGGTTTCTTACCATAGAACAAACCCAGAACATGGACACGGCGAGTTTTGTTGAATGCGGCAATGAGAGACGCCAAGCGCCCCGCAGTCACGGCAGGCGGCTTGCTGACGTATTTGAGCAAATGATTCAGCGCGTGGCGAATCGCACCTTGCAAATCACCATTCTTTACCTTGACTGCCTTAATCCAGCAGCCACGCGATTCGACACCGAAGCATTTTAGTGTTTCCGCCATCCACAGATCGCGCGTCTTTTCATAGTCGAGATATGGCCCGAAGTACAAACCATGCAAATGGAGATTCAGACCGCCCGCCGTCCGCTTCGCGATATGTCCGCGCGTCTCGAATCCAACTTCATCGCAGAATAACAATCCGTACCCGGCGCGCTTCCCTACCGACTTACGAACAGCAAATTTCGCAGCCTTGTTCATTTTTCTTACGCGCTCCGGCGTGATCGCGCTTCCATCGCTGCGAAGGGTGAGATTTAGACGAGCGAGCGTCCATCCTTTCGGCAGACGGCCATCGGGACAATATTTCGCTACCACCGCCGAAATCACATGGGTGTAATCAGCGGTCAAACGAACCCGTTCCTGCTGTCCGCATTCCTTACAAAACCGGACGCCGCAACCGTGTTTCAGATAAAACTTGTGCTCGAACGGGTAGCGACTGCACGCGCCGGGGCGACCGAGAACGCCGCAGTTAACAAAACGGACTGCGACTCTCTCTAGGCCACACTCAAAAAGCAGCTTCGCAGTAGCGCCGCGAAAGCCAAACTTTTCCCACGCGGGATTTTCGTAAACGTGTTCGTCTTCGGGATCAGCACGTAACGGCTCATGCTGACGTTGCTTCCACACTTCCCATTCAAACGGTTTTTCTCGACGAAGATATTCACCGTACTCGCGCAAAGCGCGGACATGCGCGCGATCAGCGACTTCCTGCAAATCGGAGATCATCTCCGGCGCGCGAAGGAACCCGTCACAAAGCGGAATCACCGCACGCGGTGGAAGCAGTGTTTGCGTTTCACTCATTTTTCGGGGCCAGTTATCCGCTTGTTGATGAATAAAAGCGCGGCTGCGCCGCGCGATGGCTCACAGGCCGTGGCGAATTCAGCGGACGCGGAATCGTTTGTCGTGCGGATCGCCGCGTTGCGTGCTTCCGTTGCGTCGAGCGCGGCGAGAATCGACGCCCGGGAATCCGGGCTATGTGTGACGCGGGCCTTCGGCCCGCTGAGGGGCTTTGCCCCTTCGGACGCGCGGACTGCGCTCGCGGCTTCGCCGCGAGCTGCGCGTCCTACCCCGACAAAATCAGAAACGATTTTCAGCGCAGTTGAAAAATCGCATCGCTCAGCGAGCATTATGAAGTCGTACAGGTCTCCGGCCCGCCCACAGCCAAAGCACTTGAAAAGTTTCTTTTCCGGCTCGATGTAGAGGGACGGATTGCGCTCAGAATGAAACGGGCAGAGGGCGCGCCACTGCCTACCCGCGCGTCGCAGCCGCATGTAGCGACCAGCAATCGCGAGAAAATCGCAGCGACGTTTCACTTCGCGCGGATCGAGACTGTTTCCCTCAGAGTCAACAGGAACGGCCGTTTTTTCCGCAGGGGTAACTTTTCGGAGTGCATCGTTACAACTAGGGCAAAGGAGAATCCGCGTACCACAGGGCGATACGTACACAAAGTATTCATCAGATAGGTGACGGCAGCGCGAGGGTTGACGGCTCAGAATCTCGCTAAGGGCCGAATCTCTACTTGCGACCGACTGTTTTTTGTGGGATAGTCTCATTGTTCACGCTGTTCCTCGCTGCGTTTGCCGCGCAGCAAAATCATTGAGAAGGCCCAGAGCCTGATAAACTCTGGGCCTTTTGTTTTTCCAGCGATGCGCCGCTAGATGCGAAGCCGCCGCACTGCACTGGAACCGGATTCGCGACTTTCGCGGGTTGCCTGAAGAGACCGCCTTGCCGGACTCCCTTCTTCCTCAGCATCCAGCAATTCCCCAATCCGTTCGCAGTACGCATCTCCGACCAAGTGCGCAAGCACTTTGAGACGCGCCAGCTCCTGTTCATCGATTCCCGCCTTCATGACCAGGGCGTCGAACTCGCGTTTACGAATCTCACGCTCGCGCGCCGCAAGGTCGGCCCTCTCCTGCTCTTGCTGCAACCTACCGTTCATTCTTTCTTCTGCCATTTCCGCTGTTCCTCCATTTTTCCAGCCCCTCAATGAAGGCTAGAAGTTTTATCGCGCATGTGGCCTTCGCTTGTTTTTCAGCGATGGAGCGCCTTTCTTGCAGCGCCTAGTTTTCATCGATCCGCGAACACGACGGCGCAACTTAACCCGCAATTCCCGCGCGTAAAGTCGAAACCCAACACGGACGGACTCCGGTACGTGTACCGATGTCGCTGTAAGCTCCACTCCGCGAAGCCGCTCGTTCATTGCAATTTGTCGGCTTGACATAGGCCCATAAACTCACACAACACCAAATTGGACACAACTGTTTTTGTTTCTGGACTTACAGGGCCATATAGCTTATATTTCGGCCCATATAGAACCACAAACAACGGGTTGACATTCTGGCTTAGGCAGTACCACAATGAAGTGCAAATCAATCTGGACTCAGAGAAAGCGATATGCGCCATAAGAAGTTCACGAAGAAACAAGCAAAAGCAAAACTTGAGGAACGAATAGCGGAAGCTCTTCCGAAACATTTCGGGATTACACCAACCGCAGAGCAAAAACTCATTTTCCACCAACTCGTTTCAACAGAAGGGAACTCGAAACATGCGTGGGATTTTGCATTCGCGACGATATTTCAGGATCAAGCGGCCCGATGGTTGAATTCAAAAACGAGGAGAAAGAGGAACATCACTGAGGAAGAGTTTGATTCCATACTTACAGAAGCAGAAGCTCAAATGCCTGCCCTGGCGACGGGACTCAAAATGGCGATGAAGGAAGCGCAAAAAAGAATGCCGCGACGTGGAGGTCCAGGACGAAGAGGGGCCCTAGATAGAAGCGAAAGACTCGAAGCCGTCGAAATGGTTTCCGGGGTTCTGAAAATCGGCAAGACAAAGAACTTAGGGGATATTTTCCGCGCTGTGGCAAAGGCATTTGAGGCAAAAGGAAAAAAGGTGAGCGGTCGCACGATCAAACGCTATTGGGAGGAAAGGGCAAGCCTCCATGAGGGCTGACGTAACCCTGCCGAATTCACGGTTTGCTGAAACTTTCGTCCTATTGCGTTCAATGGAACAATCGGAGTAGGCTTGCGAAGCTAAAAAAGCGGGACGCTGGCAGTTAAAGGCTGCACAGCGCCCCTGACTCACACAGCGAGGATAATTCGCCATGCAAGCTACGCAAACAGTACCAGCAGCAGCGGCCTTCCTGCAATTCCACAATAGTGCTCACTCCATCGGTTCACTGCTTGTCGCGAGCCTGAGCCTTTTTCTCCTAGCGAAATTTTCGATTCGGTTCGCTCGGAGCATCCGTCGCACGAACTCGCGCGGGACGGATGGCAACAAATGAGCGGACTCGCAAGACGGCCCACGCAAAGCCTCGCACGCGACCACCGCGCAAGGAATCGCCAGCTCGCAGCCGGATTCGAGAACTGGCTGCGCGTGCGCAACTATTCCGCGAATACCTGCGACCATCGGATGAGAGCCATTGCGAAGTGGCTCGATTTTCTCGGCTCGGACGACCTGACAGCGATCACTCATTCCCGAATCCGCCTGTTCATGGCCCAAGCAAATAAAGACTCGGTGCAACGAAGCCGGCTCGATGCACTGCGAGCCTTTTATCGCTTTTTGCTACTCGCCGGCGTCGTTCCTTTTTCGCCGGCTTCGTTCATCACGCCACGCCGTCCAGTACACAGAATACCGCGTGTCTTGAGCGAAGCCGAGATCGGACGATTGATGGATGCCGCGATGACTTCGCGCGAGCGGGCTATCCTCGAAATCTTCTATGCGACAGGATGTAGGCTCTCGGAAGTCACTCATCTCCGCGTTCGCGATATAAACTTTCAGGCCCGCGAAATTCTCGTACTGGGCAAGGGCAATCGCGAGCGCATCGCGCTATTCGGAAAATCAGCGACGCAAGCCCTTAAGGCTTACCTTGCCGGACGCAAAACAGGACCGCTCTTTCAGAATCGCTGCCACAAACCACTATCGCGCGAAAGCGTGGCGAAGGCTGTCAGAGATGCCGGGAAGCGCGCCAGGTTGCACGTTTACCCACATCTGTTGCGTCACAGCTTCGCGACTCACATGCTCAATCGCGGAGCCGATCTCAGATACGTTCAAGAATTGCTTGGCCACAGCAACATCGTAAGCACCCAAATTTACACACACGTCGCGATTGAAAATCTCATTTCGATTCACGAACGTTGTCATCCTCACGGAGAAAGGAAAGGGACAATACCGTGCGCAAAAAACCAGCCCTGAAAGTCATTGCTGAATTACTTCCACCGGAGCCGCGTTCCACCAAAACGGACATGGAAGCCCTCGAAAGACTTGTTGCGGAAAAAGTCCACGAAATCTTACAAGAGCGAGACGACCTTTTGATGCAACCTTTTTTTTCGCCGCGAAAAGTAAGTCAGGAATTGCGCCGTCTGCAAACCGTCCCTGAGCGGCGTAAATGGGCGTACTATTTCGCGAAGTACGGCTGCCTTGTGTGCGGAGAAAAAAGTGGGGTTTATGTGAGTTGCGGAATGTGTAAGAGCTGCTTGGGTCTCACGAAAAACCGACTTCAGGCCATTCTGGCCGAGCAAATGCGCGAGGGCGTCCACCCTCAATTCTCCGGCGACCTGGAAGCCATCGCGAAAAAAGCTCTTAAAGCTCTCCCGGAGACAGGACACTGAGCGCGCGTTGTGTCCTCAGTCGCGCTTCCCTGACGCGCAGCCAAGTCAGCCGCCGCCGCCCGCGTGCCGAGAGCGAATAAACCACGCGCCCACGGGCGCTGTACCGCAGCAGTAAGCCCCAGCGATGCAACCGCAGCAAATACGTGTAGGACGCGCGCACAGGGTAAAAGCGGGCCGAGACCGCCCATTCTGGAGGGGTCAAAGACCCCTTAGCCGCGAAAATGGCGAGCGTTCTCAGCTTCAATTCATTGAATTCCAAGTGCGCCATTTCGCCTCGTTTTTCGTGAAAGAACAGCCAAAGCAGAACAGAATCTCTTTAGAGAGCGCACGAAACTGGCACACAGCAAACACTAGCAGACCGCTGCCAGCCGAACTTTGTTCCCGCGAAGTTCTAAAACCATGCAATCTGTTCCTAGAAAAACACGATCTTCTTTTGTGCATCATATATCAGGTTTTTCAGGCAACCAAAGCAGCCGCTTCTCCCGCAGCTTTGCCAGCACGCGCGATTTTTTCGCGCACAGCCGGATGCGAGAAAAGCCCCGCCGCAATCAGCAGGAACCCAAGAATGAAAGTGGCCATACGTGCCGGATCGGAAAAGAAAGCCACCAGACCCGAGACCGCCTTTGCTCCAGTGACAACGCCTTTGACCATTCCCGCACCGGGAAAACTGGCAGGCGATTGCTGGCCCGAGCATAAAGCCGGGGACTGGCACTGACCAAGCCAGTCGCGGCAAGCGCAAGCGGAATTGACCTGTTGATTCGCCGCTACCAAATTCTGAGGGAATTCCTCAGCGGTACTGGCCATGATCCCGGGCAGTGGCACCAACGGCGGAAAAATTTCGAACGGGTTATTAGCCATAATTCACCTCTCCTTTTTTTTTCAAGAGAATCCACTTCGGGCTCATTTCTATACCCCTGTCCTCGCTCGAGCTGCGGATCCGCGGGCGACGGATCCGGCGAGCTGGTCCGGACTTCGAGATAGGGGCACGGTTTTTATAGAGCCAAGATAAAACTCATGCTTTTTGCCGTTTTCGTACCAGACAAGATAGCGATATTTCGCACGTCTCACCTGGATATGAGCACCAACGTATCGCGTTTCGCCGTAACCGGCCCAGTTCTTCACTTGCACGAAAATAGCAGGAATTGCCCCTGCAACTCGGAGCGGCCGCTTTCGGCGCCCCGAAGCTCGATTTGGCGATCGCCGTTTCTTTAGGGGTAAGCTCATGTCAGCACCTCACCCGCCACCGCAACACCAAAACTATAAATTTGTTTTGTTCTCCCCGGAAAAAATCGTGCCCAAATCGTGCCCAACTTTGGGAAAAAGGTGACACTATTGACGTAATTGACAGACAAACGTTGTTGATTCTGCGGAACTTGCAGAAACGAAAGAACGTCTCGGAAAATCCGGCTTATAGATTCGTCCGCTACTAAGTTACTCGAGGCACGATACATCGTTCGCTGGAATCCCCTGCGCCGCTGTCTCAACTCTTGTTTCCTGTGCTCGTCATTTGCGGTCCGTTTTCGGAAGCAATTCTTACGCGGAAATGAGGAACAATGGGTCGCCTAGTTTGCCAGCATAGAGGGGACGGTAGCGCCTGGTATTGTAAAGCTTGTCGACGTCCACGGTGCGCGGGCCGAGCGAGGGATCGGGCAGCGGCGCGTGAGCGTAACGTCCCTGGCGCACGGCCACCATTTGGCCGAACACGTTTGCGGCGAAGAGGTCCAACGCCAAATTCGCGAAGGTCGTCGCCACCACCTGATCCACTGCGTCGGGGTCGCCGCTGCGCAGATCGTACGTGAGGTCGCTCGTCATGGTTTCTTCGCCCGTTCGCTTATGGAAAATTTCCGCGAGCGCCTGGCCGATGTCGACTTTTTTGCGATGGCCGTAGGCGTCAGCCTCGCCATAATCTTCGACGTCGTGTCCCTTCCACACGGCGCCCTCCGAAGCGACCACGAAGGAATAGTTGCTGGGATTGCCGCGCTTGTCTTCAACGAGCAGCCGCACGAGCAAATCCAGGTCGAAGGGGTATTCCGGAATCACGCAGTGGGCGGAAGTGACGTATGCCGTATAAAGCGCCGTAAAGCCGGCGTCGCGCCCGAAGATGCGGAAAATCCCGATGCGCTCGTGCGAGCCCAGCGTGGTCCGCTGCCGCGACACCAATTCCTTTGCGCGCGTGATAGCGGTCGAAAATCCCACGCAGTATTCCGTGCCGCGCACGTCGTTGTCCATCGTCTTGGGAATGGCGATTAACGGAAAGCCGGCGCGATGCAGCGTGGAGGCGAAGCCGAGCGTGTCGTCTCCGCCGATCACGACCAGGCAGCCGATTCCCAGATGCTCGAGATTGCGAAGAACCACCGGCGTGAAATTGAAAGTCTCTCCGTCGCTCGAAAGTTGGGCAACTTCGGACGCCGGAAGATGCTTCGGCAGATTCCTTTTCTTGATACGCAGAGGATTCGTGCGCGAGGTGTGCAGCACGGTGCCGCCGCTGCGGTCAATGGCGCGTGTGTTTTCGCGCGTCAGCGGCCGGATGTAGCGCGCATCTGTCTCCTGCGAAGCATCGAGATGCGTCAGGCCTTCCCAGCCCCTGCGGATCCCGAGCACGGAGCGGTGCATTTCGCTAGCGCGATAAACCACCGACTTGATCACCGAGTTCAGACCGGGCACAT
The DNA here is from genome assembly GCA_035943235.1 of Candidatus Acidiferrales bacterium. GTDB lineage: Bacteria > Acidobacteriota > Terriglobia > Acidiferrales > UBA7541 > DAHUXN01. Next base: position 10,835 of record DASZCH010000116.1, read on the forward strand.
CCCCGCCGCCTGTGAGGACTCCGATCTTGTCCGCGCCCGCCATAGAGAGTTTGCCTCCGGCCCGCAGACGTTAGGATTTAGCAGGCCTGCGGCAATGTCAATAGGGACGGCTGGGCTAGGAGAAGCGGATTCGCGATCAAAATTGAGGCGCGGATTTTATTCGACCCGCTCAGCTTGCCTCAGTCGATTCCGTGGATGCGCAGGGAAATTAGCTGGTCGATGGTGAGGTCGTGCATGCCACGCGATTTCAAATCGCTGATGTATTCCGGCGTGACGCCATGAATGCGCATGGCGATCAGCTGATCCGGCTCGGGATGCGAATAGCCCAAATCGTGCAGCTTGCCGATGAATTCCGGGCTGACGCCGTGAATGCGAAACGCGATCAGCTTTTCGAGGTCAACATGGTCGTAGCCAGCTTTTCTTAGCGCGGCGATCCATTCGGGCGACGCTCCATGGATGCGCATAGCGATCAGCGTGTCTTCGTCCGGCGTGTAGCCTTCCTGTTTCAGCGTGCGAAACATTTCTGGCGAAACACCGTGAATGCGAAACGCAACCAGCTTGTCGCTGTCGGTGACGTTCAGGCCAGAGGAGCGCAACTGCTCGATAAATTCGGGCGTGACGCGGAAAATGCGGAAGGCGATCAGTTTGTCCGTGTCGAGCCCTTCGAGGTGTTCGTTCTTGATCTGCTGCGCGAATTTCAAGCTGACGTCTTCGATGGCCATGCTGATTTGCTTTTCATCGTCAATGCCATCGAAGCCCAGCGCCTTCATTTGCTGCACGTATTTCGGATCCGCGAAGAAATGGAATACTCCGGCGCCTTCGCCATTGTCGAGAAAGCCTTCGCACTCGAACCTGCCGGCGTCGCGCGCGATCGTGAATTTCACGTCCTGGCGGCCGGGCTTTGAGAAATCCACGCCGGGGAACGCGGACAAGGGCCAATCGGAGCTGTAATTCGAGTGGCCGTGGAGGCGCGTTTGCATCATCGAGAATTCGACTTTGCCCACTTCGTCGGAGCGATTGACGGTCCAATTGCCGCTTAGCGAGTCGGCAGACCACGCCGCGGCCGCTCCCAGCACCGCCCAGCCTGCGAGTAATATAAATACGAGCGATCTCCGCGTGTTCATTGATGCGTCTCCTCTTCACAGAAATTCAAGGGCCTAAAAAACGCCAGCGTTCCGCAACGCAATCAGTTTCCTTAAGTCCAAATCCTTGAATCCCTGGCTGCGCGCTTTGGCGATAAAGTCCGGCGTGATTCCGCTTACTTTCGCCCGGATGCAGTCTTCCACCGTCAAGTTTTGCAGCCCCGCTGCCTTCAGTCCCTTCACGTAATCCGCATCGACGCCCTGCACGCGCATGGCGACGATCTGGCGCGCGGTGGGATTCAATCCCGTGGCGCGAATGTCGCGGACATATTCGGGTGTGACTCCCTGCACCTTCATCCCAATAAACTGATCCACCGAGCCGTCGATGCCCGTCGCGCGCATGTCGCGGATGTACTCCGGGCTGACCCCTTGCACTTTCATTCCGATTAACTGGTCGCCGCTAAATTTCAGCCCGAGAGATTGCATGCTTTTCACATATTCCGGCGTCACGCCTTGCACCTTCATGCCAATGATGCGGTCGACGTCGCCATCGAAACCAGCCGCGCGCATTTCGGAGACGTATTCCGGACTCACTCCCTGTACTTTCAAGCCCACAATTTCATCCGGAGTTACTTTCAGTCCCAGCGATTCCATTTTCTTCACATACTCGGGTGTCACGCCCTGCACTTTCATTCCGATGAAACGATCCACGTCGCCGTCCATACCTGCGGCGCGCATGTCGCGAATGTATTCGCCGCTCACGCCTTGGACTTTCATGCCTACTAATTCTTCAGGTGTGAACTTAAGGCCGAGTCCCTGCATATTCTTTACGTATTCAGGCGTGATGCCTTGCACCTTCATGCCGATGAGTTCGTCGGTTTTCACGTCGATGCCAGCCGCGCGCATATCGCGGATGTATTGCGGCGTCAGGCCCTGAACGCGCATGCCAACCAATTCGTCAACGCTCGGATGCAAGCCGAGTGCGTGAATTTCGTGGATGTATTCCGGAGTCACGCCCTGAATCTTCATGGCGATGACCTGGTCGGCCGTCAGATTGTCGAAGCCCTCGGCCTTGAGTCCGGCGAGATAGCCTCCGGTATTCTTGTCTTGCTCCGCGTCTCGGTCAGCCTTCACTTTTTGCGCGGCATCCTGTGGTGCATTTTCTGCAACGGGATCTGCTGACGTTTGCGGGTTGCTGTTTGCCTGAGTCCGGCTATCGCTGGTGGCGTTTGGCCTTGAACTGGATTTTGCGGCGGGCGAGGCGTTCGGAATCGCGAGCGCGGCTGGGGAAGCGCCGCCAACGAGCTCGGTTTCCGCGTTCTGGTGCACGGGAAGGGCAGTCGACGCAAAAGAAACGTGCGCAGCTCCGAGCAATGCGCTGCCCGCGAAAAGCGCGCCAGCCAGGAACACAAAACTGGCGGCAAATCCCGTCACGCGAATGCCGCTGCCGATTGTGCCGAGGCCGAGCAGGCGCGCAACGCGCGTTGCCAGCGGCCCACGATTCGCGGCCATCGCCAGCGCCGGAGCGGTGCGCGACTCCTCCATCAGCGTCAACGCGCGCGCATATTCCACCGCGTCGCCGCAAACAGAAATGGCAACGTCGTCGCAGCAATTCTCCCGTTCGTTGCGAATGCGCTTATTCACCCACCAAATCGCCGGATGGTAGAAGAGCAGCGTTTCGGCGGCGACCTGGAACAGATTCACGAAGCAATCGAGGCGGCGTATATGCGCGAGTTCGTGCGCGATCACGGCTTTCAGTTGCGACTCGGAAAGTCCCGTTAATACCGTCATCGGCAGCATCACCACGGGACGGAACCAGCCAATCACGGCCGGCGCTTCCAGTCTTCGGCATTCGCAGTATCGAATCGCGCGGTCAAGATGCAGGCGGCGTTGCAATGACACGCAAAGTTCATTCAAGTTCGCGCTGACATGCCGCGCTTCTTTACGCCGCATGCGCTCAATCAGCACGAAGCCGCCCACGGTGCGCAGGCTTAAAAACAAGACGCCCGAAAACCACGCTTCGACGAACCAGAGAAGGGCATCGGGCCGAGAAGATTGCCAGGGCGAAGGCCATGACGATGTTGGGGACTGCGCAAGTGCCGCGCCGGAAGGCGCGAACGCGCTCACGCGATGCGATAACGATACGGCAGACGCGGAAGCGGCACCAATCCACGAGGCGGACACTGCCGAGCCGCCATGCCAAAAGACGAAGAACGTGATTACAGGAGCGGCGACCATTAGCAGCAGCGTCACCATCGCCGCAACGTAGCGCGTCGAGGCGCGGTGGCAGATTGTCAGCGCCAGGGACAGCAGGGCCGCCAGCGCTAGTCCTTGCCACAGGAAATGCACCAATGCCCAGCCCAGCGGGCGCATCACGGTTGGCGGAAACCAATTGGCAAATTCGCTCATCGCACTTTCCTTTCGTATTCGTCCAGCATGCGGCGCATTTCTTCCAGCTCTTTTCGTGATGTTTTGCGCGCCGATAGCGCGTGCATCATCAAATCCTTCGCCGAGCCTGCGAAGACGCGTTGCAGCATGTCTCCCGCAAACTGCCGCTTGGTCTCTTCCGCGGGCACGCAAGCTTCATAGACATGCGCGCGCTGCTCTTCATTGCGGCGCACACTTCCTTTGACGGTCATGATCTGCAAAAGTTTTAGGACCGTCGTGTATCCGGTTTCCTTTTTCTCGTTCAGCGCCTTATAGACCTGGCGAACAGTCGAAGGCCCGCGTTCCCAGAGCACGCGCAGAATCTCGAGCTCGGAGGCGGTCGGTTTCTGCGACGTTTGATATGTCGATGATTGGTATGTCATGCGGGAAGGTATACTACGAAGGAGTTCGTAGTGTCAACGAAAATCTTCGTAGCAGCCGGAAATGCCGCTTGGCTTGCAGGAGCCCGCCAATGCGGCGGCGCCCTACGCTTGCGCGGACGCGGTATTTGAGTTATAGAGAACGTCGCGCCGCACTGCGACGATAAACGCAACGCACGGGCGGGGCTCAACGTCATTGACAAATAAGGGGACTAAATTGAACTGCATGCAATTGTCAGGTTTCTCGCGCAGGATTTCCGTGAAGTCGGCCGCCGCTGTTGGCGCGGCGCGGCAGAAAAATCGGTTGGTCAATTTGGGCGTGTTTTCGGTTGCTGGCTTATTCGCGCTGATTTTGTGCGCGCCGAGTTATGCGCAGACGCGGCGTCCCATCAATCTTGACGATCTTGCGCGTATGCGCGACGTGCGCGACCCGCAGTGCTCTCCCGAAGGCAAGTGGGTCGCCTACACAGTCAGCACAATTGACGCGAAGGCGGACAAACAGGATTCTCACGTGTGGATGGTGAGCATAGATGGCTCGCGCGACATTCAAGTCACTGAGAGCCAGGAGTCTGAAGGCGGCCCCGAATGGTCTCCCGACGGAAAATATTTGGCGTTCACTTCCGGACGCCCGGGCAAAGCCAAAGGAACGCAAGTCTGGCTGCTGAACCGCGAGGGCGGGGAAGCGATGCAGCTTACGGAACTCAAAGGCCATTTGCAGGCCTACGAATGGTCGCCGGACTCGAAGCGCCTGGCGCTGGTCATGATGGATCCGGATCCCGAAGAGCAAGCGGCCGAGGCAGCCGCCGCAAAGCCCGGCGCGCCTCCGCATCATCCCAAGCCGATTGTGATTGACCGTTATCATTACCGGCAAGACGTTGTCGGATACTTGCTCAGCAATCGCCACAGCCGCATCTATCTGTTCGATATTGCCAGTAAGAAACTCGAGCGGCTGACGAAGGGCAACTACGACGAATCGGGTCCCGTGTGGTCGCCGGACGGTACGCGCATTGCGTTTCTGAGCAATCACGATCCGCATCCGGACCGCGATCCGGTGCCGCAGGTTTTTGTTGCGGACGCGCGGGCGGGCTCGTCGGAAAAAGAGATCAGCAATTACGCAACGCGGGGCACACGAGGCCGCCTTGCCTGGAGTCCCGACGGGAAGTGGGTCGCGTTTATTGTTGGCGATGAAAAAAAGTGGGACGCGTACGGAATGAGCCATTTGGCCGTCGCGCCGGCGGACGGCTCCGCCGCGCCCGTCATTCTGACGGAAAAACTCGACCGCTCCGTCTCTTCGCCGTATTTCAGCGAAGACGGAAAATCCATCGTCGTCGCGGAAGAGGACGATCGGTCGGAGTATCCGATTTCCGTGAATATCGCTGACCAGAGCGTCCGCAAATTGCTCCAGCCGCCGCTGGTCATCGGCAGCATTTCGCATTCAAAGGGCTGTCTGGTAGCCCTGAGCAGCAGCGATTCTAAGCCCGACGAAATTTATTCCTGGGAAGGCGGCACGCTGCGGCAATTAACGCATCAGAATGACAAACTTTTTTCAGAACTCGAACTCGCGAAGACGGAAGATGTGGATTACAAAACGCCGGACGGCACTGAAGTCCACGGCCTGCTGACTTACCCGCTGGGATACACAGCGGGAACCAAAGTGCCGCTGCTGCTGCGCATTCACGGAGGCCCGAACGGGCAGGACGCGCATTCGTTCACCTTTGAGCGACAAATATTTGCGGCGAATGGCTACGCGGTGCTCAACGTCAACTATCGAGGGAGCTCGGGCCGCGGGCAAAAGTTCCAGCGCGCGATTTTCGCGGACTGGGGCCACTATGAAGTCGAGGACCTGGAAGCGGGGCTCGACCATGTGCTCAAAATGGGCGTTGCGGATCCGAATCATCTGGGAGTAGGCGGCTGGAGCTACGGCTGCATCCTCACCGATTACATGATCGCAAGCGATCCGCGCTTGAAAGCCGCCACGTGCGGCGCGGGCACGGGATTCACCATTGCGCTTTACGGCGTCGATCAGTACATCATCCAGTACGACAATGAAATCGGCCCTCCCTGGAATGCAAAAGCGTGGGCGACGTATCAGAAATTGTCGTATCCGTTTTTGCATGCCGACCGCATTAAGACGCCGACTCTTTATTTGAGCGGAGATAAGGACGCCAACGTTCCCATGGTCGGCAACGAAGAAATGTACGAGGCGCTGAGGAGCCTCGACGTGCCCACGCAACTGATTATTTATCCCAATGAGTTTCACGGGATTCGGCGGCCGAGTTTCCAGCGCGACCGCTACGAGCGGTATCTTGCGTGGTACGCGAAATACATCAAGAACAGCAGCGCTCCCAGCCACGGCGCTGTGGCGGCCACAAACTAGCTCGCGGCAGAAACAAGTCTCCAAAGCGCCGGAACCGTTATTTTTTGCACGAGTGCCGGCGCTTTCTGCAATCGACAGCAGCGCCCGTAATTCGCTTTTCAGCAGCACCCTCCGGCCTTACTATGAAGGCCTCGCACCTATGCCGAGAACCGAGGAATCTTCTCAACTGAATACCGCCGGGGGAACGGGCGTAAAGCGTGTGGACACCAATTTGCCGGGCGTGTGCGAAATTCTCGTGGAAACGCGCGGCGATGCTCGCGGAAATTTTCTTGAAACATACCACCAGAAGAAATTTGCGGAGGTTGGCATCACGGATGTTTTCGTCCAGGACAATCACTCGACTTCTGCTCAGGGTGTGTTGCGCGGCCTGCATTACCAACTCAATCGCGCGCAAGCGAAGCTGTGCCGCGTAGTGGAAGGGGAAGCGCTTGACGTGGCCGTGGATATTCGCGTGGGCTCGCCGCATTTCGGCAAGTGGACCAGCGTCGTACTGTCGGCGGAGAAGCGCAATCAGCTCTATGTGCCGCGCGGCTTCGCGCACGGTTTCTTGGCGCTGTCATTCCGCGTGCAATTCCTTTACAAGTGCAGCGATTTTTACGACGGCGCGGACGAGCACGGCATCGCCTACGACGATCCGGACTTGAACATCGCGTGGGGAACAACATCTCCGCTGCTTTCAGAAAAAGACAAGCAGCTTCTTCCGCTTGCTAAAGTTCCTCGCGACTTGCTGCCGCGTTACCGCTGATTACACCAGCGCAATCATTTCGTTCCAGCAGCCGCACCCTCGTCTTCGAATGTCCGTTAGGAAGCTTTCGTTGCCGGTGCTTTCGACGATCCGTTTTCGGTGGGAAGTCCAGCGCCAATCCAGTCCGATTTTCCCTCCTCGTAGTCCTTGACGTTCGTATAACCCATTGCCGTCAAAGCCTTGGCGGCGGCTTCGGAGGCGTGTCATGTGGGGCTTGCGCAATAAACGACAATTTCCGAGTCTTTTTTCGGCGCAAGTTTCGAAGCAAGCTCCTGGAGATGGCCGAGAGGCACGTTTACCGCGCCCGGCAAATGCCCTTTCTCGTAAGCTTCGGGCGCAAGCGTTTCCATCAGTATGAAGTTGTCATGGCGGTCGATCTTCTTTTTCAAGTCATCCCGGCTGATTGTTGAGCTCATGGAATCGTTCTCCCTTCGGCGTACGGCTACAATGACACGCAATGCTGCACTTATTTTTTACCATTCAAGTTTGAGCGTTCAACTGGAGCGTGACAATACACGCTTACCTGTACGGCATCTTCGCCTGCCGTTCGCCATAACGGTAACGAATCACGCCTTTGCCGCCAGTCGCTGCCACTGTACAATTTCAGATTATGCCGAGCTCCTGGAAGGGCTTCCTAACTTTCGGTCTAATCTCGATTCCCATTCGCCTTTCGCCGGCGGCGCGCACGGAGCGTATTAGTTTCAATCAGCTCCACAAAGAGTGTCACACGCGCCTCAAGCAGCCCCTTTTTTGCCCGACGTGCAATCGGATGGTCGAGCGTTCGGAAGTCGAGAAGGGCTACGAGTATGAGGACGGCCAGTACGTCCTCTTTACTGAGGAAGAGCTCGGCAAGGTCGAGCCCGAATCCGCGCGCACGATGGAGATTCTCGAGTTCGTCAAGTTGGCCGAAATCGATCCCGTTTATTTCGATTCTTCCTATTACGCCGCGCCCGACGAAGGTGGCCAGAAAGCCTATCGCCTGTTGACGGAAGCGATGCAGCAATCGGGCTACGCAGGCATCGCGAAGGTCAGCATGCACAATCGCGAGTACATCGTCATTATTCGCGCGCGCGAAAATGGACTAACGCTGCACACGATGTTCTACACGAACGAGATTCGTTCCGCTGAATACGGTGGCGTCGACAAAACGGAAGTGAAAGAACAGGAGCGCACGCTCGCCACGCAACTCATTGAAAATCTCGCTGCGGCTTTCGAGCCGTCGAAGTATCGCGACACGTATCAGGAAAGCCTGCGCGCGCTGGTCGCGGCGAAAACAGCCGGCCGCGAAGTGACGGCCACGCCGCATGCAACCATCGCGCCAGTGATTGATTTAATGGACGCGCTGAAGAAAAGCCTCGCCAAGCAATCCGCCGCGCCCGAGAAGAAACAGCCTCTTCGCGTCGTACCGCGCGCGAAAGAAGCTCCCGCCAGGAAGAAAAAAGCCGGTTAAGTGGCGTCAATCCAGCGGAAGCATGTATCCGGGCGTTCCGCCCAATCGTCCCCCAAAGGCTTGCGCGTCGAGCATGGCCATGTCCCATGAGGTCCAGGAAACAGGCGTGAGCCGTAGCGTGATGTCATCGAATGATGCGAATACAGGCTCAATGTGCGGATCGGACATTGCTGCCGCGCTCATGTAGCGGCTATGTATGCGCCGGTTTATTTCTCGCGACGCCTCGCTGGAAATCACATCCGCTCTCGCCATGGCGGTGACGCCACGCTCCTTGGCGGGTTTTCGCACGTCTACCATCAGCGAAGCTTTTGGCCGCGCGATCACATTGTACGCTTTTCGAGTTTTGGAGGACGTCGCCACAAACAGGCAGCCGTCTTCAAAGATGTACCAGACCGCCGTCAGGTGGATGCTGCCGTCCGCGTTCTCGGTGCCGAGCGTGGCGACGTAACGTCCTCGCAGGAAGTCTTGAAACGCCGGGTCCAGTGTTTGAGTTGGCATTCTTTCCTCCGCACCTGGTGCAAAATTCGGGAGGCATTCTCTCACCGTCGCTCGAACCTGGGAATAAGAAAAATGTGTGTCGCGCAACCTCCAGACCGCTAGCGCCCCAAATGTGACTCCTCCCGGGCGCTCAGTATCAAAAGAGAGAGCGCGGGTGACCACGCGGCGAAGTTTTGGGAGGGATGCATGCTTTTGTCCCGCAATTTGTCAGGCTGCTTTTCAGACATGTTTCGCGCGCTGATACTCGGCGTGTTCACTCTGGCGCTGATGAATTCCACGGGATGTTCGAACGATAAGGACCGGCAGCAGCGCGACGAGCAGGTGCGCCAGGCCGCGGCGAAAGCGGCCGAGCGGGCCAAGCCGGCAATCAAAGAGGCGGGGCGCGATCTAAACGCGGCCGCTAAAACCGCAGCGGAAGAAGCGCACGCAGCCGCGCAGGGCGTCAGAGAAGGTTGGAAACGCGGCAGCGAGCGGCCCTTGGATTTGAACTCTGCGTCGGAAACGGAATTGATGGGCCTTCCCGGAATCACGCGCCGTGACGCGCGCAGAATCATCGCCGGTCGCCCGTACCGCGGCAAACATGACTTGGTCACGCGCAAAATTATTTCCAGCGACGAATACTCCAGCATCCGCAACGAAATTACTACCAACCCCTAATTCACCGAGGAGCGCATTGCTTTTGAAGGTTCCTCATTCTGAGGGCTCTCGGCGAAGGGTTCATTTCCTTGTGTTTCGGCGCAAGACTTAGCGCGTCGGCTGCAAAATTAGTTTTTGCACGCGCCAGTTCAATAATTCCGCCACATACAATTCATTTTCAGACGGGCAAGCGATTTCGTGCACCCACCCAAATTGTTTCAACTGCTTTCCCGACTCGCCAAGCATGCCGAGAACTTTTCCATCGAGCGTTAGTTTGTAGATGCGCCCCGGAAACGCGTCCGAGCTGTAGAGGAACTGATGCGGCCCGGGCGTAATGCAAATGGCCCACGGAGCGCCGGGAGCCATGGTTCCTTTTGTGGAAATCGGTTTGTTGCCAATCGCGGGACGAGCATGTTCGGGCGCAGGCACGTCAATCGTGATTTGCCGCAGGAATTTCCCGTTGCCGTCGAACACTTGAATGCGCCGGTTGCCGCGATCCGCCACGTAAACATTTCCCTTTGCATCCACGGCGATGCTGTGCGGCGTATTGAATTGTCCAGGCCCATCGCCGGGCTCGCCCCATGACATCAGCCAGTTCCCATTTTTGTCGACTTTCGCGACGCGTGAATTAATGTAGCCGTCGCTGATGTACGCGTTACTCGCCGCGTCCCACGCGACGTCCGTCACCTGGCGGAACATTCCATCGACGGGAGGCAGCGGCGGCTTGAGATGCGCGAGCGGTCCTGTGTGCTCGTCCGCGGCTTCCTGCTTACGCCCAAAAACCATCGTCACTCGTCCAGCAGGATTGAACTCAATCACCATGTCCGAACCTTTGTCGGTGACCCAGATGTTGTCGTGCGCGTCCACTTTCACCGTATGCGCGAACGACCACGCATATAAGTTGTGACCAATCTCGCGGATATAATTGCCGTTCGCGTCGAATTCGAGAAGTTGCGCCGCGGCTGCTCCATACGCCGGCCCTGTAGTGTTTCCGCGCGAGAAAACGAACACGTGTCCCTTTGAATTCACCGCCACGCCCGAGACTTCGCCCAAATAAAGATTCGGCGGCAGCTTCAAAAAGTCCGGGACGGAGCGGTAGGGAATCTCCGGCACGCTCGCCTGTTGAGCAAACGCGCGCCCGTTGATGACGCAACCGCTGACCAGGCAGCACAGAACAATCACGCCGCGCCTCATAAACACCTCCGAGACGGAATTCGCCTCTGCCGAGCTCCCGTGACGTACGATTGTTTTCAGGCGAACGCGAATTCGCTATGCAGGCATGGTTACGACGTGCGCGCGGCGCTACTCGGTGTCGCGGTCGCGAGGAGGGACATCGTCCTGCGGGACTTCGCGCGTCTTGATTTCGCCCTGGTCGGCGTCGGGGGTATTTTGAATGCCGTCGATAATTCCCGCCTCGTAATCCTGGCCTTCTTCCACCAGTTCTTCAACGCTCTCGGAATCCGCGCTTTCGACATTCGACAGGCCCTCAATGTCGCCTGATTGCCCGGCAGTGCCCGCGCCCGGACCGACGCTCATCACGGCAATCGCGTTGCCAACGGAGCGAACGCCGCGCGACAGCCGCTCTATCCGCGCCTTCTTATTTTTGCGCGCTGCTTTCCTCGGGCTCGACGCCGGCGATTTGCGCGCCTTACTTTTCTTAACGGCAGCACTTCCGCGCTTCGCTGTCTTCTTTTTTCGCGGCGCTGTTTTCGCGCGCGCAGTCCCCGCTCGAACAATTTTCTTCCTCCGCTTTGCTTTTTTCTTGGCCATGAACGGAGTGTATCACTCGCGATTCGCGCGGACAATCGCGCGCGCGGTTTTCAGCGGGACGTATCGTGATGTGGGTAAGCTGGGGGGACTACCGCCGATTCTGCCGGGGGCTGCTTTCCGAGTTGTCGTAAAGCGACGGCGAAAGCGACGCCGTGACGCGATATGACTTCACGCCATCGGAAATTCCGGTGACCAGCAGCTCATAGCGGAAACCCTCGGGATGTTCACGGCTGCGCAGCAGTACGAGCAAGCCGGTAACCGCCGCATCCGAATGCGCGACCACCTGCGTGCCGCTTGCGATCGACGATACCAAAACGCCACGGAACGGAGTGCCGTCCGCGTCGCGCGTCGAATCGATCGTTTCCAGCATTTTTACGTGTATGACGGTTCCGGCGGGGAATTCGTCCATGGCATCGTGGTTCGATGCCTTCAGGCGGGTCTGCAACTGGAAGTTCACGACGGAGCCGGCGGAGACGTGTACTCGGCCGAGTTCCGGCGCGCCGCTCCACGCGGACAAGGAGAACAAACCTAAGGCGAACAGTACTGCAGCAAGGCGTTTCATGGGCTGGGCTCCCAAATAAAATGCCAACGCCCTACTTCATATCGTGTCGCCGGCACCCCGTCAAGCTTTTGCCAAAACTTTTGTTCCTAACTTGATGCTGTACTCGCGGACAGCATGTGCCTGTTCATCACCGGTACGAATCAGTGT
>DASZCH010000117.1:0-8741 GCA_035943235.1 Candidatus Acidiferrales bacterium
GCACAACACTCACAGAAATGCCCTCCAGTCCCGGCGGCGACAATCACGAGATGTGGATAGATCCGACGAATGGCAACCGCATGGCTGTGGTGAACGACGGCGGCGTCAGCATTTCCATCAACCACGGGCGCACATGGGATCATATCCAGCTTCCCATTGCGCAGATTTACCACGTCACCGTTGACGACCAGATTCCTTACAACGTCTACGGTAACAAACAGGATGGCGGCTCCTATCGAGGTCCAAGCGACAGCCTGCAATTCGGCGGCTTCGGCAGGCGCGGCCCTGGCTCCATCTCGCGCAGCGCATGGAGTTCACTCGCGGGCGGCGAGAGCGGTTTCGCCACGGTCGATCCCGTGAACAACAACATCGTCTGGAACAGCGGCACTGGCTCCGGCAGCGTCGGCGGAACGGTGATTCTCGACAACGTCGCGAATCGACAGGCGCGTGAAGTGGAAGTGTGGCCCGAAACCACCAACGGAGCGCCCGCCGCTGATGTCAAATACCGGTTCAATTGGGAATTCCCCATCGCTATATCGCCCGAGGACCACAATAAAGTTTACACGGGCAGCCAGTACGTTCACGAGACTACGGATGGCGGCAATAGCTGGCAAGTGATCAGTCCGGATTTGACTCGCAATGACAAAAGCAAAATGCGAATTTCCGGCGGCCTCACTCCAGACAACATCGGCGTCGAATACGCCGGCGTTGTTTTTTCCATCGCCGAGTCGCCGAAACAGGCGGGCGTCATTTGGGCGGGCACCAACGACGGCCTTGTGCAACTCACGCGCGACGGCGGAAAGCATTGGACAAACGTCACTGGTAATATTCCCAATCTTCCCGAGTGGGGAACGGTGAGCAACATCGAAGCCTCGCGTTATGACGCTGGCAAGGCGTATATCACCGTCGATTTTCATCAGATGAACAATCGCGATCCGTTTGTTTATAAAACAAGCGATTACGGCAAGACGTGGACGTTGATTACCAACGGCATTCCGCACAGCCCGTTGAGCTATGCGCATTGCGTTCGAGAAGATCCCGTGCGCCAGGGATTGCTTTACCTCGGCACAGAGAACGCGCTCTACGTTTCCTTTGACGACGGCGACCATTGGCAGCCGCTGCAGTCGGGTCTGCCACACGCGCCCGTTTACTGGATTGCTGTGCAGCAGCGTTTCCACGATCTGGCGCTCGCGACGTACGGACGCGGCTTCTGGATTCTCGACGATATTTCTCCGCTCCAACAAATGACGCCGGAAGTGCGCGCTTCCGACGCGCATCTTTTTGCGCCGCGCGACGCCTATCGTTTCCGCAATGTCGCGCAACCCGCGTCCGCAACCTACGATCCCACGGCCGGGCACAATCCACCATACGGAGCGGTGATCAACTACTATCTGAAGTCCGCAACGAAGGACAAAGTGAAAATCGAAATCGCCGACGCGAGCGGTAAGACGGTTCGCACGCTCGACGGAACGGAGAATGCCGGAGTCAACCGTATCTGGTGGGATTTGCGATTTGATCCCGGCAAACCCTTCCATCTGCGCACGAGTCCGCTTTACGCACCCGAAGTAACTGTCGGTCCCGAAGGCTGGCGGGCTGCTCCCGGCGTGGAACCTGTTGCGCTGCTCGCGCTGCCGGGAACGTACACAGTGAAGTTGCTCGCCGGCGGAAAGGAATACTCCCAGAAATTGCGTGTACTGAAAGACCCGCACTCTACCGGCACGGAAGCTGACCTACAGACGCAGACGAAACTCGTGAGGCAACTCCAGGATGAACTGAACACGATGGCGGATACTGTAAATCAACTCGAATCCGCGCGCGCGCAGATCAATCAGCTGGAAATGCAACTCGGAGACGACGCAAATTCGAAATCAATTCGCGACGCTGCCAACGATTTGAACAATAAGCTCACCGATTTTGAAGGGCATCTGTTGCAACTCAAGGCCAGCGGGCGCGGACAGGACGATGTGCGGTGGGAATCAATGCTCGCCGAGAAGCTCGACTATCTCGCGCGGCAACTGAGCGGCACCGATTTTCCGCCCACCACGCAACAAGTCGCTGTCGCCGGCGAACTGAGCAAGCAAGTGGCTCAGTATCGCGCCGAAGACCAGCAGCTCATGTCGAAAGACGTTGCTTCCTTTAATTCCATGCTTCGGCAACGCAACGTTGCAAACATCATCGTCAGGACGCCCTGAAGCCAGGCTGCGTCATGCGCTTTAATTGCAGCGGCGCGGTATACTCGTCGCTGCAACGCGAACTAGTGACTTCGCTTTGCGACATCGGTTCAGGATTGCGTCCAAACACCCCATTTCCGTTTGCTGATTCAGCCGGGAGACGACAAGACTAATGGTGATACATACGAAGAAGCTCGTTCTCATTCTCGCAGCTGCATTCATCTGTTCCGCCTCTTATGGCGCTCAAAATCCGGACGTCGCGCGATGGCAGCAAGAGGCGCGAGATGTCACCATCATCCGCGATAATTGGGGCATCGCGCATGTTTACGGAAAAACGGACGCCGATGCGGTGTTCGGCATGGAGTACGCCCAGGCGGAGGACGATTTCAATCGCGTCGAGACGAACTACATCAACGCAATGGGTCGATTGGCAGAGACCGAAGGCGAATCCGTCATCTATCAGGATTTGCGCGAGAAATTGTTCATTGATCCGGTCGACATGAAAAAGGAATACGCAGCCAGCCCGCCATGGTTGAAGGCCCTGATGAACGCGTTTGCCGACGGCCTGAACTTTTATCTATATAAACATCCTGAAGTGAAACCGCGCGTCATCTCGCGATTCGAGCCGTGGATGGCGCTCACCTTCAGCGAGGGCAGCATCGGCGGCGACATCGAGCGCGTGAACGTGAAGGGGCTTGCGGCGTTCTATGGCAAAGTCCCGGCGAGCCAGGCGCAATCTTTTGACGGGAATCAAATGGATGCCGGCGAACCGGCGGAGCCGACTGGCTCGAATGGCATGGCCATCGCGCCTGCAAATACAGTCGACCACCACGCGCTCCTGCTCATCAACCCGCACACGTCATTTTATTTCCGCTCCGAACTGCAAATGGTCAGCGGCCAGGGACTGGACGCCTATGGCGCCGTGACTTGGGGACAATTTTTCATTTATCAGGGCTTCAACCCGCACGTTGGTTGGATGCATACCTCCAGCGGTGTTGACGCGGTCGACGAATATCTCGAAACGATTGAGAAGAAAGGCAGCCGTTACTATTACAAGTACGGAAACGAAGAACGCCCGGTCGCGCAGAAGGAAATCACGGTGCCCTACAAGACTGCTGACGGCATAGCCGAAAAGAAATTCACCGTTTACCGCACGAAACACGGGCCTGTCATCGCTGAACTGAATGGCAAGTGGGTGACCATCAGTCTGATGCAGGAGCCGGTAAAGGCCCTGATTCAGTCATTCACGCGCACCAAGGCGACAAATTTTAAGTCGTTTCTGCAAACAATGGAATTGCGCGCCGACTCATCGAACAACACTATCTTCGCTGACTCGGATGGCGACATTGCCTATTACCAGGCGAACTTCATTCCCAAACGCGATAACAGTTTCGACTTCACGAAACCTGTGGATGGCAGCAATCCCGCGACGGATTGGCACGGGCTGTTGACGCTTGACCAGACACCGCATTTGCTGAATCCCCCGAGCGGCTGGATTTACAACTCGAATGACGCGCCGTGGAACGCGGGCGGGCCGGGCAGCTTAAAGAAGGCAGATTTTCCCGCTTATGTTGAAATGGGCGGGGAATCGGCGCGCGGGCATCATGCAGTGAGGGTGCTTAGGGACAAACGGGATTTCACACTCGATTCCCTGATTGGTGCGGCCTTTGATAGCTACCTCCCCTGGTTTGAGAAGCCGATGCCCGCTTTGATCAAGGCGTGGGACGACGCACCGGCGGACAATCCGCTGAAAGCAAAGTTGGGGGAGCAGATTGCCGTTCTGCGCAAATGGGATTTCCGCTGGGGGGTCGATTCGATTCCTACGTCGCTCGCGGTTTTTTGGGGCACGGACCTGGTGCGACACGTCGGCCGCGAAGCAAGGGTAGCCGGCATCCCCGTATACGATTATGTCGGAGAGAAAGTGCCTGCCGAGCAGCTATTGCAATCGTTGGCGGCGGCGTCCGATCGTCTTACGGCCGATTTCGGTACCTGGAAAACTCCGTGGGGGAACATCAACCGCTTCCAGCGTATCAATGACGACATCGCTCCACACTTCGATGATACAAAACCGAGCATTCCCGTAGAATTCACCTCTTCAATATGGGGTTCGCTCGCCTCTTTTGGAGCACGCCCATACCCGAATACGAAAAAGTGGTACGGCACCAGCGGCAACAGCTTCGTAGCGGTGGTCGATTTCGGCAAGACTGTGCGCGCTCGCGCCGTCACTGCGGGCGGCGAGAGCGGCAATCCTGCCTCGCCCCATTTCGACGATGAGGCCGAACGCTACGCCACCGGCAACTTGAGAGAAGTTTACTTTTACCGCGCACAACTCATGGGGCATACGGAGCGAACCTACCATCCCGGAAACTAGCGCCGTTCTATCATGGTTGGAGTTTCCGGCGTCACGTGCGGTAACTCCTTAAAAAGGAATGGCGGGGACGACGGGACTCGAACCCGCGACCTCTGCCGTGACAGGGCAGCGTTCTAGCCGGCTGAACTACGTCCCCGCAATCTACGCGGAATAGATCTACCACTGTACAACACTGGTGGGCGGTCACGGATTTGAACCGCGGACCTTCCCGGTGTAAGCGGGATGCTCTAACCGCTGAGCTAACCGCCCTTGACATGCTATCCGAAGCGAATCCGAGCGTCAACCGCACTTGCTTGACCTTCCGCAGTGCGGCAAGTAAACTGAGAAAGTAAATCGGAGACGCACAGAATGTTGTTGTCGCGCGACTATGTTGGATACATGTCCAAGGAAGTGGTGAAGCGCCTGGTCGAGCGCCAGATGATCGAAACGAAGGCCCCCGATGCTCTTGCGGAGCGCGTGCGCCAAACGATGGCCGACGAACTCACGGTGGAGGACCGGCTGAACGAAGAGGTCCGCGATATTCTCGCGCAGCACAATGACGAAATGCGCAAGGTAGGCGCGTCCTATCAGGAAATGTACAAAAAAGTGAAAGGCGAGCTCGCGCGCCAGAGGAAGCTAATCCTCCGTTGATGCGACTGAGCCGCGAAAAAACGGTTCGCCTCTCTCACCGCATCATCGACTTTCTGGTCACCGTTGACGATTTGGATTTCGTCGAGGATCGCGACACAATTCGTCAGGAAATCGTGACCATCCTTCAGGAATTATTGAAGCAGGAAGAGCAAGTCGACACCGAAGTCCGCGCTAAGATCGCTTCACAAAAGAAGGAAGTCCTCGAAGGCAGCGAAGAATGGGACATTCTTTACCGCCGTTATTATTCGGAGTCGCTTAAACGCATGGGCGTCGCCGATCTTGCCGAACACCGTCGCTGATTTGCCCTGCAGTCCCTTGCCGCCTCCAGTTTCACACGCGCAAACAAAAAGGGCGACCCTCGCGGATCGCCCTGCTCCCACTTTAACTTAGTTGTAATTGATTTTATGGCCGGCGCTTCAGCACTGGCGCATTGTCGTCGCCTTGACCTTGCTGTCCCTTTTGTTGCTGCGTCTTAGTCTGTTTCTGTTCTGCCTTGGTTTGCAGCGTCGGCCTTCCGCCGCCGTCGCGCGCTTCCTGAATTTTCTCGCCTGACTCGAGACGAATCATCCTCTGCTTCACCTGGTCGAATTCCGATGTCGTCACAATGTATTCAGGCCTCGCCGGCAGAATCGTGGCAATTTCCTTCTGCGCGGCCACGATGCGGTCCGGTGTCGGCGGGTGGGTATCGAAAATCTTGGGAATCGTTCCCGGTTGCTTCTTCTCTTCAGCCTCTACTTTCTCGAAGAAGGCAACGAACGCGTTTGGATCGTATCCGGCCTTGTACATGTACTGCAAACCGAGGTAGTCGGCCTCGCGTTCCGCGTCGCGCGTGAACTTCAGATACGTCATCGGTATCATGAAGTTCATGCCTTCATAAATTCCGTAGCCGGCCCATGTTCCCGGCAGTGTCATGATCAAGGGGATCGACGCCATCTGGATGATGTTGGCCTTTGTGGCGTTGCGCGTCTGGTGGCGCGCCGCAACGTGCGCGATTTCATGCGCCATCACTCCCGCAAGCTCGGCTTCCTCGTCCGCATGCAGCAGCACTCCTGTGTTTACGTAGAAAAATCCTCCAGGAAGAGCGAACGCGTTGATGTGATCGTCGTCGATCACTTTGATCGTGAACGGAACCTGCGCGTCCGAATTTCGCACCAGGTTTTGTCCCACCTTGTTCACGTAGTCGACGATTACGGGATCGTTCACCAGCTTCGACACTTTCTCGACTTCCTGCGACAGCTGCTTCCCGAGCGCGATTTCGCGCTGGATCGAGTACATGTCCCAGCCGTGGCCGACCTTTCGGTTGCCGACGGCATCGACATCAGATTCTGTGCCGGATTTTACCTTGTCAGGTTTCTGCTGAGCGAGCGCGCCGGGTGCCGACATTGCGATCGCCAAAAGGAAGGCTGCCAGACTTGCGGAGCTTCTCTTCATTTTCGTGCCCCCTTAGCCTATACGGGGAT
Organism: Candidatus Acidiferrales bacterium; assembly: GCA_035943235.1. GTDB lineage: Bacteria > Acidobacteriota > Terriglobia > Acidiferrales > UBA7541 > DAHUXN01. Next base: position 6,633 of record DASZCH010000117.1, read on the forward strand.
TATACACCCCTGCCGGTCCGTGTTTACAGCTATTGCCCGGCCACTTATTCCGATGCCCTTTATCTAAAAAAGGGTGTTTGGAAGAACTTCGCCCGCTTACTGCTGGACCCCCCGGGCCAACTTCACAACCAATGAAACATTGACTCGCGGGGCGATACGGAAACCCACTCCCCAAGTTCTATTGACGCTGCTGGCCATTCTCTCTAAAGTGGTTTCTTTCCGGCGTCTCTAGCATGCCCATCAAGAAAATACAGGTCGGCCAGGTCTGGAAAAAGGACGATTCAGGCGACTCTTACCTGGTCACGAAGGTCTATAACGAGGCCTTGGCCACCTTTGCTGTTCTCCGCAAAGCCGGCTCCGAAACCGATGCTCCTCTGCGCATCAAGGTTGGGCACACGGGTGCTGCGCCGACTCTTCCCGGTTTCCGCTTCGCCCAGGAGTCCGACGAATTCTGAGCAATCCCTCCGTTCACTTTGCTTCACGATCCGGCCGTGGCTTCGTGTGGTTTGCCGTTGGGCCCTGCTTGGTTTATGTAGCGGCTGGTCCAGTCCTTCCCGGACCGGGCACGTTCTTCTTGTAACGGGCACAACTCACCGCGCAACGTCCCCCGATTCGATACGCACGACCGTCGTCACACCGACCTCACCGGCATCTTCACCACATCCTCGATTTGCATAATCTCGCGCACTAGGAATGGCTCCGCGTATTTCACGCCGATCATTCGCCCATAATGCCGTGACGTCAAATTCACGCGGTTCTCGAGTTCATCGAGTGGGATGTAAACTTTTGATTTCCGCTGGCGCTTTGGCGGCTTGAACTGCGATTCATACGCCCAAATTGCCTGCCGACGCTTGTCGAATTGCGCGGTAATGTCCACTGCGAACGTCGGCCTCACCGTTTCATCGTAGGTTGTCGAATATAGAATCTTGAACGGACGAAACGCTTCCCCCGGAATCCCCAACTGTTTCAGCCCCGCCAGAAAACACCCTTCGTAGCCGATCCGCGCGGCGTTGTAATGATCGGGATGCCGTCCCTCCCAGTAAGGCAGAATCACGGTGTGCGGCTGCCACTCCCGAATTTTCGCAGCAATGGCTATCTTGTAGCGTTCATTCACTTCAAGGTGCGCATCCGGCAATCCCAAATTCGCGCGCATCTTCACGCCCATAATCCGCGCGGCTCGTGCGGCTTCGTGTAAACGCGTTTCCGGAGTTCCGCGCGTGCCCATTTCCCCGCGCGTCAAATCGAGGATGCCTGTCTTGTGGCCCTTCTGCGCCATCTTAATCAGAGTTCCGCCGCACGTCAGCTCCACATCGTCCGGATGCGCCGCAATCGCCAGCAAGTCGAGTTTCATCGAGCCTCCCGCGTTCAAAGTTCCCGCCTGATTCTAACTTCTCCGCTTTCGCCGCGTCAAAACCTTGCTCGTAGACACAACCGCCGGAAATTGCGAGGATGGTATATTCCAAACGTTCTTCAAAGAGGAGTTGCCCATTGCCAGGACCGCTCGCAGGCCGCGTCGCGCTCGTCACCGGTGGCGCGAAACGCATCGGACGCAGCATCGTTGAGAAACTTGCCGCCGAAGGCGCGGATGTGGTTATCAACTACGAATCGTCGCAAATGGAAGCGGAATCCCTCGCCTCCGACATGCGCAAGCTGGGCAGCCGCGCGCTTGCCATACCGGCAGACGTGTCGAAGAAACAGGAAGTTCAACGCATGATGCAGACCATCGAGCGCGAATTCTCCCATCTCGATATCTTGATCAACAATGCTGGAATGTTTTTCGCTGCGGATTTCCCTGACATAACAGAAGACCAGTGGGACGCCATCATGGCGACAAACTTAAAAGCCCAATTCCTGTGCGCGCAAGCGGCTGCTCCGCTTCTGAAACGCAGCGGCCGCGGACGTATCGTCAATATTTCATCGCTAGGGGGCATGCTTCCGTGGCCGAAATTCACGGCATATTGTGTTTCCAAGGCGGGAGTCATCATGCTCACTCGCTGTCTCGCGCGTGCCCTCGCCCCGGAAATTCTCGTCAATAGCGTCGCGCCCGGAACGATTCAATTTCCCGGCGAAGCTCCCGATGAAGACTATATTCGCCGCGCGCCCCTACAC
>DASZCH010000118.1:0-15553 GCA_035943235.1 Candidatus Acidiferrales bacterium
GTCTCCATCATTCCCGGCATGGACCGCGCCGAGCCCGAGCGCACGCTCACAAGCAGGGGATCCTTCGCGTCACCCAATTTTTTCCCGGTTGCTCTTTCCAAGCGCGCCAGATTCGCTTTCACCTGCACCGCTAGTTCTTTCGGATATTTCTTGCCGTGCTTCAGGTAGTAGTCGCAAGTCTCCGTCGAGATCGTAAATCCCGCCGGGACGGGCAATCCGATTCTCGTCATCTCCGCAAGGCCGGCGCCCTTGCCGCCGAGGATATCTTTCATCTGCCCGTTGCCTTCTGCCTTTCCCGCTCCAAAGAAATAAACGTATTTCACCAGTCCTCACCTTTTACTCGAAGTTTGTTCCATTAAAAATTTCAGAAAAAATGTCGGCGCGTCGACAGAAATTTCGCTCCACATTCACACACAGAGAATTAAATTTTCACTTTAATTCTTGCCGCTCACTTCTCTTCCGCTACCATTTCCGAAAAATCCGCAATCGTCGAAAACTCTCGCAGTAATCCCGCGAGCAAGGCCAAGCGATTTTTCCGTATCGCCGCATCTTCATCCATCACCATCACGTCATCGAAAAACCGATCCACAGTCGGCCTCAATTCTGATATGGACTCCAGCGCCTCTTTGTACCGCCCGCCGCGTTTGTGCCCCGCCGCCCGCTCTGCCAATACCATTGCTTCGCGATGAAGTTGCTTCTCCGCCTCCTTGCGAAACAGTTCCGTCCTTACCGGGCCGCCCGCGTCATCACTCGCCCCGGCCTTCTCGATTATCTTCCGTATCCGCTTGAACGCTATCGCCAGCGGCGCAAAATTCTTCGAGTGGCGTATGCTCTTGAGCGCCATGATGCGGCTCCGGACGTCCAGCAAATCATCCGCGCTCGCTGCCATGGCGGCGTTCACTTCGTCGTACGCGAATCCCTGCTTCTCGCGCAGCAAGTACTTCCCCCGCTCGCCAATGAATTCGAGCACCTTCTTCTCGATCTCCGGCGCCACTGTGATTCCCGGCTTGTGCGCGGACAGTCCCTTCGTGCTCGCGGAAATTGCGGCCGAGAGCGACAGCGGTAATTTGCGTTCAAGTAAAATCTGAACCACACCGGAAGCCGCGCGGCGCAATGCAAAAGCATCACTTGAACCCGACGGAATGATTCCCACCGCAAAACAGGCGACCAGCGAATCGAGCTTGTCCGCAAGCGACAACGCGCATCCGGTCAAATTCTGGGGAATCGAATCTTCGACGCCCACCGGCCTGTACTGATCGTAAATCGCCCACGCAACTTCTTCGGCTTCGCCCTGCGCGCGCGCGTAAAGGCCGCCCACAATCCCCTGCAGTTCCGTGAACTCTCGCACCATCCCTGTCGCGAGGTCGCATTTCGACAATTCTGCCGCTCGGTCGGCCGCACTGACGTCCGCGCCGTGAATCCCCGAATCAAACCATTGCCCCGAAATCCACCTAGCCAAGTCGCGCACGCGCTCCGTCTTGTCGCGATAGCTTCCCAGCCGCGACTCGAAAGTGACGTGCGCCAGCTTCTCCAGGTAATCGCCGAGCCGCCGCTTCTGGTCCGACTCCCAGAAAAATTTCGCATCTGCCAGTCGCGCGCGCAACACCCGCTCATGTCCCGCGCGCACCAGCCCAGCGCGATCCTTGTCCAAATTAATCACTGCGAGGAATTGAGGCTCGAGTTCCCCGTCGCGGCCCTCGACGGCGAAATATTTCTGATGATCGCGCATCACCGTGATCAGTATTTCAGAGGGTATATCCAGATAGGCCGGGTCAAAGCCTCCTGCGATCACCGAAGGATACTCGTTCAGGTATACGACTAAATCCATCAGCTTCGCATCTTCGTGCGTGCGCCATTTTTTCTTCGCCGTCAGCGCGCGAATCTCGCTTTCAATCTTCTTTCGCCGCTCGTCCGGCTCGACAATCACGAAATTGCGGCGCATCTTCGCTTCGTAGTCTTTCGCGCCTGTCACGCGAACTTTCGATTTTCCCAGGAAGCGATGCCCTTCGGTCGTATCGCCCGCCACAATTCCTTCATAATTCACTTTAACAATCCGCCCGGCCAGCAAAGCAACGATCCATCGCACGGGCCTGGTGAATCGCGCGCCCTTCTTGCCGGTCCAGTACATCGAGCGCGGAAACGAAAGCTCGCGCATCGCCTGCGGCAAAATTTCCGCGAGAATATCTTTCGCATCGCGTCCGTAAATAATTTGTTTCGCGGCCAGACATTCGCCGCGCGGTGTTTGCGCGATGTAAAGTTTTGCTAGAGGAATTCCCTGCTTCTCGGAAAAACTTTCTGCCGCGCGTGTCGGCTGGCCGACATTGTCGAACGCCACCGATTTCGGCGGCCCGGGAATTTCCTTTTCCTGATCCGGCTGACGCAACAGCACGGCATCCGAACTCGCGCCCAATCTTCGCGGCGTGCCCCACGTCCGGATTGCGTCAATTAAAATTCCATTCGCGATGAAATGCTTCTCAAGTATTTGTTGAAGTTCGATACAGGCTTTCGAAATCAGTCCAGCAGGAATTTCTTCGCATCCAATTTCGAAAAGAAACTCGCCGCGCTCTTTCATCGTCGTCCCTGCCCCGCCGTCTGCGGCAGTCCGCCGGCGGGCTGCGCCGCTTCGCTCCATCCGTTCATCGCGCAATATTCGGCAGCGACGCGGCAACACAAGGCGCGCACTCGCCCGATCAACGCTGCACGCTCCGTCGTTGAAATCGCTCCGCGCGAATCCAGCACATTAAATAAATGCGAGCACTTTAAACAAAAATCGTATGCCGCCAGTATGGGTGCGGGTTTCTTAGATCCCGTTTCCGCGTGTATGCCCCCATGCGCGCCTTTGCTTCCCAGGATTGCTTTCGCTTCCCTCTCGCACAGATCGAACATCTCGCGCGTGCGCCCAGGATCCGCCCATTCAAAACTGTATGCCGAGAATTGCTGCTCCTCCGCCAGTCGAATATCGCCATAGCTCACATCATCCGACCATCGCAGCTTGAACACGGAGTCCACGTTCTGCAGGAACGCCGCAATCCTTTCCAGCCCGTACGTCAACTCGCACGAAACGGGATCGAGATCCAGTCCTCCGGCCTGCTGGAAATATGTGAACTGCGTAATCTCCAGCCCATCAAGTAACACTTGCCATCCCACTCCCCACGCGCCCAGCGTGGGAGATTCCCAATTGTCTTCTTCAAATCGAATATCGTGCTGGCGCAAATCAATCCCGATGGCGCGCAAGCTATCCAAATAAATGTTCTGCACGTCTGAGGGCGGAGGCTTAAGTATCACTTGAAGCTGCGTGTGCTTGTAAAGCCGGTTCGGATTTTCGCCGTAGCGTCCATCCGCGGGACGCCGGCTCGGCTGAATGTACGCGACGCGGTACGGCAACGGTCCCAGCACGCGAAAAAAAGTTTCCGGATGCATGGTCCCCGCGCCCACTTCCACATCGTATGGTTGTTGAAGGACGCAGCCGCGCTTCGACCAGTAGGTTTCCAACTGCAATATCAACTCCTGGAACGTGGGACCCACGGGCTTGCCCATTCGACCGTTACTTGAAGTTCTCGCCTTCATTGCTTTCTGCTCTTTGCCGTCAAAGCGCCGTCTCCAGCATTTCTCGCGACACGAGTTTGCGTTCAATTTGATGTTCGATCAAATCCAATAAATATCTTGATAGCTCGGGCAACGCCGTCTTCGGAATGCTGCCGGCCTCGATTCTATCCAGACGGTCCACCAGCATTTTATTTCCCGCATTCAACGCGCCCGCTGAAATCGGCTTCATCCCGATGCCCCTGCAATTGCCGCAAAAAACTCCCGGAACAGTGCGGCTCGCAAACGCGGGAACTCCCGCTAATTCCTTCCCGCAGCGCGCGCAACGCTCAAGAGAGCCCAACCATCCGCCCAATCGCACGGTCCACAGCGCGAAATACGCGAGCGGCAAATCGATTTCCCTATGTTGCTTGATCGCTTGCGCCGAAAGCAGCAGCAATCGAAATGACGGATCCGCCGCTTCCCTGTCCGGCAGGACTGCCTCGGTGATTTCGGCCATCAACGTTAACGCCACGCCGGCGGCGAAATCCTTGAACACATCAACGAACGATTCGATCAGCTCACACTGATTGATGCGCACCAGCTCGCGAGTCTCGCGCTCGAAAAACCAAATGCGGATATACGACATGCGCTCGAGCGTTGAACCGAAGCGACTCTTCGGCCTGCGCGCACCCGCCGCGACGCCGCGCACGCGTCCCATCGAGCGGCTCAGAAAACTTACCAACCGATCCGCTTCGCCGAGCGGATAATTTTGCAGCACGATCGCTTCGGTTTCGTGAAGTGGCATCAGCGTCGGCGTGTCGGCGCGCCGACTTTTACGCGCGCCTCACAGCACGCTTTCGCCGCGCGCAGCGAAGCTAAACTTCTTATCACAGCCATGCGCGCTCCGCAATCATCTACGAGATTTTTCTCTCATCCGAAAATTCAATTCACACTTTTTGCGGACGCGATCTGCGCTTTCACTTCATATACTCTCCACTTAAAGTAAATCTTCATGTCGAGCCGTGCGAAAAATTCTCGCTGCTTGTATCGTTGTCTGCGTCATCATCTGGTCGTTGGCCCGGCGCCAGCACAACCGACGTCGCGAAGTCGCGTCTTGATGTAACGCTTGAACCCCACCCATACTGAATAACTTCGCTGCATTGCACGTAAAAATTAGCTCCGCTCAAAGAATCCGACCCTCATGATGTGGTTGAAGTCTCGCGCCGGGCATTCTCAACAGGCCATTCTCAAGACGAACCCTCTCGAGTGCCGCATGACCCTTTTCTCTTGACGAATCGCTGCGCCATAGTTCTAACTGATCCCATCGCTCATGATTCCTCTTAAAAATCTTCGCCCGCGGACTCACTTCCCGGCCGTCACACTCGCGCTCATCATCGTCAACTTCATCGTCTTCTTCTATCAACTCACCCTCGACCCTCGCGCCCTGCAATCCTTCATCCTCACCTACTCGATGATTCCCGCGCGCGCGCAGTTGGCTCTGGCTCACTCGCAATACACGCTGGCGCAAGGCTTCGTCCCGCTGTTCACTTCCATGTTTCTGCACGGCGGGTGGCTGCACATCCTCGGCAACATGTGGTTTCTCTGGCTCTTTGGCCCCAATGTGGAGGACCGCCTGGGCCACATTCCCTACCTCGGCTTTTATCTCGTCTGCGGACTGGGCGCAGGCATCGCGCAGACGCTTTTCAGCCTGGGCTCCACGATTCCCGGACTCGGCGCGAGCGGCGCCATTGCCGGAGTCCTTGGGGCCTATGTTATTTTCTTTCCGTCTTCGCGAATTCTCACGCTCGTCACGCTTTTCTTTTGGTGGTTTTTCGCGCGTCTTCCCGCGGTGCTTTTCATCGGACTCTGGTTCGCCGTGCAGTTTTTCAGCGGCCTCAGCTCGCTCGGCAGCGCGCAAATGGGAGGCGTCGCCTGGTGGGCTCACGTCGGAGGTTTTCTGCTGGGAATGTTGCTCGTTTCAGGAATGCGCCGCAAGCAGCCTGAACTTTATTACGATTCTTAAGCGCCCGCGCCCGCCAAACCCTGCTTTGAAATTCGCTCGGCCAGCCAATCTCCCAACTCTTTTGTGCCCAACTGGCCGCCCAAATCCGGCGTGGTTTTTCCCTCGCGAATCGCGGCGCGCACAGCCGCGTCAATCGCTTGGGCCTCGCGTTCCCATCCTAAATATTCCAACATCATGGCGCCAGCCAGCGAGGAGCCGAGCGGATTCGCAACGTTTTTCCCCGCGATATTCGGCGCCGAGCCGTGGACGGGTTCGAACAGCGAAACTTGTCCCGGATGAATATTCCCCGAAGGCGCCAGCCCCAAGCCTCCGGAAAGCTGCGCGCCCAAATCGCTCGCAATGTCGCCAAACAAATTGCACGTCACAATCACGTCGAATTGCGAAGGATCGCGCACCATCTCCATCGTCAAAGTATCGAAGTACAAATGCCGCGCCTCGATCTCCGCGTATTCCTTGCGCACCGCGGTCCACACGCGCTGCCACAGCCCGTGCCCATAGGTCATGGCGTTCGATTTGTCGCTCATGCAAACGCGCTTGAGCTTTTTTCGCCGCGCATATTCCAACGCGTACCGGATAATTCTCTCGACGCCCTTGCGCGTATTGACGTCCTCCTGCACCGCGACTTCATCGGGCGTATCGCGTTTGAAATTCCCGCCAATTCCAGCGTACGCGCCCTCCGTGTTTTCGCGGAAGACGATAAAGTTGACGTCCTTTTCGTCGCGATCTCGTAATGGAGTCAGCCGTTTGTCGAGCAGCACGCACGGCCGCGCATTCACGTAAAGGTCCAGCTTGAATCGGAGGCCCAGCAGAATATCCGCAGCGTGCTGGTTCGACGGGACGCGCGGATCGCCCAGCGCCCCAAAAAGGATCGCGTCGAAGTCGCGTCGCAACATTTCAGGCGCATCGTGCGGCAAAGTCGTCCCGTCGCGGAGGAAACGGTCCGCGCCCCAGTCGAAACGCGTGAACGCGAGTTTTTTTCCGCCAACCGCGCATGCCGCTTCAAGCGCCTTCAGCGCCACAGGAGTCACTTCTTTGCCGATCCCGTCTCCGGGAATCACCGCAATTCGTTTGGTATTCGTCATTACGCTCCCTTAAAGTATTACATGAGCTTCAGTTTCGCGTATTCGGTGTTTGCCTGTTTGAGCACAGGAAGGTCTGGATCGGCATTCTTCCAGAGCGCGAGAAAATCCTGATACGCAGCGCGCGCGCTGGCGCGTGCGGCAGCCGCATCGACTCCATGTTCCGCCGCCGATTGCATTGCGTACGCGCGCCCGAGCTCAAGACGGGCCAGCGCGCCGATGGGCTCGTTGAGCACAATTGCGCGATAGTCGAGGATTTTCTGGAATTCGGCTGCTGCTTCACCGCCCTGATGCGCGGCTAGATAAGCTTCTCCGCGGACAAAAACAGGATACATGGCGGTCCAACCGGGAATGCTGAATGTTGTGTTTCCCAGTTCATACGGTGTAGCGGCGCGGAGGCTCTCGACGGCTTCGGAGGCGTTTCCTCGATTGAGCGCAAGCTTTGCGCGGAGGGTTGGCAGGTAATTGAACTGCACGAGAGTGTCCTCTGGCCGTTTCTTGTTCAAATCGTCGGTCAGCGCTTGCGCGCGTTCACTATCACCCACATAGGCGAAAGTGAGCGCCGCGCCATACTGCACGTCACGGCCTGTTGAGCGCTCCAATGCCAAAGCGGCACGCTTCCGCGCTTCTTCCACATTGCCCATTAGGGCTTCCCGCGCGGCAGACTGCACCAAGTGAGTGGCCGCCGCTTCTTTTTCTCCCGCTTGCGCGGCGGAGTCGATCGCCCGGCCGGAAAGCTCGCGAGCATTGCCAAGCCGGCCTGAGTACGCGGCTGTCTCGGCTTGCATGTCCAGTAGCTCGTCCTCTATTCCCGGCTGGCCGGCCGACGTAGCTATCTGCTGTGCCATCCCTGCCGCATCGTTCTGCAAAAAGGCAATCTGATACAGGCCAAGAAGGAAGAATGGGTGCTTCATTTTGCGGCCGGAAGTCTGAGCATATGCTTCTTTCGCCTCGGCCACGCGATTCAGAGAAATGTAGTTGAAAGCGAGGAGGGCGTAATGAATGGCGGTGCCGGGATCCTGGCGGATTGCCTCCCGGCCCTGTTCAACCCCTTTCTCATATTGTCCGACGACCGGATAGATTGCGCCAGCCAGGTCGTCACGGGGTTCCACAGCGCGCGGGTAGGCTTGTATCCAAAGGTCGCAGTATTCTTCGGCCTTTTCGATGTTGCCGGTGACTTCCTTGTTGAAGCGGTCGGAGATGAAATACTTCTCCGGCTCGCTGGTCCGGTCGCGCAGTTCGTAGGCCTTACGAGTGTAATCGGCAGCTATGGTGGGTTCTCCGATATCGTTATACGCGATGCCCAAACGTGCGTAGGCGAGCGCGAACTGCGGGTCTAGTTCGACGGCGCGTTTATAGAACGAAACCGTCGCGGCATCCCCACTTGTGCTCTCAATTCTATAGCCGGAACTGAAAGCTTTCAGGGCTTCCAGCGACGAAGTGGTGGCCTGCTGGAGTGGTGTATCGAACTTCTGAACGGTGCTCAGCGATTCGCCGAGCTTGCTCCGCATTTCCGAAGCAGTCTTTCCCAACGCATCGAGCACATGATTCTTGTCGCTGGCCTGTGCTTCCGTGCTTGCCAGCGTTTCCCCGTTCGAACAGTTGACCGCTTTGACCGTGAGAAGGTAAGGCGTGCCAATCTGCGCGATGGAACCCTCGATTACAGCAGCGCTCCCAACTCTTTGGCAAAGGTCCTGCGCGATTTTGGGTGTAAGCGCTGCGTCCGGGTTCTGGCCCATCATCCGAAGGGCTTGCTGGATGCGATCGTCGGAGACGAGGCTCAGGAACGGTGACTGCTCCAGTTGCACGGAAAGCCCCTGTCGCAGCGTGCCGTCGAACACCGGGTCGCCTGTCGTATTCGCGAAGGCCGTCAGCACGATGGTGTCTTTATCCGTCAGGGCGTGTGCATGTACGAAAAGCTCATGCCGCACTCCGCCCAGATTGAAGACAATCGCGGCGAGGAAACCGAGAAAGACAAGAATTGCAGTAGCCACGCCCCAGCGCGCTGATGGAGGGAACACAGAGCGCGCCACCGGGGCACGTTCTTGTGCGGCAGCGGCAGAGGCACCGCCTGCGTCCGAGTCCCGTTTCAGTCTCTGTAAATCCGTGCGAAGGTCGGCGGCGCCCTGGTAGCGCAGCTTCCTGTCTTTCTCCAGCGCTTTGTTGATCACGTCTTCGAGCTGTGCGGGTGCTTCATGGTTCAGCCGCATGATCGCGACTGGCCTGCGATTCAGTATCGCTTCCGCAATCACCCCCGAAGTCTCGCCCCGGAAAGGACGCACGCCGGTGACCATCTCGTAAAGCACCGCACCGAGCGAAAATAAATCCGTCCGTGCATCCAGCTCTTCGCCCTTCACTTGTTCTGGTGACATGTAGTTGATGGTGCCGATCGCTGCGCCCAGGCGAGTGAGCTGCTCCAGTTCACTAGCTGTGGGCATCGCCGAAAGATTCATGGCACCGCCCGCAGGCGCCAGTTTTGCCAGCCCAAAATCCAAAATTTTGGCATGCCCACGCTTAGTGACGAAGAGATTGTCAGGCTTGATATCCCGATGGATTATGCCTGCTGCATGGGCGGCTTCCAGTCCATCCGCAATCTCAATCGCCAATTCCAGCAATTGCTCGAGCGGCAATGGCCTCCCGTCGATGCGATGTTTCAGGCTCTGGCCGTCGAGGAACTCCATCGCGATGTACGGGTGGCCATCGTCCTCGCCGATATCGTAAATCGTGCAGATGTTCGCGTGATTCAACGCCGAGGCAGCTTGCGCTTCGCGCTGGAAACGGAGCAACGTCTGAGAGTCTCTTGCGATTCCTTCCGGCAGGAATTTTAGCGCTACAAAGCGGTGGAGGCGCGTGTCCTCCGCTTTGTAGACGATGCCCATGCCGCCGCCACCGAGTTTCTCGATGATGCGATAATGCGCGATGGTGCGGCCAATCAGCGGCTGCGAATCCGGCATTTGCGGCCATCTTAGGTTCGCGCCGCGTTCGAAGTCAAGACGCGCGCTCGCCAGCCCATCCCGAAAATTTCTACGCGCCGGCCGTCTCGACGGTCGCTTCTTCGGCGCCGGGCCAGAACTCCGTAATGTAAACTCCCGCCAAAATCAGGATGCCCCCAATGAGCAACATGCTCGTCAGCTTGTCACCCAGAAAAATCACCGCCAGGAACGTCGCCAGCAGCGGCTCGACGTACGTAAACACCGCCAGCCTCGACGCCGCGATGTGCTGCAGCGCCCAAAAGAAAATCAAGTACGCGAATACCGACGCCATCAGCACCACGTACGCCATTCCCAACCAGCCAATCCACCCGATTTCTCCCCAGCGAACATGCACGGCCTGGCGTATGCCCAGCGGCAACAAAATAATCGCGCCCACCATATTGCAGAATGTGTTCATCGAAATCGTGTCGTATTGCCGCGCCACTTTTTTCGCCAAAACGGTATAAGTCGCGAAGCCCAGCGTCCCTGTCAGCGCCACCACGTCTCCCACCCAGGTACCGCTGTGCAGCTTGAGTTCTTCGCCGCCCACCAGTACGGCAATACCCATGACGCACAGCGCCATCCCCACGATTTTCCCGCGCGTGATTTGCTCCAGCCGGTGCGCCCGCGCCAGAATCAATACGAATATCGGGCCTGTCGACACAATCAGCGCCGAATGTCCCGCCGTGGTGTAATCCAATCCCACGATGAAGAGCCCGCGATTGATCACCACCCCGAAAAATCCCAGCACCACGAAATTCCACAGGTCCTTGCGATTGAAACGCGAACGCCGCGGCATCGCGAAATAAATCGGAAGCATGAAAACGCCTGACAAAATAATGCGGAAGGAAGTCAGCGTGAAGGGATCGAAATACCGCAGCGTGATCTTCGCAATCACGAAGTTGAACGACCATCCCAGCACCATCACCAGGATCAGCGAATACAGCAGCACAGGATGGCGCGGACGTTCCACAGATTACGCAAGCACCTCACGGCGCACCGTCAATTTTTCAATGCGCTCCAGCTTCGGCTGGTACCCGATTCCAGGTCCTGATGGGACTTTAATCGTCCCTTTCGGCGTCACTTCTACTTCGGGCTCGATAATATCTTCCGCCCAGTAGCGCTTGCTCGCGGATACGTCTCCCGGCAACGCGAAATTTTCCAGCGTCGAGAGCGCAATGTTCTGCGCGCGCCCGATTCCCGACTCCAGCATCCCCCCGCACCACACGGGAATTCCATTCTTCTGGCACAGATCGTGAATGCGCCGCGCGGGTGTGTGCCCGCCCACGCGTCCCAGCTTCATATTGATAATCTTGCACGCGCCGATTTCGAGGGCCGCCACCGCGTGCGCATAATCGTGAATGCACTCGTCGAGGCAGATCGGCGTTTCCAGCTGCTTCTGCAGTTTCGCGTGACTGTAAATGTCGTCCCAACCCAGCGGCTGCTCGATCATCATCAAGCCAAACGGGTCGAGTTGCTTCAATAGGGGCGCATCCTCGAGCCGGTAAGCCGAATTCGCGTCCACCATCAGGCGAATGCGCGGCCAGCGTTTTCGCAACGCCTCCACGGGCTTCAATTCGAGTCCCGGCTTCACCTTAATCTTGATTCGCTGATATCCGGCCGCCAGTTCTTTCTCCACGTTCGCGACTAATTCCTCGACGCTCGGCTGAATCCCAATGGAAACGCCGGACGAAATCTCTTCGCGCACGCCGCCAAGCAGCTTCCACAACGGCAGCTTTTTCTGCTTCGCTTCCGCGTCCCAAATCGCCGACTCGAGCCCGCCCTTCGCCATATTGTGGCCGCGTGTGTGCGTCAGCATGTCCCAAATGTCGCGGGCCGCGCCGAATTCCCTGCCCCGAATTTCCGGCCACAAAAAATCACGCAGAATAGGCCAGGCGGTTTCGATCGTCTCCGGCGAATAATGCGGAGCCTCGCCCGCCACGCATTCTCCCCAGCCGCTCACGCCGTCTGCCTCAACTTCGATCAGCAAAATGCGCCGGTCCGTCGTCGCGCCAAAACTGGTCTCGAAGCGCATCACCATCGGCATGCGAACTTCCCGTAGGGTCACTTTCTGTACTCGCATCATTTACCTCAAGTTTGATTTCGTTCTCGATTCGGCATTCTCGCGCACCACGCCAACCTATTTCGTCGCAATTTCCGCCGCCACGTCCTCTTTCTTTTCGAGGATGTAGCTCGCTTCCTTCGCTCCAATTTCGAGGCCCGTCACAATGAGTTCGCGCGCCGTTTTCTCCAAAAACTGCTCGCGCATCTCGTTTTGCACCCGAGCACCTATCGCCGGCTCGATCTGTTTCCGTTCGCTGATGTCCGCGGGAATCGCAATCTTCTCCGCGCCGCTCGACGGACGCGGCGGCTTTCCCGCCAGAATGCGTGTCACGCGCTTCGAATCCAAATACCACTCAGCCAACAGACGATCCGTCGGCAGCCCGGCATGCAGCGGACTCTCCGTGATCCCATAACAATTCGGAATGTACCGTTTGACGACCGCGCCGAGCCGGTTGATATTGAAGTGCGCGTTCTTCAGCTCGAGCGGGTCAAACGTCCACACCACCAGGTGTATGTCCCGCGCCAGCGCATCGTTTCTCTGCGCAAGTTTGAGCATTCGGCCAATGCCGCGGTCGCGAAATTCGGAAAGCACCGCCGTCATGTGCGAATGAATAATGGGCTTTCCTTCATGAAATCCCGCCAGCCCCAGCGTGAACCCGATCATTTTCTCTCCGGCAAACGCCCCAAGCGTCTGCCCGCCCGTCTCGCGCGCCACTACGAACAGCCCCGAAGGCGTAGCCAGATCCTCGCCCCACGTGATGAGCTGCATCCGCACGCATTCCTGGTATTCTTCGAGTGTCGAGACGTGACGCACCGTGATCGGCGCGTCCGTTACACGTTGACTTTTGCCTGGTCCCATAATCCTTCCATTTCGTCGCGCGGCACTGCAGCGAATCTCCGCCCTTGTTCTTGCGCCTTCTTCTCCATCCATCCGAATCGCGCCTTGAATTTTCGGTTTGCCTGTTTCAAAGCCAGCTCCGGCTCGACGCCCGCGAATTGCGCCACGTTCACGACCGCGAATAGCAAGTCCCCCAACTCCTCTTCAACTTTTGCTTGAGGTCTGCCTTTTGCCGACTCGCTCAAGGCTTCGCGCAACTCTCGAATTTCCTCTTCCAATTTTTCGAGCACGCCTGCAATATTTTCCCAGTCGAATCCGATGTTCGCAGCCCGCCGCGTCAGTTGATAAGCTTCAAGTAACGCTGGAAGTCCGCGCGGCACCCCGCCCAGCACCGAATCCGCGGCGCGTTTGGCATCCGTGGCGTCTTGCGCGTCCCCAGCGCGCTCTTCGGCCTTGATCTGCTCCCAATTCTTCAGCACGTCCGCCGACGTCCGCGCCTTCACTTTTCCAAACACGTGCGGGTGCCGCCGGACCATCTTCGTGTGCACCGCCAGAATCACGTCGCCGATGTCGAATTCTCCGGCTTCACGCGACAGTTCGGCGTGGAACACAATTTGCAACAGCAGGTCGCCCAATTCTTCCGCGAACTTCTCCGCGTCGCCCTTCTCCATCGCGTCGAGGACTTCGTATGCCTCCTCGACTAGAAACGGCCGCAAACTTTGATGCGTCTGCTCGCGGTCCCACGGACACCCATTCGCTGCCCGCAACCGCTTCTGCAGCGCCACGAGCCCCTTAAACAAACGTCCAGCGTCACCCGCGGGCTTGGGCGCCAGTCGCGGTTTCGCTCTTGACGGTTTGGCTTTCGCCCGAGCTTTCGACCGTTTCAAATGTCTCGAATGGAGCGTCACAGGAAATTTATTTTATCTCCGCGCAACTCGCCACTGTACGGCACACGCGCGCCCGCTGACAAGATGCAATTTGGAATGCAAGGATGCTGCGAGCAAGGAGCGATAAGGAGCGATGACGAACGATTCTTAGGAGGCAGCTTGCTCGTCGAGACCGACGAGTCTCCGGAATTCAGCGTTGTCGTGCAGGCAATCGAAATCGGCATCCTTGGATGCCCAACTCATATTGCCATAACCGGCGGCGAAGGCCTTCTTGACTGTCTCAAGGGCGTCTACTTTTCTGCCCAGGACGCCGAAGGTGCAAGCGGCGTTGTAAAGCGTGTTGGGATCGCCAGGGCGAAGGGCGACGGCGGTCTGCAGGTGACGAATAGCCTCATCCGCATCCTGACCGTAGGAAGCGAGGATGTTAGCCAGCAAAATCCGAGCGCGCACGTCCTCGGGCACGCGTTCGAGTTGCTGACGAAGGACCGTGGCCATGCGTTCGCGGATG
The DNA here is from genome assembly GCA_035943235.1 of Candidatus Acidiferrales bacterium. Taxonomy (GTDB): domain Bacteria; phylum Acidobacteriota; class Terriglobia; order Acidiferrales; family UBA7541; genus DAHUXN01. Next base: position 13,897 of record DASZCH010000118.1, read on the forward strand.
TGCTCAGCTTCCGTTTTCCGCCCCAACCGTTCGAGTGATTGGTAATACGGGATATAGGTATTGTAGTCGTCGCCGTTGCATTCGAGTGCGCGCTCGACGACGGCTGCGGCCTCTTCAAAACGACCGGAAGCGAAAAAGGCCCGCCCCAGAATATTCCACGAACCTTCACAGTCGAACTTGCGCTCGATGGCGCGTTGAGCGACTAGCGCGGCTTCGGCGTATTTTTTCTGCGCATAAAACAGGCGGGCATGGGCAACGAGCACTTCCGGCAGGTCGGGGGCAAGCGCGGTGGCGCGATCGCAGGCAGCCAGTCCGCGTTCAATCCATTTCTGGTTCTGCTCGCGGATTTCGTAGATCAGCCCGCAGAGATGCGCGATGCCCGCATGTGCCAGCGCGAAATTCGGATCGAGCTGGATGGCCTGCTCGAACATCTGCAAGGCATAGTCCATATTCTCGCGTCGCGTGTAACTTCTTCCGCGAAGGTAAAAATCGTAGGCCTGGGGGTTTTCCGTCGGCTTTCGCGCTATGGTTTTTTCTTCCTGCGGCGTCAGCGTAATGCGAAGGGCCTGGGCGATACTCCGCGCGATTTCTTCCTGGATGGCGAAGACGTCTTCGAGTTGCCGGTCGTAGCGCTCGGCCCAGACGGAATGCCGCGTGGAGGCCTCGACGAGTTGCGCCGTGATGCGCACGCGGCTGCCCGCGCGGCGGATCGAGCCTTCGAGCACGTAGGCGGCGCCGAGCTTCTGGCTCACCTGCTGCGCCGTCACCGGCTTGTCCCGGAACGCAAGCATTTCCGAACGAGGGAAGATTTCGAGTTGCGCGATTTTGGAAAGTTCCGTGACGATGTCTTCCGTAATTCCGTCGCGGAAATATTCGTCCTCTTTCGCCCCACTCTGGTTTTCGAAGTAAAGCACCGCGACTGACTTTTGCTGGGCGGCAAGCGCGTGCGTCCCGGAACCGGATGTGCTTTTCTCCACGGCAGGCCGGCGGCTGGAGTCGATGTCCCGTTTCAGCCGCTTCAAATCGGCGCGGAGTTCGGCCGCCGACTGGCAGCGCAAATCCGCGTCCTTCTCGAGCGCCTTACTGAGAATGTTCTCGAATGCCAAGGGCAGTCGCGGATTCAGTTCCTTGGCGGACGCGGGTTCGGAATGCAGAATGCCGTCGAAGATGACGGCTGTGGTTGGGCCGGCGAATGGAACCGACCCGGTAGCCATCTCGTAGAGCACGACCCCGAGCGAGAACAGATCCGAACGTGGGTCCAATTCTTCGCCCCGCGCTTGTTCGGGCGACATGTAGGCCACCGTTCCCATCGAACTCCCCGGACTCGTCAGATTTTCTTCCCGGAGCACGTTGGCCCGAGTGCGCATGCTTGTGGCGCCCACGGATTCAGCGGCTGACCGGAGAGCCGGCGCCAGTTTCGCCAGGCCAAAATCGAGAATTTTTGCCGGCCCGCGCTCGACGAGAAATATGTTCGCGGGCTTGACGTCGCGGTGAACGATGCCCTTGGCGTGCGCCGCATCGAGACCATTTGCGATTTGGATACCGATCTCTAGAAGTTCCGAGACCTCGATAGGCTTTCCGACAATACGGTGCTTGAGAGTCTGGCCTTCGAGCAGCTCCATGGCGATAAACGGCCGGCCCTCGAACTCCCCAACAT
>DASZCH010000119.1:0-26973 GCA_035943235.1 Candidatus Acidiferrales bacterium
GTGCTGCGCAAAATTCCGGGACTCGAAAGCGCGAGTCTGATGATTCTGCACCACCACGAAAGCTACGACGGCACGGGTTATCCGGGCGGACTGAAAGGCGAGGAAATTCCGATTGGTTCGCGGATTGTTTCGGTGATAGACGCGTTTGACGCGATGGTTTCGATGCGGCCGTATCGCGCGGGGCTGCCGTTTGAGGAAGCGGAACGGCGGTTGCTGCAGGCGAGCGGAACGCAATTCGATCCCGATGTCCTGAAGAGCTTCTTGCCGCTGGCGCGAGCGGAAATGGCGTCGGTATTCGCCGCTGCCGGCACCACGGTTACTGCTGTTCTGTAATCTCAAACCTCACTTCATCACTTGAATGGGATGGTCGAGACTTGCGCTTGCAAGTTTGCGAGAGGCGAGCCATGCCGCGGCTGCGCAAGAATCTCGTAAGCTGCTTTGGAATGATTGGTGCCGGCGGAGAGACTCGAACTCTCGACCTAGGGATTATGAGACCCTCGCTCTACCCCTGAGCTACACCGGCACATGGGGAATTGTTGATGCCAACGTCGAAGCTAATTCGACGCCAACGTTGATGCTAATGGCGCGGTTCCTGAAGTGTCAAGACGCCGGAACGGCGGGCGTCACACACGTACAAGACGCAGCGACTGCAAGACGCTCGCGGCAATGCCTCCGGGCTTCAACGCGCCAAAAAGCTAAAGACTCTCAGGGCGCGGGGACAGCATTCGGAAAATCCGCACGCGAAAATGAAGCCGGCGAAGCGCTGCGGGAGTTACTGCTTCTTTTTGGCAGCGGCGTCGGCGTATTTGCGCTGGAAACGTTCGACGCGACCTGCCGTGTCGATGAGTTTTTGCTTGCCCGTGAAAAACGGGTGGCAGCTCGAACAGATTTCCACGCGGATCAGATCGCCTTTGTGCGTCGAGCGCGTCTCAAACGTGCTGCCGCAGGCGCAATGCACCTTGACGGCGTGGTAATCGGGATGGATTCCTTCTTTCATGATGGCTCCCGTCCATGAGGACCGGTCTGCGCGTGTTTGCCGGGTGGATGGAGCGCCCGGCCGCGTCGCTAGGTCCGCGGACAAACAACCATGATACGCGAAAACGGGTTAACCGCCAACAACACGAAGAGCATCCTCCCGGGCCGCACCGACGCGCGGCGCGAGGAGGTGCGATACTATGGGATGGGTGGAAACAAAGGAAGAACGTTCGCTGATGCCGACACGACCATTTATATCGCCGCGTGAGTTCCGAGCCGTGCTGAGGCGCGTGGTGTCGCTGACGCCTTCGACGAAACATTTCGAGTGGGAGGCGATTGAAGGCGGCGCGTTCGAATTCTATGCAGGGCAATTTGTGTCGCTGGAAGTTCCGCGAAACGGGGAGCCAGAGGAGCGGCCGTATTCGATCGCCTCGGCGCCGCGAGGCGATTCACGTTTCGACTTGTGCCTGAATCGCGTGGAAGGCGGCTACGTGTCGAACTATTTGTGCGACCTGGAAACGAATGCGATCGTGAACTTGAAGGGGCCGCACGGTTCGTTCGTGGTGGGGCAACCCGTAGAACAGGATTTGGTGTTCATTGCGACGGGCACGGGAATCGCGCCGATTCGCGGGATGCTGGGGGAAATTTTTGCGGCGGGAGAGCAGCTTTCGCGGGATGTGTGGCTATTGTTCGGCGTGCGGCATCCGGAGACGATTCTTTACCGCGAGGAATTCGAGGCGTGGGCCGCGGCGCATCCGCGATTTCATTTCGTTCCCACGCTGAGCCGCCCTCCGGCGGATTGGAGCGGCGGGCGAGGTTACGTGCAGGACCATCTGCGGGAAATATTCGCCGGACGCAGCGATTTCAAGGCGTATATCTGCGGGTTGAAGGCCATGGTTGACGAGGTGCGATTTATTTTGAAGGAAGAATTCGGGCTGGAGCGCAAACAAATCCGCTTCGAGAAGTACGATTAGATCTGCTGGACAATCTCGCGAATATTCGGTGTCGTGACCCCAAATCAAGAAGGCACAGGCTTAAGCAGGTACTACGGCAAGTAAGGTGCCGCGCTTGTGCGACGTCGCCCGTTTGTAGACGGGCCTACAAATCGAGTATCGGGTGGTAAGCGAGTCGGCTGTAGCGGCTGCGAAAAAATCAGGAGACGAAGGCGCAGCCGATCTGGCTGCGGCCGTTTTCGATTTTACGACTGTAGATTCGGCGCAAATTGACGCGAAGGGGCGGCAGGATGGGAACGTGAAGGACGGCAAAGAAGGGAGAGACCAAGTCTTCGGCGTTATCGACGACGAGGGAGAGGCCTCCGGTGCAAAGGTCCATAACGGTTGCGCTTTTCTTTTCATTTCCGGAGATGACGGCGTAGGCGTGGGTTCCGGCGAGTGAGACACGTTCCCACTTGCGGCGCTCAGAGCGCGGAGGCTGTTTCGGGGTTTCGCGAGGGGCCGAGAATGGCGCGACAGGCGCGGCTCCTGTTTTGGCGTTTGAGGGAGGCGGTATGGGCGTCGGTCCAGCAGGCTCGGTGCGAATGGAAGGCGCTGCCTTGGGCGCTTCCGCCGCGCGCGCATTCGCGCGTTGGGCATTTTTGTGTTGGTAAAGGCGTTCGTCAGCCAAGCGAACGAGAACATCTTTGGTATCGCCATCCTGGGGATGCACGGCGATTCCATAGTCAATCGCGACTTTCGTGCTGAGATTCAGCGGAGCTGATTCTGATTCGAAATTCGCGCGAAGGCGATCGCAGAGAGTGGCCGCCTGTTCGGGATCGGCTTGAGGAAGAAGGAGCGCAAATTCGTCGCCGCCGATGCGGAAGGCGAAGTCGGAAGCGCGCAAATTTCTTCGCAACGTGGTTGCGGCGAGTTGAATCACTTGATCGCCTCGCAAATGGCCGTAGCGGTCGTTGACTTCTTTGAGGCGGTGGAGATCGAGCAGCACGAGGGCAAGATGGAGGCCGTAGCGTTTGGCGCGATTGAATTCCTTGTCGCAGTATTCTTCGAAAAGGCGGCGATTGTACAGGCCCGTGAGCGCGTCCGTGGCCGCGTTTAATTGAAGTTTCTTGAATTCCTCATACTCCATCAAAATGGGAACGCGGAGGAAGCTGGTGGCCGCGAGAACGTCGACCATTGCGGTTTTTAGAGAGACGCGCTTGCCCATGCTTTCTGAAAGCTCAGTGCGACGAGCGAGGATCTGACTCCAATAGTCGAGGCTCTGAGCGGGCGAAAAATCAATACGCGCGATGGATTTGAAGAACTGTTGAAGGAAAGCTCCGCGGACAGACTCCTCGACATTGTCGAGAGTCTCGACCAGAAGGTCGAAGAAAGAATCGTCGGCCTGCAGCGGTGGATTAGACTCCGATGGCTGGGGCATCAAAGTATCAACGTGATGGTTTCGGGATTACGCTGCCCGAATCTATCGAGTGGCTCCTGCGGGGACATTCTTGAGCATAGCAATGGCGATGCCAACGCTCAAGCAATTTGTTGCTGACCGAGAATCTGTATGTCTTTCAGTTACAAGGGTGAAGCAGGGTTGAACTGGGTTGCGAAGGGCTGATGCCGCCGATCCCGAGACGGGCGAGGGAAAGGAATTCCTACTTTTTGCGGATAGAGTGCATGTTTCTCCGCGCCGGTGGTCAAGTAACTCGCCTATTCCAGTGGCTTTAGAAACTCGACTGCGGCCAATTTCATGTCTCCGCTAGACTCAAGACGGCGCACACGAGCCTGAATTGGGGGAGTGCCGGATTCGCCGAACTCCGAGGACCGGGGGAGTGGAGCGGGAATCGTCAAGGAGATGAGTTCATCGTGGCTCAAGGCATGGGGACTGATCAACCTGGCACCCTGGCCGCTGATATCGAGGGTCTTGGCCAGTTCCAGAAACTCTACTCCCAGATGATCTCTGCCGCGGATAAACATAGGAACTTGAACCCGGAGACGCGGAGACTTACGGCGCTCCGCGTGATTACCATTGGTTTTCATTGTGAAGCTCGCCCCCAGCAACGAGTTTTTGATGCGCCCATGGAACCCGAGTATTAGTACTCGAAAACTAGAGCAATTTGAGTGCTATAACACCGTTATTCTTGATAGTATAAGTGCTGTGTTATCAGTCACAAAATGCCCTTAAAAACTAGGCTCACAGGGGGGCGAGAAGCACGTTCCGGAAATCACCATTTCTTTGCATCTTAAGTGCAAAGCAAACGCATTTACCATTGACACCCATAGGGGCCTTTGCCAACATCGATGTTCGCGGGCATTTCGCCTAATTACGAACTAATTTGACTGTCCGATTGTGGAGAAAATATTTTGAGGAACCTTCTTGAGTAAGAGTTTATCCGCCGAACCTCAATCGTCAGGAACGACTCTGTTCGGACTGATGTCGAGCCTGCTGGACGCGTTGGATAAGCCCCTTTTGGTGACCGACCGGAGTGGACGAGTGCTATTTGCGAATCTGCATGCGCAAAATTCTGTTCAATGGGACGCGGTCGAGGATGGGGCGCAAGCGAATCTGTTTCGCGATGTTTTGCATGTGGACGCCAAAGGCCTTTTCGGCCAATTGGAGGGCGGAGAGCAGGAAGTAAATCTTCAGATCCAATGCAACGGCGGACCGGCGAGAGCGCGTATTCGGTGGCTGCCGGAACCGGACTGGCTGGTGATTTTCGCGGAACCTGCGCCAACTGAGGAACCGGTGGATCAGAACCAGATGAGGCAAACGGTTCACGATCTGCTGCAAGAAAGAGAAATTACCTACCGGAATTTGCTGGCGGCATATCTGAGATTGCAGGAAGTCAACCGACAGAAAACCGTGTTTCTGGGATCGGCAGCGCACGAACTGAAAACCCCGCTGGCAGTGATGAAGGGTTATTACGATCTGTTCCTTTCGGGCTCGCTGGGACAATTGACGGAAAAGCAACGCGATATCCTGCAGGAGTCGAAGCAGAGCTGCGACCGGCTGGTGCGGCTGGTGTCGACGTTCCTGAATTATACGGCTCTTGAAAGCGGGAAGCTGGTGTTGCAATTTCAGGACAATGACATACGCGATTGCATGAACGACGTGGTGGTTCGTTGGAAAGAAGCATTTCGACGCGCGAATATTCATCTGGAAGTATTTTTCGACGAGAAATTGCCGGCTTTCAAATTCGACTATCCGAAGATTCAACAATGCATAACGAATCTCGTCGACAACGCACTGAAGCACACACCGACAAACGGCACGGTGACGCTGGAACTGAAGGCGCAATTTTGGGAGCGTCGTATTTCACCGGTTACGCCAACGAGGGAGCGACGCGCGGGCCGGCGACCGCAGGCCAATAGCGTATTGATTTCCGTGACGGACACAGGCGTCGGGATTGCCGCGGAATTTCATCAGGAGATTTTTGAGGATTTTGTGCGCGTCGATCCGTCATCGTCTGGAATGGGATTGGGGCTGGCAATCACAAAGCGGTTGATTCAGGCGCATCACGGCAAGATTTGGGTGGACAGCGAGCCTGGCCGTGGAAGTTCGTTCAAGTTCTTGCTACCGATGAAAGTCGAGGTTTACAACTATGCGTGAAGGCTCGAAGGTGCGTGCGGAAAGTCAGGCCGATAAAGAGAAAATTCTGATTATCGATGACGAGCCGAGCATTCGAAAGTATCTCCAAACGCTGCTGGAGGTGGACGGATTCGAAGTGCTGGCGACGGCAAGCGGCACGGAAGGACTGGAAGAGATCGGAGGGGGCGCGAAGCCGGACTTCGTGATTCTGGACGTGTTGATGCCGGAGATGGACGGGCTGGAAACACTTCGGCGGCTCATGCAAATGGACCGTGGGCTCAACGTGATTATGCTGTCCTGTTCCAACGAAGTGAGCACGGTCGTCGAGGCGATTCGTTTAGGCGCGCATGATTATCTGACGAAGCCGTTTGAAAAGCCGGAGCTGGACGCGGCGCTGCTGAAGTGCCGGCAGAAGAAGCTGCTCAAGGCCGAAAACCAGGCGCTGCGGGAATACTGCGATCAATTGACCGAGGACATGTCTTTCCTGGTTGCGAGCCCGCAGATGCTGAAGATCCGGCAGCAAATCCTGCAGATTGCTCCCGTGGACGTGCCCGTTTTCATCAGTGGCGAAAGCGGAGTGGGCAAAGAAGTGGTGGCGCGGATGATTCACCTGCGTTCAACGAGGAGGCAGCAAGCGTTTGTGAAGGTGAATTGCGCGGCCCTGCCGGGCGAGCTGCTTGAATCCGAGCTGTTTGGTTATGAACAAGGAGCGTTCACGGGAGCGGTGCGGGCGAAGCCGGGGAAATTCGAACTGGCGAACAAGGGAACGATTTTCCTGGACGAGATTGCGGAAATGCCGCCACACCTGCAGGCGAAACTCCTTCACGTGTTGCAGGACAATCAGTTTTCGCGGTTGGGCGCGCGGGGCGGAATTCAGGTGGATGTGCGCGTGCTGGCCGCGACGAACGTGCATGTGGGAGACGCCATGCGTTCGGGACGATTCCGCGAAGATTTATATTACCGGTTAAGCGTGCTTTCGTTGCACGTGCCCCCTCTTCGTGAACGCACGGATGAAATTCCGATGCTATTTCGTCACTTCCTGGTGAAGTACAGCGAAAAATTTCAAAAACCCGTTCCAGAGCCGACGGAACATCTCCTGGAGGCCGCTCTGCGGTATGCGTGGCCGGGGAATTTGAGGGAGCTGGAAAACTTTGTGAAACGGTATGTGATTCTGGAAGACAATGACGGAAGTCTGAAGGAATTGCTCGAGCTGACTGATGCACATCAACGCGTCTCTCCGCGGGAAGAAGTACGCGTGCCAGCCGAGCAAGGGTTGAAGGCGCTGGTTCGTGGATTGAAAGATGAAGCGGAGATGGAAGCGATCGCGAACGCGCTGGAAAAAACGAACTGGTGCCGAAAAGATGCCGCCAAGAGCCTAGGCATCAGTTACAAGGCATTACTGTACAAAATGAGACAGTTCAACTTGGATTCGGGCAAAGGGACACGAGTGGGCGCCGCATCTGGCGGGCCAACCATTCGTAGTTTTTAGGTGCGGGCAATTGCAATTACTTGCATATTGAATGCAGCCGAGTGGATGGTACGAGGTCCGTTTCGTGCGCAAGACACGATAGCTAGATATTTTCCTTGTTTCTTTCACGAAAATCTGGGAAAAGGTATCGCTCACAGCGGGGGAAGTTATGAGAGCCCGTTGCGAGTTGTCAGGAAAGGAGTTGGGTAACTATTCAGGTGGGCTGAAATTAAACGCGATGCAGGGCCGATTGGACGGCTGCCTGGAACCCGCCGGTCGGGCATCGCGAAAGCAGTGGGCCTCGATAGTTTGGAAGCCAGATTGCTGCCTTAGACCCCTTGGGTGGGGATTTTTGTCTGCGGTAATGTGAGAGGAGCACTGGGGATGACGGAGCGCCGCTTAGCTCGACGGTACGATTTAGCCCTTCCCGTAATAGTTCAGTTGCCCATTAACAGAGAAGCTGCTCCTCATAACGGGCAAACGCGCGATATCTCGACACGCGGCGTGTATTTCATGTTGCACAAGGACTTGCAGCCCGGAACTGAACTGGATTTTACGCTGACCCTTCCTGCGGAGATCACTCAAGGCACCGAAGTATTTGTGCGGGCGCACGGGCGAGTGGTGCGGGTAGATAGGAAGGGACAAGCGGAGAATGCCAGCGCGGAAAATGTGGGAGTGGCGGCGGTAATAGAACGTTATGACATCATCCGGGGCGAGCCTGTTCGAGCTTAAGTGGGGAAACTGCTGCATTTTGATTTGTTCCGCAGGAAGAATTGCGTGGCCTCTGGGGCTTTACCCGGCAGCCCCAGCTGTGAGTAAGGCCAGCATAGCGAACCTCCCGAACGAAATCTCACCTAGCTGAAACAAAAACACTTCCACGATGGCTGGCAGGCCTTGCCACTCGCTTGAAATCCCGTCACTTGGTCTCCTAGGGCGGGAAAGGAAACAGGCTTCCGGAATGTGAAAATATTTACCACCGTATTCGGACTATTGTTAACTTCATTCTGCGCCTCGAAATGCGGTTTCGACAGCATCTCTCGTTTTTTGTAATCCGTAACATGATAATATATATAGCCTTATATACTTTCAATGGGTCCTGTGAAAATATCCTCACTGGTGGATGATGTTGGTTTTCGGTGTGCAAGTAAATGCGCCTGTACGGGGTCGAGGTCATGACTCTGTCCCAGGACGGTGTGGCAGTGGGAACGATGACGCGTCCGAGTTCGGGTCGGCTAAGTGGCGAGGTCAACCTCAGTGTGCCTCCGGACGAGGTTGTGTTCGGCCGGTCGGAGGTGATGAGGGTTGTCCGGCAGAAACTGGATAAAGTGGCGGGCGCCAATATTCCAGTGCTGATCGAAGGTGAGAGCGGAACGGGCAAGGAAATCATTGCCAAACTGATTCATGTCCGCTCGCCGTGGGAAACGGGACCGTTTGTGAAAGTGAACTGTCCTGCGATACCGGGCACGCTGGTCGAGAGCGAGCTCTTCGGTTACGAGAAAGGCGCCTTCACCGGAGCGAACGGCACGAAGCCGGGCCGCGTGGAATCGGCGCAGAACGGAACGCTGTTCTTAGATGAAATTGCCGAGCTTGAAATGGGGCTTCAGGCGAAGCTGCTGCAACTGTTGCAGGATGGACAGTTTTGCCCGATCGGCGCTCAAGAGGACAAACGCGTTAACGTGCGCGTGGTTTGTGCAACGAACCGGAACCTGGAAGAGGAGATCGAACAGGGGAGCTTCCGGCAGGACCTTTATTATCGAATAAACGTGGTCAATATCCGCGTTCCGAGCCTGCGAGAACGCGTGATGGACATTCCCGTGATTTGCGATTTCCTGCGGCTGGTGTACAGCGAGAAGTTCAACCGGCCGACGCGTCCGCTTTCCGCAAGACGCCTCGATATGCTGCAGCAGTATCACTGGCCTGGAAATATCCGGGAACTCGAGAACTTGATCAAGAGGTACGTGATTCTAGGATCCGAGGATGCGATTACAGTTGAGCTCTCGGGCGGCAGCGCCACTTCGTTTATTCCAGACATCCCGATCAGCGGTTCCATTTCGTTGAAAAAAGTTACGCGTCAAGCGATGCGGGAATTCGAAAGCAAAATCATCCTGAGGATTTTGCAAGCGCATAACTGGAACCGGAAACGCGCCGCGAGCGCGCTGAACATCAGCTATCGAGCGCTGCTGTACAAGCTGAAAGAAGCGGGCGTGCCGGCTCGCAAGGTGGCGGCGAGTACGCAGCCGCCTGAGTTGGGCAACGATTAATCGCGCTGACAGATTAAAGGAGCAAAGACAATGAATTTCTGTTTCGTCAAGGGAAGAAAATGGATGGTGATGATTCCGGCGTTGGCCACGGTCGCGTTTACCGCGGTGGCGCAGGACACGAAAACGACATCGACAGCCAGCTCAGATTCTCCGGCGAAGGCTGCGCAGGCGTCAAATCGAGCCGACAACTCGTGGGTGGACGCGGCGAAATACATGATCGGCGAGAATGACGTGCTGGAGATCGACGTTTGGAAGGAAAAGGAGATTTCGCGGACGGTTCCCGTGCGGCCGGACGGGAAAATTTCGCTGCCTCTGGTCGGAGAAGTCCAAGCGAGCGGATTGACACCAATGCAGCTGCAGGATGATCTAACAAAGAAGCTGAAGGCGTACATTGAAAACCCGGAAGTGACAGTGATTGTGAACGATCCGCGAAGCCACCAATTCAATGTGGTGGGCGAAGTGATGCGGCCGGGATCATACCCATTGAGCCAGGCGATGACTGTGCTGGATGCAGTGGCGCAGGCGGGCGGATTTAAGGATTTTGCGAAGGAAACGAAAATCTACGTCCTGAGGCCGATGCCGGGAGGAGTGCGCGTGCGAATTCCGTTCAACTACAAACAAGTGATCAAGGGGAGAGACCTGCAAGAGAACGTCTCATTGAAGCCGGGGGACACGATCGTTGTTCCATAAGCGAGTGATGAGGATGAATCGAGGACTAATTCCGGTGGCGGCCGCTTTCCTGTTGAGCATGAGCCCAGGACTGGCGCGTGCGCAGGCGGCGCCGAACGTTCCGGTTTTGGCGAACGGTCAATTGCCGCCGACTGTTCCGGGAGAAGATGTGGCGCTCGCGAACGTGATCCGAGGAAGCATTACCGTTGGAACACACTACGACGACAACGTGGGAATTAATACAGTCTCCGGCAACCGGCAATGGGATCTGGGATATGGCGTTTCGCCACAGATTGAGTTGCTAGAGACCCGGCCGAGAGTAGACTGGGGATTGATCTATGCGCCGGGTTTTACGATCAGCCAAAACCTGACGTATCGAAACCAGTTCACGCAAGACTTCAGCGGGCACCTCACCTGGCGGGCGACAGAACACAGCGCTATTACCGCACAGCAAGGTTACATTCGAACTAACGATCCCTTTCAACAAACGGCGAGTTCGCCGGGGCTGATCGGAGGCCCGAACCAGACGATCTTTATTCCAAATTTGCTGCGAACCACTCTCTCGTCAAACGTTCTCTACTCGAACCAGTTCAGTGAACATTCGAGCTTCGGCATGGGCGGCTCTTTTCATACGGTGCACATTGACACGACTCCGCATTCAGGGCCAACACAGTCGCTGATTTACTCGCAGATTATCTCGGGCCACGCATATGTATCGCACCAACTCTCGGCACGGAACGAACTGGGGTTTCAGTACACGGGTCAAGTGTTGCGGTTCCCGGGAGCGGATGCGCGGACGACAACGCACTCATTTTTGATTTTTGAGGACTTTAAGCCGTCAGCGAACACGACCCTGAGCATATACGGCGGACCGGAATACTCGCTGACGGCTAATGAAGTGGTGGCGAACCTCGGATTTATCGTGCTTACGATACCGGTGAAATCGAACCAATGGCACTCCGCAGGGGGAGTGATCTACAACTGGACGGGTCAACGCATGGCTGTGACCTTGGATTACACGAGGCGAATCAGCGACGGAGGAGGATTGGTGGGCGCCGTCAAACTGAATTCCGGAACGGCCCACATATCGTGGAATTTGACGAAGCGTCTCAACCTGATTTCGACGCTCAGCGCGGCAGACGATCAGTTGCTGGCGGCGCAGACGGGCCGCGACGAGCTTCTGACGTACTCAGCTGAAGTGGGATTTTCGCAACAGCTTTCCAAGAACCTTTCGCTGAACCTGTCATACGAAAGATTGAACGAAACCGGAGCGCTGGGAGCATTCCCGGTGCGGAACCACGATCTGGCGCAAGCGTCGATTACATATTCATTCTTGAAACCGTTAGGGAGGTAGGAATGATTGACGAACTGCAGGACGAAAAATCGCGAGGCATCGAAGAATACTGGAGTATCGTGCGGCGGCACCGCTGGTTGATACTCCTGTCGGTTTTCGTTTGCTGGGCGGCGGTCTGGGGAATTGGATGGGTTCTGCCCTCGACGTATCAATCGGAAGCGTTGATTCTGGTTGATGAACAGAAGGTCACGTCGGAATTGGTTCCTCCGAACGTGTCGGTGAGCCTGCAGGACCGGCTGTCGAGCATGACGCAACGGATTTTGAGCCGTACCCGATTGCAGGTAATCATCGACAAATATCATCTCTACCCGGGACACCACAGTCTGTCGGCGCTCTTCGGATCGACCGATCCCGTCGATCAAATGCGTAAGGACATCAGCATTGAGCCGGTACAAGTGCCGGGGCGTAACGAGCAACTGACCGCGTTCAAGATTTACTATACGGGTCCAACGCCGGAACTGGCTCAGGCGGTGGATAACGAACTGACGTCGGCGTTTGTCGACGAGAACATGAAATCCCAGCAGCAGCTTTCCGAGACCACAACGTCGTTTTTTAGCAGCCAGTTGGCAGATGCGAGAGCGAAGCTCGAAGAGCAGGGAGCGAAGGTTCGGGCTTTCAAAGCGCAGCATATGGGCGACCTTCCCGATCAACTGCAAAGCAACGTTCAGATTTTATCGGGTATCGAGAGCCAGTTGGAGGGCACGCAGCGAGCGCTTGACCGCGCGGAGCAGCAAAGGCTGTACCTGCAGTCGATCATTCAGCAATACCAATCGGTGCAGGCAGACCTGGGAAACGGCGACTCCGCGGACACCCCACCTGCGCTAGACAAAGAATTAAAAGATTTGCACATGCAGCTAGCAGCCGCGCGGGGACAATATACGGACAGCTATCCGGACGTGATCGCCCTGAAAGATCAGATTGCCAAAACAGAGAAACTCAAGAAGCAAATTGAAGGTGAAATAGCCACAAAACAAAAGTCGGGCAAGACGTCAGACGATGCCGGGGTGGACGTGGCGGCAGCCGGCATGCAGAGTGGCGCGCCCACGCCGATGATGCAAATTCAGAGCCAACTGAAGGCCAACCAGCTTGAGATTCAGGGCTTCCAGAGACAAGAGAAGAACTTGCAAGCGCGAGTAGCCGAATACCAGGCCCGTCTGAACTCGACGCCGGTTACGGAGCAGGCGCTGGCGGACATCTCGCGAGGTTACGATGAGTCTCAGAAGAATTACGACTCACTGCTAGCAAAGCAGGCCCAATCGCAATTGGCCACAAACCTCGAACAGCGGTCGCAGGGAGAGCAGTTTCGTGTCCTTGATTCAGCGCGACTGCCGGACAAGCCTGCTTCACCAAATCACGTTTTATTGAGTGTGGGTGGTTTAGCTCTTGGCATCGCGGTGGGCGTTGGATTGACCGCGTTGTTTGAGCTGACCAATGCACGGATTCGGGAGGAGGAGGACCTGGAGGGACTCGTGACGGCCCGCGTGTTGGTGGGGATTCCGCGCATCAGCACGCCGAAAGAGGATCTCGACAGGATCAGGATGCGCTGGATGGGACGCGTGGCGGCGGTTGTGGTGGTGCTGCTGATCATCGCCGGCAATGCGTACACGTTTTATAAAGGGTAACTGACAATGTATAGGAAATATTACGGCTTGACGCGGAACCCATTCGAGATCAGCCCTGATCCGTATTTTTTTTACCCAACTCCGCGACATAACGAAGCCCTGGCGAATCTGAATTATGGCGTGCAGAGGCGTAAGGGCTTCGTGGTGGTTACCGGTGAAGTGGGGACCGGCAAAACGCTGCTCGTCCGGTGTCTGTTGGACTCGTTAAACCGCAACCAAATCGCGTTTGCCTATGTGTTCAACCCACGATTATCGGTGCCCGATTTTCTGCGGTACATGCTGACGGACCTGCGTTTGCCAACCACCGGGCGAACGAAGAGCGAGATGCTGGCGCATTTAAACAACTACCTCATTGCACGGTTTCGCAGGGGAACAACAGCCGCGCTGGTGGTGGACGAAGCGCAATTGCTTAGCTGGGAATTGCTGGAGGAGATCCGGCTGCTGACAAATCTGGAGACGTCACAGCAGAAGCTTCTGCAAATTGTGCTGGTAGGCCAGCCGGAATTGGACCGCAAGCTCGATTCGCCGCATTTGCGGCAATTGAAGCAGCGCGTTGGTCTGCGGTGCCGGCTGGAACCGTTAACCTCCGCGGAGATGCGGGGATACATTCACAGAAGGCTGGAACTGGCGGGAGCAAATTCGCACGGATTGACCATCTTCTCGGAAGAAGGGATCGCGGCGATTCATAGTTACTCGCGCGGAATACCGCGGCTGATCAACACACTTTGCGAGAACTCACTGGTTGCGGGGTACGTGAAACAAACAAAGCAAATCACGCCGGATATCGTGCAAGAAGTTGCAGCGGATTTCCGCCTGGATGCTCCGTGTTCGACCTCTGCTCCGGAGTCGGAAGATGCAGAGTCGCGTAAGAAGGCCCTGAAAGCGTTGTTTCGAATGATCGAGGAATTGGATGGCGCTTCGGAAAAACAGTTGGATGAAGCGAAATTCGAGTCAGGAGTGAAAGCAGAATGAGCCGCCTATACGAAGCCTTGCGCAAGTCCGAAGTGGAAAATCAGCAGAAGGGCATAGTGGTGACGGAAGCACCTCAACAGACCGCCGATGCGTTTAACACAGTGGCGGTGGGTTCCAATGAGATGGACGGCGCCGTTACCGTGCATGCGCAGGTGACGCCCATGTCCCACCTAGTGGCGATGACCGAGC
The DNA here is from genome assembly GCA_035943235.1 of Candidatus Acidiferrales bacterium. Classification (GTDB taxonomy): domain Bacteria; phylum Acidobacteriota; class Terriglobia; order Acidiferrales; family UBA7541; genus DAHUXN01. Next base: position 14,038 of record DASZCH010000119.1, read on the forward strand.
CGCAGAGCCTGGCGGCGGAGAAATTTCGCGTGCTGGTGACGCGCCTGAATAATATTCGGGCGGACCGGGAATTGAAATCGCTGCAAGTGACGAGCGGCGTGGTGGACGAAGGCAAGACGCTCGTAGCGGCCAATCTTGCGGTGACGCTCGCGCGACATTCACAAAATCGTGTACTGCTGATCGAGGGCGATCTCCACAACCCCGCTCTGCATTCGATCTTTGGACTGAGCCACTTGAAAGGCTTGAATCATTGGTGGAATGACGCGAATGCATTGATCAGCAACTTTATTTATCGCATCGATGACATGCCCCTGTGGTATTTGCCGGCAGGCGCCCGGTTCGACCAGCCAGGCGATATGCTTCAATCTGGCAGGTTCGGCGAAGCGTTTGCGCAGATTGCGGGATCGTTCGACTGGGTTGTGGTCGATTCGACGCCGCTGCTTCCGATGGCCGATCCCAATATCTGGAACCGGCTCCTCGATGGAACGTTGCTCGTCGTTCGTGAGGGAGTGGCGCCCGTCAAGGCGCTGAAGAAAGGGTTGGCGAGCCTGGATAATCCGAAACTGATCGGAGTGGTGCTTAACGGAGCTACGGAGTTCGACCGGGTCAATTATTACGACCAGTATTACGCGGCCGCGTCGCGACGACACAATGGCGGGTCTCCCACGAAGAGGAAGGGATCGGAGGGCCGTGAGTGATTCGTTTTCTCAACGCCTATTTTCCAACACGGACGCTGTTCTTAGGAATTTCCGAGGCGTTCCTGGTTGCGTTGGCGTTCGTAGCGGCAACCGTCGCGCGGCTGGGCACGAGCGACGCCACGATGATGTTGAATTACGAGCAGGGATTTCTGAAGATCCTTGTGGTCGCCAGCGTGTTCATTATATGCATGTATTACTTCGACTTATACGATTCCCTGGTGTTGAGCAACCGGCGGGAAGTGCTGACGCGGCTGGTGCAAGTGCTGGGAACCGTGTGCATTTTGCTGGCGCTTCTCTATTACGCTTTCCCGAAACTCCAACTGGGACGGGGAATTTTTCTGATTGGCTTCGTGCTGGTCGCTCTGTTTGTGTCTTTGTGGCGGCGACTTTTCTTGCTGGTGAACACCATGCCGCGGTTTGCCGAACGTGCGCTAATACTTGGGGAAGGTCCACTGGCAAAACCTCTTATCGAAGAAATCGAGTCGCGAGCAGAGTTGGGGGTGCGCATTGTGGGCCAGCTTCGTGATCCGAGGAATGGCGATTCGCCGCTACTTTCAGAAGAGCAACAATTCGAGCAGCTATCCAGCCAAATCCATACTTACCGCGCGAGTCGCGTCATCATTGCGATGGGCGAACGGCGGGGACGATTGCCGGTGGAAGCGCTTCTGCGGTTAAAAAGCCGGGGCGTCCGGATTCAGGATGGCGCGGAAGTTTTCGAAGCAGTTACAGGGAAGGTTCCGATTGAATCGCTACGATTGAGCTGGCTGCTCTTTTCAACAGGATTCCACGTTTCAAAGCCACTGCTGGTTTATAAGCGCGTTTTTTCGTTCCTGATGTCGTCTGTCTGCTTCTTAATAACTGCGCCCATTATGGCGGTCGTATGGATTGCAATTCGTCTGGACTCGCCGGGGCCCGCAATCTTCAGACAGGAGCGTATTGGCGAAGGGGGAAAGCCGTTTACGCTTTTTAAGTTTCGCACCATGGTCGATGGGGCAGACCACGATAAGAACCACAGGCCGGCGGAAGCGACGGATGAGCGTTTCACGCGCGTGGGGAAGCTGCTCCGCCGGACACGTCTGGATGAACTGCCGCAACTGGTGAATATTCTCCGCGGCGACATGTACTTTGTGGGGCCGCGTCCGTTCGTTCCCGACCAGGAGCAAGAGTGCCTGGAGAAGATTCCCTATTACCGGCAACGGTGGGCCGTGAAGCCGGGCGCCACAGGGTGGGCGCAGATCAATCGTGGCTACTGCGCTACGATTGAGGACAACACAGAAAAGCTGGCCTATGACCTGTTTTACATCAAGAACATTTCGCTTGGCCTCGACCTGCTGATCATGTTTCAAACGGTTAAAATTCTGCTGTTGAGCAGGGGCTCGCGATGAGCCATTTGTGGGAATTGGCATTTTGGTTGAGCGTTGCGTGGTTGGCATACGTTTATTTTGGGTATGCACTTTGCCTGTGGGTGCTCGGCGTATTTCGGGCCTTTCGCGGCGAACCGCGCGACGACTATTTCCCGAAAGTTTCGGTCCTGATTTCCGCCCGGAATGAAGAAAAGGATATCGAATGGAAAGTTCGCGAAACGCTTAATTGGGAGTATCCGACGGATGGACTTGAACTGCTAATCGCCTCTGACGCGTCAGAAGACCAGACGGACCGAATTTTGGAAGGCATTCGCGAGCCGAGCTTACGGCACATCCGCATTGAGCCGCGTGTGGGGAAGAATGAAGCCCTGAATCGTCTGGCAAAAATGGCGACAGGAGAAATTCTTTTCTTCACTGATGCGAATTCCCACATAGAGCCTCATTCGCTGAAGAACATGGTGCGCCATTTCGCGGACGCGCGTGTCGGCTGCGTGACCGGTATCGAACACACTGTCGATGATCCGGGTATGGGGCTGGTGGGGGTTGGGGCCAAAACGTATCTGCAATACGAGGCGAGGATCAATCGCCTGGAGGCCAAGATTGGCTCCGTCCTGGTATGCGACGGCTCAATCTTCTGCATACGACGAGATTTGTTTTCCACTCTCGACCGCGACCTTGCAAATGATCTGGAAACGCCGGTGAGGATTGGCGCACGTCACATAGCTTTACTGTTCGAGCCAGAGGCGCGGTCCTTCGAGAAATCCACAAGCTCGGTGGACGAAGAATTCAACCGGCGGCGACGAATCTGCGGACAGGGAGCGCTTGGCTTGTGGAAGTTGCGCGCGTGTTTGACGGGGCTGCGCGCCTGGCAGTTCGCTTCGCGAAAACTATTGCGGTGGCTGTGCCTGATACCGCTCCTCGGAATGTTGGTGTCGAGCATCGCGCTAGTTTCGCAGCCTTTTTTTGGTTTGCTTCTCGGCGCACAACTCATCTGTTATGCGTTTGCGGGTATAGGTTTCATCCAATCACGAGGCCGAAGAAGCGCGAGCAAGATTTTTTCTCTGCCGCTGTTTTTTGTGCTGGCTAATTTGGCGGCCATCTGCGGATTGTTGGAGAGTTGCCGGGGAAGGCGCTACGCCACTTGGGAGATTCCTACACTATCCCGCGGAAGGAGCGAGAGCGCGCATTCGTCTCCGCCGGATCGAAATACGCAGACAATTGTTCTGGGCATCGCGGATGAAGGCGGCGTGACTCCGACAGAGGCTAGACACGATGGCCGCTGAGAATGCCGCGAAGCAGTCCTGCATCTTTTCGATCGATGTGGAAGATTGGTTTCATATTCTCGATTTGCCGTCCACACCGAGCATGTCTGAATGGGATGCGTTGCCTTCTCGAGTCGAAGCGAATTTCCTAAGGCTAATGGATATATTGAGTGAAACAGACGTGAAAGGAACATGTTTTTTTCTTGGTTGGGTGGCAAACAAGTTCCCGCGTTTGGTGCGCGAGGCGTTGAAGCGCGGGCATGAAATCGCTTCGCACGGGTACAGCCACCAACTTGTCTACCGCATGAGCGCGCAGGAATTTTACGAAGACGCGGCAAGAGCGAAAAAAACGATTGAGGATATTGCCGGCCAGAGAGTGCTGGGATATCGAGCGTCGGGATTCTCGGTGACGTCCGAAACGCCGTGGTTCGCAGAGAAGCTTATCGAGGCGGATTATCGATACGATTCATCAATATTCCCCGCTTCCCGGGGACATGGAGGTTTGCGCGACGGCCAGACTGCACCGTATGTGCTGGGCGACCCGCAACGGGGATTTGTCGAATTTCCGATATCCGTTCAAAAAGTCTTTGGGAAGCCTTTGTGTTTCTTTGGCGGGGGCTACCTGCGTTTTTTCCCGTACGCGGTAATCCGAAGGATGACACAAAAGGTGCTTAACGAAGGACGTCCCGCGATTTTTTACGTTCACCCACGAGAGATCGACCCCGAACACCCACGCTTGCCCATGGGGCGAGGGAGAGAATTCAGGTCGTATGTGAATCTGCGGAGCACGGAACGCAAAATCAGAAGCCTTTTCTCCGAATTCAAGATGACCTCATTTGCGAACTTTCTGCAGGAGAACTCTTTACAGCGTGAGCCGATGTACGCGGCGGAAGCCGACGAACTGGCCATATCTACCGTTGCCGGGAACCGAAATACGACCGGGAGAATGGCATGAACGTAGGAATCTGCGATGACTCGTCAGTCTGGGAGAACTACGTGGCAACAGCGCCGAACGCCACGATTGCTCACCGATGGGGTTGGAAGGAAGCGGTGGAGGAAACCTTTGAGCATCGCGCTTATTACTTGATGGCAGGGGCCGATGGAAAAACCGAAGGAATCTTGCCGCTCATCCACATGCGCAGCCTGTTGTTTGGGAATTTTTTGGTTTCGGTGCCATTTTCCAGCTATGGCGGAGTTCTGGCGAGTTCGATATCTGCCAGGGAGCAACTTCTTTCGCGCGCGGTCGAGCTCGCGAAAGAATTGAAGGCAGCACATATTGAATTGCGGCAGGGTGTTGGCTGCGAAGTTGGCTGGCAGGAAAGCACCAAAAAGCTGACAGTCGAAGTCGACTTGCCCGGGACCGTGGATGAGCTTTGGAAGGAATTCAGCCCGAAGCTGAGGAAGCGAATTCGCTACGCGCGGAATCACGGATTGCGCGCGCAATGCGGCGGAGCAGAAGACGTGGAGAGCTTCTATCGAGTATTTGCGGCGAACATGCGGAATCTTGGAACGCCGGTTTATCCACGGAATTGGTATGAAAATCTGTGCCGGCGGTTTCCGGATGAGTTTCGAATTTTTACAATATGGGAAGGGCAAGAGCCTATTGCCGGAGCATTTCTCATGATTGGCCGGGACGGCCTGGAACTGCCATGGGCTGCCTCGCTACCGGAATCCCGGGAGAAGTTTTCGCCACTGTTGCTCTACTGCACGCTTCTCGAATGGGGAATCGAAAATGGGTATAAGCGAGTCGACCTGGGACGATGCACTCGAGACAGCGGCAACCACCGCTTCAAACAACATTGGAGCCGCAACGAGCGGCCCTTGCATTGGTACTACTGGACGGCGTCAGACAGGCCGGTTCCGGAGTTGCGGCCAGATAATCCACGCTATCGATTGGCAACCCGGATTTGGAAAAAGCTTCCGCTTGCAGTGGCAAATAGTCTGGGGCCGCGAATTGTCCGGTCGATTCCCTGAGAGACGGGATGGCGACGCATATAGATATTTCTGATGGCCAAAAGCGAGCGATGGCGCCGGGCGGCCTAACTCAACCGGCGGTAAAGCGCGCGTTATCGATCATTGTTCTGATTGACGCGCTGGGCTGGCAGTACGTAGAAAAAGGCGACTTCCTGAAGGACTGGCTGCCGTTTCGACAGCCTCTTCGTACGGTGCTCGGATTCAGTTCTGGGGCGATCCCAACGATTCTGACGGGCGAGCTCCCGGTGGTCACAGGGCACTGGAATCTGTTTTATTACGACCCCAAGGGATCGCCCTTCCGGTGGCTGCGATTTCTCCGATTTCTTCCTGACTGGATGCTCGACCATCGCGTTGCGCGAAAAGCAATGAAAGAAATGGGGCGGCACCTGCTGGGGATGGGACCAGCGTTTGAGTGCAACATCAGTCCACGCCTGTTGCCCTGGTTCAATTATGTGGAGAAACGGAGCATCTACGGCCAAGGCGGCATCGGCGGAGCGCAGTCAATCTTGGACGAATTAGCGGCACAAAAAATTCCCCACCATGTTTACTCCTACCGCGATGCCAGCGACACTGAAATTCTGAAACGGGCAGAACGCGATATTCTGGCAGGAGACGCATCGTTTTTCTTTCTGTATCTAAGCGAAATGGACGCTTTTCTGCACCAGCACTGCGATCATCCGGAGCAAGTCGACGAACGCTTACTGTGGTATGACCGCGGACTTCGAAGAGTATTCGAGATGGCGCGGAAGAAGGATGCGAACACTACGTTCACGGTGATTTCTGATCATGGAATGACACCGGTACGCGATCATTACGATCTCTTGCGAGACATTGAAGGGTTGAAGCTGAAGTCTCCGCAGGACTATCTGGCGGTGTATGACTCGACGATGGCGCGTTTCTGGTTTTTCACCGAGCGCGCGAGAAATGCCGTTCATGAAGTATTGGCGCGCGTGAAATGCGGGCGGATATTGGGCGAAAGCGAGTTGCGGCAACTGGGAGTATTTTTCATGGATCAGCGGTACGGCGAGACGATTTTCCTGCTGAATCCCGGCTGGATGATTTCGCGGAGCGATTTCAACGGACCTGGATGGTCTCCGAGCGGAATGCATGGCTACCACCCGGATGATCCCCACTCGGATGCGGTGTTTTTGAGCAGCCGCGCGCCTTCGTTTCCCATGCATTCAATTCAGGATGTGTACCGCTGGATGCAAGAAACGCTCCAAAAGTAGGTATATTTGGCGACTGATCCGATCTCGATCCTTTTGTTCACCAACACCACGGTTCGCTACGGTGTGGAGGAGCATATTCTCCAATTGCTGCACAATCTGGACCGGCGCTTTTTCCGACTCCATTTAGCGTGCCCAGCGGAGTTGGGTGAATTGCTCAAAGCTGATCTTCCCGCGGACGTGGAATTTTCCCCGGTGGAAATCGAAGGAATCACGGATTACGCGGGAGCGAGAGGATTATTTCGAATCTTGCGCGAGCAGCATATTCAGATTCTACATTCGCACATGTTTCAATCCAGCATGTTCGCTTCGCCCATTGCATGGCTTGCGGGGGTGCCAGTCGTGTTGGAAACGGCTCACGTCCGGGAAGTGTGGCGCAAAGGGATCAAAGCGAATTACGTGGTGGATCGATTGGCCGGGCGTTTCGTGAATCGATATATCTCTGTGTCGCATGCGGTGGCTCGTTACCTGGTGGAAATGAAGGGGCTGCCCGAGCGAAAAATTCAAGTGATTCATAACGGCGTGGACCTGAAGAAGTTCGAGCCGTCAGTGTCCGCACCTACCGGCATGAAGAAAGCGTTGGGAATTGCCGAGAGCGATCCTGTTTTGCTGGTGGTGGGGCGGCTGGAGCCTCAAAAAGGACACCACGTATTACTGGAAGCGATGCCGAAGATAGTTAGAGCAGTACCAGATGCGAAGTTGATCTGTCTGGGCGACGGAGCGCTGCGAGGGAAGCTCACGGAAATGACGGAAAGACTTTCTCTGCAGAACGCAGTGCGGTTCGTTGGCTTCCAAAGCAACGTCCGGGACTGGCTGGCGATGGCGGATATCAGCGTGCTGCCTTCGTTTTATGAAGGCCTACCCCTGAGCGCGATTGAGTCGCTGGCGGCGGCCCGGCCGATGGTTGCGACGGCGGTGGATGGAACGCCAGAGGTAGTGATTCACGAGAAAACGGGTTTGACCGTCGCGCCGGGAGATTCCTCAGCCATGGCCGAAGCGATTTGCCGGTTATTGAGAGATCCGGTCTGGGCGAAACAGCTTGCGCAGGCCGGGCGGGAATACGTGATTTCGGAATTCAGCCTGGAGGGTTTCGCGCAAAAGACGCAGGAATTCTATCTCGAGAGTCTACGAATGGCTTTGCCACGTGTGCATGCTGGCGTGGAGCAGCAGGAAGCTCAGACGCAGCCGGACGAAGCGGAAGCTGGCGAAACCGACGAAGTTTCTGACCGGGGAGCTCTTTCAGGTACATCGAGAGGAATCGGGTTCGGGCCGGGGCGGATGCGCAGAGTAGCGTCATCCGCAGCGCGTTCCGGCGAAACAGGAAACCCAAATTAGCGATGGAATGCGCGATGGCAACAAGCATACAGGGGACACGGAAGCGCATGAACGAATCGAATGGGAGACTCTCTGCTAGTTCAGCAAAGAGCGCCATCTGCGAAGAAACGGTGAAGCTCTGTACGAAGGCATACGGGGATCGTTTGGGAGCGATTGTCCTTGCAGGCAGCCTGGCCCGGAATGAGGGCACGTTCGTCCAGCGGGACGGCCACTGTGCACTGCTTGGCGATGCGGATCTTTTTTTGGTGTTTCGCGACAATGCCAACATGCCGCCTGCCTCCGAGGTCGCTTGTTTGGGTAAAAGCATCGAGGCGCGACTAATCGAGGACGGGATTAAGGGAACGATCGGCTTGGATGCAGTTTCGCCGCAGTATCTTCAAACCCTTTCGCCGCGGATTCTGAGTTACGAGGTTCGAAAGACCGGTCAGGTACTCTGGGGAAATCCCGATATCCTTTCGTTGATTCCCGCTTTTTCGCCTGCCCAAATTCCACGCGAAGACGCCTGGCGAATACTTTGCAATCGAATGGTTGAGCAACTCGATTTTGTGTGTGAACCTGCGCTCAATTCGACGCGGTTGAGCACTTCACTACAATACGCCGTTACCAAATTGTATCTGGATTTGGCAACTTCGTATCTTTTGTTCGCGGGCGCCTATGAACCGACCTACCGGGCAAGGGAAAAAAAGCTTCGCGAATTGGCTGGCTTGCCAGAGCAACGCCCGGAACCATTTTCGCTGAAGGCGTTCAGCGCGCGAGTGAGTGAGTGCACGGAGCAAAAACTTTCCGGTGAACTGGACGGGAACCGGGGATTGGTTTATTGGCAAGAAGCGATTTCATGTGCGATTCAGCTCTGGCGGTGGGAGACCCTGCTTTTGACATCCGAAACAAATGAACTCTCCACGGTTCAACTGTTCCAATCGATGGCCGGACAGTTGACGTACGCCCGAAAGTTGCGTGGCTGGCTTTCGGTCGCGCGCCGGGCGGGCTGGCTTGAGAGTTGGCGGCGATGGCCCCGGTGGGCACGGATAAGTTTCCGGACTTCGCCACGCTACAGTGTTTATCAAGCAGCGGTGCTGCTAACGGAACAGTTATGCGTCCGTCCGGATGTCTCGCTGAGCGGCACAGCGTCTACTGTGAATTTACAAGCGCTCAATCAGTTGCTACCCGAGCCAGCGGCACTGCCAAGCGAATATAAGGCTACCTGGGCGGATGTGGCGAAGGCGATTGTTTTGAATTACCAGCGTTTTTTGATCGGGACAACGGCATGAACACGAGGAGACTGTAGCGCCGTGCAAAACTCACCGCTGATTAGCATTGTGATTCTTAACTATAAGAGGCTTGATGCGTTGAAGCGCACGCTCAAGTCCATCCTGTGCCAGACTTATTCGAGCCGAGAGATTATTGTGGTAGATAACCATTCCGAAGATCGGGCACAAGAAGTGGTGACCGAGATCGATCCTTCGATTCGATTTATCGCGCTTTCCCGAAATGAAGGAAGCTGCGCCGGACGAAATGCCGGCATTCGCGAAGCCGACGGCGAGATTTTGGTGTTCTTGGACAATGATGTGAGCTTCATGTCGCCCTTCGACTTGGAGAATGTGATTCGAGTGTTCAACGAACATCCTGAAGTGCACGTGTTGACGTTTAAGAGTTGCCAAGATGAGACGGGAGAACTTCGTTTGAGAGAATGGTGCCATCCGAAAAACTGGAATGCCTATGCGGATTCAGAGTTCGAGACGGATTTTTTCATTGAAGGCTCCAGCGCGTTTCGGCGAGAGGTTTTTGAGAAAACGGGATTGTATTACGAGCCGCTGTTTATCGGTCATGAAGGACTTGACCTCGTTCTGCGAGTTTTGAACATGAGTTTCCGGGTTCTGTACGCCCCGCGAATCAAGGTGATTCACTTAGCAGCGAAGGAAACTCGAATGGCCGACCGAACATTTTATTATTACACGCGCAATTACATTTGGATTGCGTATCGGAATTATGGTGTAGGCAGTGGTTTGCGTTTCCTTGTTCCGAAATTAGCAATGATGCTCTACTTTGCCCTACGCACCGGCATGATTCGCCATTTTGCGCGAGGAATTCGTGACGGAACCTCGGGCTTGCCGGCCCTCCGGCCGGAGCGAAATCCGATTAGCAAGAGCACTCTTCGATACCTCGCCGCCCTGAGTAAGGGGCGTCCAAGTCTGGCGATGAGATTTTCAAAGCACAGAACGGCTCCACAGGTGTGAGATTCTGAGGCCGATGAGCGAATTTTTGCAGGGTAACTAAGATTTCGAAGCCGATGGACGGTAATTGAAGGCTAGCAAATGTGCCGGGTAATAGTCATTCAGAAACGGTGAAACTAGAATGCCGATTTTTTACTTATTGATTTGGATCTTGCCGTTGGTCAACCATCCCATCTGGGGCCGGCATATCGGACCTCTTTCCATCTACGAGTACCTTGGGGTGGTTTGTGTTCTATACGCCATTGCTCATGTTTTAGCGAGCCGGAAGTTCCTTCCGGTGTTCCGCACGTGGATGGTGCGGTTTGCTTTTGTTTTGTATCTAATCGCGTTCGTATCTGCGCTGACCATCGGGCAGGGTATCGGACTGGAAGACAGTTCGTTTATTATCTATACGTCCTCAATGTTCCTGGTGTTTATCGCCACTTCGATCGTTGATTCTCTGAAGCGTCTGACCTGGACTGTTCTCGCACTTATCGGTTCATATGCTTTCGCTTCGTTGTATCTGATCCGAGAATGGCAGGTAGGGCATAGAATCTTCAATTACTTTCGACCGGGCTGGATCGTGGGGGATAACAACATCTTTAGCACCGCAGCCATATTCGCGATCGCGTTGGCGTTCGTTTTCATGCAGGGGAAACGGCCGCGGTGGATCAGGTTGTATTGTGCGGGATGCTTAGTCATTTCGGTGGTAGGCGTTATATTGTGCGCTTCCCGCGGCGCCTTCCTGGGACTGATCGCGGCTTCGATCGTTCTGGTGTGGCAGACGAAGAACCGTATCCGGAATCTTGCGTTGATCGTTTTCCTGATTCTTCCGCTCAGCGTGTTGGCACCCGTATCGCCGCTTCATCGTTTTTTGGCACCCGTTGCGTCGGACACCGACTCTGAACAATTTCATAAGCAGGCTTGGCTAGCGGGCCTAAAAATGATTGAGACTCACCCGCTGTTCGGGGTTGGTCTCGGCAATTTCAAGCCAATGATGCCGCAGTACGCGCCTGCCGGAACGAATATCGATAGCGTGGCGCACAATATGTTCATCGAGGTCGCCGCGGAATTGGGTCTGCCGGCGTTCCTGCTGTTTGTGGGCATCTTTTATTCCGGATATCGATCCCTGGCGAGAGTTCGAAAAAAGGCGTCCGCGCCTGAATTGGTTCGGGATGCCGCCTTAGCGTTCCGAGCGGGGTTGATTGGTTTTGCTCTGGCTGGTTGTTTCGTGTCCATGGAGTATGAGAAAACCACTTGGCTGGCGTTTGGATTGATAGCTTGTCTGTCGCCTCTGGCGCGCTCGAGGGCGCAAACACCTGGAACCCCCATCGAAGCCCCGCCGTTTGACGAGAGCCGAGAAATTCCATTCGAAGTCTTGCACAGTTGAGCAGAGTGCAAGTCAGGAGTCGCATTTCATTGGTGGTACGCGGTTTTTAGTCAGAGCGCCCCAAGAAACCAACGCTGAACGTTAGCGAAGAGAAACGTCATCATCCATAAAATTAAACGATGATGCTTTGTGCAACATCCATGCATGGCGACGCTCCGGGCGTGAATTAGGCCCGAAAGTTTTGGTCATGATTGTAAATCATGGGTATCGGCTATGCACCGAATGGCCACATTGACTTGACCCGGGAAAATTAACTCACTAACATTAATTTTCGGCAGGGGCCTTTCGTCCTACAGAGGAGAACTCCAGCAAGAACTAGTCCTAAATTGCGAGGTCATCCTTATTTTTCTGTCGGAAGCTGCAAGAATTATGGCGGGTTTTTGTGATTAACAAAACAGGAACACTATGCTTGATAATTTACGCCAGGATATCTGCCTAGCAAGAAAAATAAACGTAAGTTCCGGCTGGTTCGGTCAAAATGTCCAAGTATTCATTCAAATGAATTTCCTGCCTGTGATCACCTACCGAATCGGTCATTTTGTGCGGAAACTGCGGAATCCAGTGTTCCGCTATGTGCTTTTGATTCCTGTGTCCTTCATGAGGCAATTTTCTGAAATTTTGTCGGGCGTTCATATCTCGCCGTCCGCTGAAATCGGGCCCGGATTGGTGCTGCATCACGTGGAAGCAATCTACATCGGCAATAGAAAAATTGGACGGAACTGCGTGATCTCTAGCGGAGTTGTGGTGACCGACGGCAAACAGCCCGTCGGCGATAATGTGTTTTTCGGCGCGGGAGCAAAACTGATCGTAGGAACAGTGGGGAGCAATGTGATCATCAGCCCCAACAGCGTCGTTGTGGCTGACGTTGCAGACGGCTTAACAGTCATCGGTGTTCCCGCAAGAATTCAAATTCCGGGCGGCAACTATACCGCATTGCTGTTCCGGCCAGAAGATCGATGAAAAGCTAGCCATCAATTCCGAGCTGATGAGTCATGCTCAGCCAACCTGCTGGCGAACTTGGGAGCCGACGAAACGAGTTCCATGGATCAAAGAGACCCGCGAAATAACATTGATCACCTGATTGCTATCGGCGATGTTGCAATGGCGCTAAGGAATCTCCGCGAGTTCTGGAATCAAAACAGGAGTGCCTCGGGAGGTGAATTTATCGCCTCTCGGTATGAGTTGTTGCGGGAACATCTTCGGCTTATACCATTCCGAGTGGCGATTCTGCGCGATTGCTGTACGTTGGAACCGGCTATTCCGATCCTGCGTGCTGGCGCATATACCTACGGAATCGACCTAACCACTCACCTCGGCGGCTTTAACGCATACAGGGATGAAATGGTGAATCAAGGGTCCCCCCTCTACCATTTCGCTCCCGATGCCGTGGTTCTTTTCCTGGACATCGCGGAATTAGTGCCAGACCTCTGGCACGAATACAGCGACCTTTCGAGTTCGCAAAGAAGGAGCGCTATAG
>DASZCH010000120.1:0-11008 GCA_035943235.1 Candidatus Acidiferrales bacterium
CGTCCCTCAACCTTCGGGGGATGGTCGTAAATATTGTAAATTTCCGAACAGCCCTGGCACATCCGTCGGCCCGTCAGCCGGCGCATCAGGATATCGTCGGCGACGCGAAAAAAAATCACCACCGGCAAGCCGAAATCCTGCCGCTCGAGAATCCGGTTCAACGCCTCGGCCTGCGGAAGCGTCCTCGGAAAACCATCGAAGACAAATCCATCGGCGGCATCGGGCCGCGCAATGCGATCCTCGACCATGCGCAAAATCAAATCGTCCGGCACCAGGTCGCCCCGCTCCATCACGGGCTTCGCCAGACGCCCCAGCTCGGTGCCCTTGCTGACGTTTTCGCGCAGCATGTCGCCGGTCGAAAGATGCGGCACGCAAAGCTTCTCAGCGACAAGCTTCGCCTGCGTGCCCTTGCCCGCGCCCGGTGGACCGAGAAAAATCACGGCGCGCGCCAGCGCCTTTTTGGCTTCGAGAGCCGCCACCTTCAGACACCCCGGCCCCGCAAACGGCCGCGGCGCGTGAACCCTTCATAATTCCGCATCACGAGCTGCGCCTCGAGCTGTTGCACGGTGTCCATGGCCACACCCACGACGATCAGCAACGACGTGCCGCCGAAATAGAAATTGACGTTCAGGCCTTCCAGTACGAAGCGCCAGAAGTGCTCGTCGATCCATCCGCCAATCAAAGGCAAATGCTGCAGGTGGATGCCGGAGATCATCCATTCCGGCAGGACGCAAACAAGCGCCAGATACAAGCCGCCGACAAACGTCAGGCGCGTGAGCACTCGATTGATGTGCTCGGAAGTATTGCGCCCCGGGCGAATGCCGGGAATGAAGCCGCCGTACTTGCGCATGTTGTCGGCAAGGTCCGTGGGATTGAAAATAATGCCCACGTAAAAGAATGCAAAAAAGATAATAAGCAAAACATACGTGAGCGTGTAGAGCGGCTCTCCCCACGCGAACCTTCGCGCGAAATCTTGAAAGAAAGCCGAGCGGTTCGCGAACACGAGCGCGAGCGTCTGCGGGAATGTAAGCAGCGAGCTGGCGAAAATCGGCGGAATTACGCCGCCGGAATTCACGCGCAGCGGCAGATACGTCATCTGGCCGCCCATCACTTTGCGTCCCATCACGCGCTTGGCATATTGCACGGGAATACGCCGTTGGCCGCGCTCGACGAAGACGATGAAACCCACCACAATAATCATCAGGACCAGGATGGCCAGCAAGGCGACTGGCCCGAGCGCCCCCCATTGGCCGCCGGTGCCGGCCATCACCCACAAATCCTTGACCGCTGTCGGCAGGCCCACAACGATGCCGGCAAAAATAATCAGGGACATGCCGTTGCCAATGCCGCGGTCGCTGATCTGCTCGCCCAGCCACATAATGAATGCTGAACCTGTCGTCAGGGTCAAAATAGTCATTAGCACAAAGCGGATGCCGGGGTTGTAGACGAGATGCTGGCCTGAAAGGTCCTGATGTTGAAGCGCAAGGGCAATCGCCAGTGACTGAAAAATGCTCAGAATAATCGTCAGATAGCGCGTGTACTGCGTGATTTTCTTGCGGCCGAGGTCGCCCTCTTTCTTCAGGCGCTCCAAATACGGCCAAACAACGACCATCAATTCCAGAATGATCGATGCCGTGATATACGGCATGATGCCAAGAGCGAAAATCGACAAACGCCGCAGGTTGCCGCCGCTGAAAAGGTCCACGATGCCCAGCACGGAGTTGCGATTCTGCTGGAACAAATCCAAAAGCAGCACGCTGTTGATTCCCGGCGTGGTGATGAACGCGCCCAGGCGGTAAATCGCCAGAATCATCAGCGTGAAGAGACACCTGTTGCGCAGGTCCGGAGTGAAGATGATATTCCGAAATGCCTCGATCAGCTTCCTCATTGCAAAACTTCGACCTTACCCCCTGCTGCCGTGATTTTCTCTTGCGCGGACTTGCTGAATTTGTGCGCCTGAACCGTTAGTGCCACTTTCAGCTCGCCGTCGCCCAGAATTTTTAAGCCGTCGTGGCGAACATGAATTATGCCGCGGCCCTCGAGTTCATCCAGTGTCACGGTCTCGCCCTTGGAGAACACGTTCAGCGACTCGACGTTCACGATGGCGTATCGCGTCGAAGAAAGATTGTGAAAACCGTGCTTGGGAATGCGGCGATGCATGGGCATCTGGCCGCCCTCGAAACCGGGCCGTCGCGAATAGCCGCGCCGGGACTGCTGGCCTTTGTTGCCTGCGCCCGAAGTCTTGCCCAGCTTCGAGCCCATGCCGCGTCCGACGCGAACCTTGCGGTGACGCGAGCCGCGCGGCGGCTTCAGATTGGATAGTTTCACGCTCATGATGTCGCCCCGTTAGGCTGCGGTCTTGTCTTTCTTCGTTTCTTCTCTCGCATCTTCTTTCGCGTCTTCGATCTTAACCAGGTGATGCACCCGGGCAATCATCCCGCGAGTGGACGGCGTGTCATCGAGTTCGTCAAGCTGGTTCATCCGCCGGAAACCCATCCCTCGAATCGTCTGGCGCATGCTGCGCGGGCAGCCGATGAAACTCACCACCCAGCGAATTTTCAACTTTCCCGATTTTTTCTTGGTGGCCATATTCGTTTTCAGAACCTTTATGCCGTCACGGGCTCGGCCGTCTTGCCGCGCTCTTCGTTGACCTTGGCGGCGTCCCGCAAATGCAGGAGAGCGTCGAAGGTCGCCTTGATTACGTTATGCGGATTCGAAGTCCCGATCGACTTCGTGAGCACATTCTGAATTCCCGCCACTTCCATCACCGCGCGCACCGGTCCTCCCGCGATTATGCCGGTGCCTTCTGGAGCGGGCTTCAAAAGCACCTGGCCTGAACCGTAACGCCCAAGAACCTGATGCGGAATGCTCGAACCCTTCAAATGCAGCTTGACCATGTTCTTCTTGGCCTGCTCGATGGCTTTGCGAATCGCCATGGGAACTTCGCGCGCCTTGCCCATGCCGAATCCAGCGTGACCGTGCTGATCGCCCACCACCACAAGCGCGGAGAAACTCAAGTTCTTGCCGCCCTTCACCACTTTCGTGACGCGATTGATGGAAACGACCTGATCCTTCACATTCGCCAGGTTCGTGTCGATGTGCCGGCGAATCGCGAGTGTATCTTTGAGCTCTTGTTTCGACATAAGTGTCAGAACTTCAATCCCGCCTCTCGAGCCGCTTCGGCAAGCGCCTGAATACGGCCATGGTATTGGTAGCCGCCGCGGTCGAAAACTACTTTCTCGACTCCAGCGGCGCGGGCGCGCTCGGCAATGATTTTGCCGACGAGTTTCGCCGCGGCGATATTGCCTCCGCCCTTGATTTGGCTCTTCACGTCCGCGTCCAGCGAACTGGCAGCCGCGAGCGTGTGCCGTTTGTGGTCGTCAATCACCTGCACGCGGATATGCTTCAGCGAGCGGTAAACGCAAAGGCGCGGCCGCTCTTCAGAGCCCGCGAGCGTTTGCCGCATACGCTGATGAATGCGCTTGCGGTGCAAATCGCGCGAAAGTTTTCTTGCTGGCACTACAGCCATGATTCTTCTCCCGTTTCTGGTAAATCAAAACCAACAGTGAGCAATGAAGCCGGCTTCTAAGCCGCGGTCTTTGCCGCGCCGGCCTTGCCCGCCTTCTTCTTCAGGCGCTGGCCAACAATGCGAACACCTTTTTGCTTGTACGGATCCGGCGGACGCAACGCGCGCATGTTGGCTGAGACTTGCCCGACCAAACCCTTATCGGCACCCGTGACTGTGACGTGCGTTTGCTTCTCGATCGCCACCTGAATCCCTTCGGGAATCGCGAACTGCACGGGATGCGAATACCCGAGCGCGAACACGACTGTCTTACCCTTTACTTCGGCGCGATAGCCGACGCCAACGATGTCGAGCTCTTTCTTGAAGCCCTCGGTGACGCCCTTCACCGCGTTGGCGACCAGTGCTCTCGCCAATCCGTGCAGCGCGCGCTGCGACTCGTTTTGCCGCGACGCGATCAATTGGCCGTCCTTCTGGTCGAACTTGATTCTGCCCGGCACTGGGACGTGCATTTTGCCCTTCGGGCCTTGAACCTCGATGGTATCCGCGGCGATTTGCACCTTCACGCCGGCAGGAAGCGGTATCGGTTTTCTTCCAATTCGAGACATGGCTCTACCAAACCTCGCACAAGATTTCGCCGCCCACGCCTTCTTTGCGTGCGGTCTGTCCGGTCATGATTCCGCGCGGCGTGGAAAGTATCGCGACGCCCATACCGCCCACGACAGGGCGAATTCCCGTCTTGCCGACGTAGCGCCGGCAGCCGGGACGCGATATGCGCTTCAAATCCGTCAGCACGCTGCGTTTGTCGCTGGTATAGCGGAAAAAAACGCGCAGCACTTTTTGCTTGTTCTCGTCCACCACTTTGTAGGTGGAAACGTAGCCTTCTTCCTTCAAGATGCGCGCAATTTCGATCTTCAGCTTCGACGACGGCAAATCAACGCGCGGGTGGCGCGCGCGCACGGCGTTGCGAATCCGGGTCAGCATGTCAGCAATCGGGTCGGTGTTCATCTATTGTCCTTACTCAATGTTGTCCTTACCAACTGGCCTTGGTCACGCCAGGAATTTCGCCCTTGAGCGCAAGCCCGCGGAAGCAGATGCGGCACATTTCGAATTTCCGTAAAAATGCGCGCGACCGCCCGCAAATGCGGCAGCGGTTGCGGACGCGAATCTTGTACTTCAGCTTCTTCTTCATCTTGGCGCATCGTGCGGTGGTCGCCATCGTTTGTCCTTTAACCCTCTCGTCTCAACTCTGCTGCGTTTATGGCCGCAGCGGAACGCCCAGCAGTTTCAGCAGTTCGCGGCCCTCTTCGTCCGACCTCGCCGACGTAGTCAGCGTGATGTTCATGCCCTTGATTTTGTCGACGCGCGTGTAATCAATCTCCGGGAACACAAGCTGGTCTTTCAATCCCAGGGTGTAATTTCCGCGGCCATCGAAGGAATTCCCCGGCAAGCCCTTGAAGTCGCGCACGCGCGGCAGAACGATATTCGCCAGCCGGTCGAGAAATTCGTACATGCGCTCTCCGCGCAGCGTAACCATGCAGCCGATGGGCATGCCTTTGCGGATCTTGAAATTCGCAATCGACTTCTTCGCGCGCGTGATTACCGGCTTCTGTCCCGTGATCTGGCCCAGCTCCTGCACGGCCACGTCGAGCAGCTTGACGTTCTGGCTGGCCTCACCCAGCCCGATGTTCACGGTGATCTTCTGCAACCGCGGCACGGCCATCGTGTTCGTATAACCGAAGCGCTTCGATAGCGCCGGCAAGGCGTCTTTACGGTAACGTTCGTGTAAACGGCTAATCATGATTTGCCCTTAATCCTTAATTTTCGATGGCTGCGTTGCACCGGTGGCAAGTCCGAGACTTGGTCCCGTCGGACATGATCTTCGTGCCCATGCGCGCGTGCTTTCCGCAGGACGGGCAAAGAATCATCACGTTCGAAACGTCCATCGGGCCTTCTTTATCCAAAATACCGCCGCGAATATTCTTCGACGGATTCGGCCGCGTATGTTTCTTGATAATATTTGCGTGCTCGATGGTCACGCGCCGCTTGATCGGGTCAACGGAAAGCACGCGCCCGGTCTTTCCCTTGTCGCGCCCGCACATTATTTTTACCGTGTCGCCGTGCCGAATCAGCACCGGCCGCGGCTTTTGTTTCGCTTCACGATGACGCATGACTACCAAACCTCCGGCGCAAGTGAAATAATCTTGGTGAACTTCTTCTCCCGCAGTTCGCGCGCCACGGGGCCGAAGACGCGCGTGCCCACGGGCTCGCCCGCTTCGTTGATCAGCACGGCGGCGTTGTCGTCGAAGCGGATGTACGTACCATCCTTCCGGCGATGCTCCTTGCGCGTGCGAACCACTACTGCTTTCACCACGGTTCCCTTCTTCACCTGGCTATCGGGCGCCGCTTCCTTCACCGATGCGGTGACAACGTCGCCCAATCCCGCCACCAGTCCCGCGTCGCCGCCCAGCGGAAGAATGGCCGTCAATTGACGCGCGCCGGAATTATCGGCGACGGTCAGCCACGTGCGCATCTGAACCATGCTAGTGCTCCCTCATTTCCGAAAGCGTCACGCTACGCGCGTCGAGCGGGCCACGATTTCCGCCAGCCGCCAGCGTTTCAGCCGCGACAGCGGCCTGCTGGCGACGATGCGAACCGTGTCGCCGGGGCGCGCTTCGTTTTGCTCATCGTGCGCGTAGTATTTCTTGCTGTGGCGAATCACGCGCAGGTACTTGCGATGCTGCACCGTGCGCGTCACCTTCACCACGATTGTCTTGTGCATTTTGGAGCTCGTCACGATTCCGACGAGTTGCTGACGCGCGCCACGACTGCCTTGGGATTCGACCGCGCCTGTTCCCGCTTCACTGGCCATCTGTGATCCTCATTATTCCTTCGAGTCCTTACTCTTCCTTTGATTCCTTGGCGCCGTGCTTCTTGTGGCCGCGCTTGTCGTGCGCCGCCTTTTTGGGTTTCTTGGCTTGCGCTTCGCCCTTCGCTTTCGGCGCCGAGGAATGAATGCCCAATTCCTGCTGGCGAACCAGCGTCTTGACCCGCGCCAAATCGCGCCGCGCTTCGCGAAGCTTCTTAACGCTCTCCGACTGCCCCGTGGTCAACTGAAAGCGCAGCCGGAAAATCTGCTCGCCCAACTCGTGCGCCCGAATCTCAAGTTCATTCAGGTTCATGGGCCGGAACTCTTCCATGCGATCCGCCATCAGAGCTCCTCCGCACGGCTTACGAACTTCGTCCGGATCGGCAACTTGTGCGCCGCCAATTCCATCGCTTCCTTCGCCGAGGCGATATCCACTCCTGACATCTCGAACATCACGCGTCCCGGCTTGACCACGGCCACCCAATGCTCGGGCGGCCCTTTGCCCTTGCCCATGCGCGTCTCGGCCGGTTTCTTCGTGAACGGCTTATCCGGGAATATCCGAATCCACAATTTACCGCCGCGCTTGATGAAGCGTGTGATGGCCACGCGGGAGGCTTCGATTTGCCGGTCGGTAATCCACGCCGGCTCGAGCGCCTTCAGACCGTATTCGCCGAAAGCCAGCGAGCCGCCACGCCACGCTTTTCCCGAGCGCCGGCCGCGCTGCTGCTTGCGGTACTTCACTTTTTTCGGCATCAACATAATTGCGTGTCCTTACTCCGTTACGAAAAAATCATCGCTGCAAAAGCACACTCTACGCGTTGGCTGCTTGCGCGGCGCGCTCTTCGGCGCGTTTGCGCTCCGGAGCGTTCTCGCCCTGGTAAACCCAGCACTTCACGCCAATCACGCCGTACGTGGTGCGGGCCTCCGCGAACCCAAAATCAATGTCCGCGCGCAACGTTTGCAGCGGCAAGCGCCCCTGCAAATACCATTCTTTGCGTGCGATTTCCGCGCCGTTCAACCGGCCGCCCACGCGCACCTTGATTCCCTTGCAACCGAAGCGCAACGCCGAGTCAACCGCCTTGCGCATCGCGCGGCGGAAGGCCACGCGCTTTTCAAGCTGCAACGCAATCGATTCCGCAACCAGCTGCGCGTCGAGCTCCGGGCGATGCACTTCCTGAATATCGATATGCACTTCGCGCTTCGTGCGTTTCTGCACCTCGGCCTTCAGCTTGTCGATCTCCGCGCCCTTGCGTCCAATAATAATGCCGGGCCGCGCCGTGTAAATCCGCACCACCAGCTTGTTCGCGGCGCGCTCGATATCGATCGAATTCACGCCCGCCGATTTCAGCTTTTCCTTCAACTCTTTTCGCAGCTGAACGTCTTCGTGGAGCAGGTCCGCGTAATCTTTCTTCGCGAACCAGCGCGACTTCCACGTTTTGTTGTAGCCCAGCCGGAAACCGTACGGATGCGTTTTCTGACCCAATCGATCCTCCCGCCCGTGAAAACTCTACTTCCTCTTCTTCTGCGCCTTCTTGGCCTGCTTGGCGCGATCCTCAAGCGTCTTGCGCGCCTTGCGCACCGCGCCCTTGATGCCCTTCGACGCCGCGCGATCGGCTTCCGCCGCCTTCACGCGATCTTCCGCCGCGCGCGCGTGCTCCGCCACCTCCACCACAATGTGGCTCGTGCGCTTCTGATAGCGAAACGCGCGGCCCATCGGCGCCGTGCGCAACCGCTTCCAGCGCGGCCCTTCGTTCACAAAACAGCGCGTCACCCACAGCATGTCCACGTCGAGCGACTCGCCCGATTCATCCGCCTTGTGCTCGGCGTTGGCGATGGCGCTGTGCAGCACTTTGCCGATTTCGCGCGCGATGCGCTTCTTTGTGAATTGCAGGATCTGCAGCGCTTCGGCGGCGCGATGGCCGCGAATCAAATCGATCACCAGGCGCGCCTTCTGCGGTGAAACGCGAATGAAACGCGCGTTGGCGATGCCCTCAAGCGAACCGTGCGTAAGTGTCTCAGGCGCCATGCAAGTTTCCCTTTCTTATCCTTTCGGCGCTGCCGGAGCTGCGCCTCCGCCTGCTGGCGCGCCGCCCGCTGGCGCTGCTCCACCCGGAGC
Organism: Candidatus Acidiferrales bacterium; assembly: GCA_035943235.1. GTDB lineage: Bacteria > Acidobacteriota > Terriglobia > Acidiferrales > UBA7541 > DAHUXN01. Next base: position 8,509 of record DASZCH010000120.1, read on the forward strand.
GCCGCCCGCCGCTGCCGCCGCCCTTTCGAGCGCGGCCTTCACTGCGTGGCCCTTGAACGTGCGCGTGGGCGCGAATTCGCCCAGTTTGTGCCCCACCATCTGCTCCGTCACATACACGGGAATGAACTTCCGCCCGTTGTGCACCGCGATTGTGTGCCCAATCATTTCCGGCAGAATCGTGGAGCGCCGCGACCACGTCTTGATTACTTTCTTTTCGTTTCGCGCGTTCATCCCTTCGATTTTTACGCGAAGCGGCTCATCGATGAACGGGCCTTTTTTAAGCGAGCGTGGCATTTGTCCTCTTATCCTGTGCTATTCCCGCGCTATTCCCCGACGCGGCGCAGCTTCACCCACTGCGCGCGGCGCATCCTGCGAAAACCGCGCACTGGCCCCGGAACGCGATGCGATACGGGGCAGAACGGGCACACAAAACGCGTTCCCTGTGCGTTGGGGGTCTTCTCAACAATCACCGCCCAGCCGGGCTTGCAAATCCGGTACATCACTTGCGGCTGCGGGATCACGACCTTCAGTTTCCGGGCCGGCTTCGCCGCGGGACGAACCCGCTTGGAAGCGCGCGCGACGCGCCGTGACGTCCTTCGAGTTGTTCGTGTAGCGCTCATTGCTCCGCCTTCAATCACCCGCCGCGTCGGGATCATGTATTTTCCTTCACCGCCTACTTCATTGTTCACTGCGTACAAAAATCGTTAAGGCTTTCGCCGCTGCACGATCAGCCTGTCGGAAGCCTTCCGCTTGCGAGTCTTCGCGCCCAAAGTCGGAAAGCCCCATGGCGTTTGCGGATGGTTGCCCTTCACGCGTCCCTCGCCGCCGCCGTGCGGATGATCCACCGGATTCATCGCCACGCCGCGATTCGTTGGCCGTCGGCCGTGCCACCGCGTGCGTCCTGCCTTACCGTAAGTAACATTTTCATGGTCCAAATTCCCGAGCTGGCCGACCGTCGCCATGCAATCCAAAGAAAACTTGCGCGTCTCGCCCGACGGCAGCTTGATCAGCGCGATGTCTCCCTCTTTGCTGAGCAATTGCGCCGCGCCGCCCGCGGAACGCACCAATTGCCCACCTTTCCCGGGCGAGAGTTCGATGTTGTGTACCATCGTGCCGGGCGGGATATTGCGAATCGGCAAAGCATTGCCGGGCAGAATGTCCGCCGCGGCGCCGTTCTGCACCGTCATGCCAACTTCCAGGCCCACGGGATGCAGAATGTAGCGCTTCTCGCCGTCCGCGTAATGCAGCAGGACGATTCGAGCCGAGCGGTTCGGATCGTATTCGATGGCCGCAACCTTCGCCGGGATTCCGGTCTTTTCGCGCCGGTAGTCGACCAGCCGGTATTTCTTCTGGTGCCCACCACCGCGGTGCCACGAAGTGATTTCCCCGTGGGCGTTGCGTCCGCCCGTGCGCTTCTTCGGCTCGACCAGGGACTTCTCCGGCTCCTGCTTCGTGATCTCGCTCTTGTCGAGCATGGTCAGGAAGCGCCGTGACGGCGTATACGGTCTGAATGTTTTTAGCGCCATTGTTGCCTCTTGCCTTCCGGTCGAATGGTTCCGGTTTCAACTACCTGAACCAATGACCGGCTTAAAAATTCCCGGCTACATATTTTCCGCGTACTCCATCATCTTTTCGCCCGGAGCCAGCTTCACATAGGCTTTCTTCCAGTCGCGCCGATGACCCTCGGACTTCCCGCGCCGCCGCAGCTTGCCGTGATATATCGCGGTGCGCACGTCGGCGACTTTCACGTTGAACGCTGTCTGCACCGCTTCCTTGATTTGCGTCTTGGTGGCGTCGCGCGCCACTTCGAATACCGCCGTGAGCTGCGTCTCTTTTACGCCCAGGCCTTTTTCCGTGATAATCGGCCGGCGAATGATTTCGTAGGGCTGCATGGCCTATTCCTTGTCCTTTTTCGACTTGGGCTTGGCTTTCGCGTGCTTCTTCGCCACAGGTTTCTTTTCGGCTTTTGCGCGCTTCTTTGCCGCCGGCTTGGCCTTGTGCTTTGCGTGTCCGGATTTCGCCGCTGGCTTTTCCGATCTCGCCGCGTGCTCGATCTGCACCGTCTCCGAACCGCCCCCCGGCTCTTCCATTTCGCTCAATCCGCGGCTCAGCTTTTCCGCCGCTTCGCGCGAAAGCACCAGCGCCTCGTGCCGCAGCAAATCGTACGGCTGGATCGCCGTGGTGAGCACCAGCTTCACGCCTTCGATGTTGCGGCTGGCGCGTTCCAGGTTCACGTTGTCAGCCGCGTCCACGAGCAACAGGCTCCGGCTGTCTTCATCGAGCCGCGTCAGTGCTTGACGGAACGGCTTGGTCTTGTGCGAATCGAGCTGCCAGTCTTCGACGACGAAAAGCTTGTTGTCCGCGAACTTCGCCGAGAGCGCCGACCTCAGCGCGCCCAGAAATATCTTGCGCGGCAACCGATATCCGTATTTTCGCGGCACCGGACCATGAACGGTTCCGCCATGCCGCCAGAGCGGTGAACGAATCGATCCGATGCGCG
>DASZCH010000121.1:0-2480 GCA_035943235.1 Candidatus Acidiferrales bacterium
CCTTCGATCTCCCCACGCAAATCGGCATGGATTCCGACCACGCGCTCGCGTGCGGCGAAGTCGGCAAAGTCGGCGTGGCCATCGATTCACTCGAAGATATGGAGACGCTCTTCGACGGCATTCCGCTCGACCGCGTGTCGACTTCGATGACAATTAATTCCACCGCGGCGATTTTGCTCGCGTTGTACGTCGCCGTCGCAAAAAAACAGGGCGCGAACCTTCACCGCCTTTCCGGCACCGTGCAGAACGACATCCTCAAGGAATACATCGCGCGCGGCACGTACATCTATCCCATCCGGCCCGCGATGCGCATCGTTACGGATATTTTCGCGTGGTGCCGCGCCGAAATCCCCAACTGGAACGCCATTTCCATTTCCGGCTATCACATTCGCGAAGCGGGCTCGACCGCCGTGCAGGAAGTCGCGTTCACCCTTGCGAATGCCATCGCGTATGTTGACGCGGCATTGACCGCTGGCCTGAAAGTTGATGACTTCGCGCCGCAGCTTTCCTTTTTCTTCAACTCGCACAACGGCCTGCTTGACGAAGTCGCGAAATTCCGCGCTGCTCGCCGTTTGTGGGCTCGCCTGATGCGCGATCGCTTTCACGCCCAGGACGTGCGCTCGTTGCTGCTCCGTTTTCACGCGCAGACGGGCGGCTCCACGCTTACCGCGCAGCAACCGGAAAACAACCTCGTGCGCGTGGCATTGCAAGCGCTCGCCGCGGTTCTGGGCGGCTGCCAGTCGCTGCATACGAACAGCCTCGACGAAGCTTTGGCGCTGCCCACCGAACAATCCGCCCTGCTTGCGTTGCGCACGCAGCAGCTCATCGCCCACGAAACCGGAGTCACGAACACCATTGATCCCTTCGCCGGCTCCTATGCCATCGAGCATCTGACGAACGAAATCGAACGCGGGGCTTCGGAGTATATTGCCAAAATCGACGCTCTCGGCGGCATGCTTCGCGCCATCGAAACGGGCTTCGTGCAAGCGGAAGTGCAGCAGGCCGCCTATGACTATCAGCAAGCCGTCGAGCGCGGCGAGGTGGTCGTCGTCGGCGTGAACCGCTTCACCGAAAATGAAGGGAAGCCGATTCCCACGATGCGCATCAATCCTGAAGGTGAAAACTCCCAGGTTGCCCGCCTGAATGCTTTGCGCTCCCGCCGCGACTCCGCAAAATCCAAAGCCGCCCTCGCCGAAGTCGAGCGCCGCGCCCGCTCCACGGAAAATCTTATGCCCGCCATCCTCTCGGCCGTCGAATCCTACGCCACACTTGGCGAAATTTCAGACGTGCTCCGCCGCACCTTCGGCGAATACCAGGAATCCGTCGTCATTTAGGCTCACCGTCGTGCCACAGAAATTCAAACTCATCCTCGCCTCGGCTTCTCCTCGACGCGCGGAGATTTTGCGCAACGCCGGTTTCGCTTTCGAAGTTATGGCCCCGCGTGTCGATGAATCGCTCCGCCCAAACGAAACAGCCGCTGATTACGTTCTCCGTCTTGCGGAAGAAAAGGCGCGCACCACCCGCTGTCAGCTCTCAGATAAATTGGCGCGCGATTCCAGCGTCATCGTTGGTGCCGACACCGTCGTTGTGATCGACAACGAAATTCTCGGCAAGCCTTCGTCACCGGAGAACGCGGGCGAAATGCTTCGCCGTCTCAGCGGCAAAACGCACGAGGTCTACACCGGCCTGGCAGTCGTGCCGGGAAACGGAACCGCGCGCACCGCGGTGGAAAGGACGCGCGTCACGTTCGCGCACTTGAACGAAAAGGAAATCGAGGATTACATCGCCGGCGGCGAGCCGTTCGACAAAGCGGGCGCGTACGCCATCCAGGGCCACGGCGGAAAATTTATTTCGCGCATTGAAGGTTGCTACTTCAACGTCATGGGCTTGCCTCTGTCGCGCCTTTATTCCTTGCTCCGCGAAATAGAGGCCGACTGCCAGACCTCGCCTTGAACAGCCGTAACACGCATTTTTCTTATCGCTTCTTTTCAGCCGAAGTAACCGAAGCCCTCGCGCTCATCAACAAGAGGCTGCGCTGCGCGAATGGCAAATATACCAGGGCGGCAGTGGCTGCGAGTGACAGGCCCAGCCCGATGTCTTGCGCCACCAGAAATGGAGAGAGCGCCCAGATTTCGTCCAGCGGAGACACGTATGGAAAAATCCTCTGGAACTTCCTGCTCAAGCCGTCGTAGTGGAATGCAATCGCGGAAAGCAGATACAGGCGGACCGGAATCCCCGCTGCGGCAGTCAGAATTAACACGACGTACACGAAAAACGCGTGGCTTGTAAAACCGCCAAGTCTCGATTGCGCCTCCGGCAATCTGGCCAGCGCGGCAATATAGAATCCGAGGTAAAGCAACTGGACCAGAAAAAATAGCAAGCGAGTGAGCCTATGCGGCGCGGCGGGCAGATCTTCCGCCTGGCTTAAGAAAGTCCGCTCCGCCGCCACCGCCGCCGCGCTTTCTGGCAACGCCTGCGTG